>CALDZZ010000137.1 GCA_937944075.1 uncultured Rhizobiaceae group bacterium
GATTGGCGAAAGATCCAGCCCGTTAAAGGAAGGCACAAAACGACGGATCGGGCGATACATGGGTTCTGTTAACTGATACAGCATGCTGCCAATTTGCCCGACAAACTGATTAGAGGAATTGATAACGTTGAAGGCAAACAGCCATGAGAAAATTGCCGATGCAATCACCACAATCCAGACGATATCCAGTATGAAATAAAGAGTTTGAAAAAGGGCAACCATGACTAGCTCCAATTATTGATTATCATTCATTTGGACTTTCTTTGCCTTCAAATCAAGTATGATTTTTTGCTGGCCCTATCCACTTGTCGAGAAACTCCACCAGCCACTTGCGGACAGCCGGGTCATGAATAGGTCTGGCGGCAAATTGTTGTTCGCGGTTCTGTGCGCCCGGCAATGAAAAACGATGTGCGGCCTTGGTTGTCCATTTGTTCATCATGTAGTGTGTGACTTCAGAATGAAACTGAACACCGAAGGCATTTTTGCCATACTGAAAAGCCTGGTTGGGAAACTCTTCGCCGCTCGCAAGCAAGGTTGCATCATCAGGGATTGAAAAACCTTCTGTGTGCCATTGGTATACATGGTCTGGCCATTCCATCATGGTTTTGCCGGCTTGTGTACCCTGTATGGGATAATACCCGATTTCTGCATGCTCACGGTCATGCGGCTTCACCTCTCCTCCAAGGTGTTTGCAAAGCATTTGTGCACCAAGGCAAATGCCAAAGAAAGGCTTGTTTTCCTTCAAGGGTACAGACATCCATTCGATCTCGTCCTTGATAAAACTTTCGTTGTCGTTGGCGCTCATAGGCCCGCCAAAGACAACCGCACCTGCATACTCGTCCAGTGTTTGTGGCAGTTGATCACCCAGAGCGGGCTTGCATGAAACCAATTGATAGCCCATTTCCTCAAGCAAAAAACCTACACGACCTGGAGTTGAACCCTCCTGGTGCATGATGGTCAGAATTCTTGGTTTGTCAGATTTAGTCATCAGATTGTTCTGCGGCATTGTTACCGGCGGAATTTTTCCAGACCCGTTGTTTGAGCAAAACACGGTCTCTTGAATCCACCGCAAGCAGTTCTGCAATGCGCCAGACAACATTATCCTCGAGTTCATGCAAAACACCATCTGCAAAAACCATCTCCCAAAGATGTTCGATAATGAGAATACGCTCTTCCCTTGTCAGGGTGTTTTTCAAAATGCTTGTAAACTTGTAGAGGTCGATGGCCTCGTGTTCTGCTGTTTTGGCTTCTAGTGCCAGGCTTCTGGTTTCCTCTTCACTCAGGTTGAACTGTCTGGAAAGGACTTCCGCCATTCGGCCTTTTTCTTCATCTCGCACAACGCCATCAACTGCAATCACATGATACATGAGAGCGGCTTCTGCCAACTGAAGTTTGTCGTGGATGAAGTTTTCCGGCTCGTCGGATTCACTAAGGTCGGAAACAAATTTTTTGAGAATATCAAACATGTTTCCAACCTAGTCAAAACCCGACAAGTTTCAAGTGCTGACTTTCAGCACCTGAAACCAGACTTTGGCCTAATCAACGATGAAGGCTGTATCATCCATGTTGGCGCTATCTGAATTTGCACGAATAACATCTGCCAATGTCAGGTTGGACAACCAGTCCTGATCTTCTGCGCTCATGCTCCTTGAGTAAAAATCCTTGTCCGCCTGCGCTGTCTTGGCAAATTGCTCTGCTACAATTTTTGTAAAGGTTTCACCCAGCATTGAGTCGCCTGAAGGGTTTTCAGCCAGGCCACCTGCCCAAAGGTCCATGTCGTCTGGTGATGAATAAACGCTTGCCAATTGTTCGCCTACGCCTTCCTGAAAGATTGGATTATCAAAACTTTCAATGCGTTGCAGTCCCAATGCATCACGCATATCGTTGTAAGATGGCAAATTGTGGTCGCGCCCGCGCTGAATATTGAGTGAGGCAAGGTCCAGGCCGGGTGCGCCGCTACCAGGGGGGCCAAACAGGCGATTGCGCAAGCCATCCACTATCTTGTTATCCACTTTCTCGGAGGTTTGCTCGCTTTGTCCTGACAAAATGGAACCGATTCCTGTTTCCTTTGTGAAATCAGGTTTGAAGAAAACCTCGTCAAGTGTTGCCTGTTTGAGGCTGCCATCTGCCTGTTTGATGGCGACCGTTTCACTTACGAGTGTATGACCAAGCCTGTAGGCGGCGGTTGCAAATTCGTTTGATACCTTGCCATCGTTTGTTTTTGGGTCAATCTGAAAATTGTCCGGATTGGCGTTTTGGTCACCCAGTAGAACCGGCAGGAACTCATTGTAGGTAATGGCCTGAATTTGTGCAGCGACACTCTTGCGTGCCTGCTGGAAAATTCGTTCATCAGACATGAGTGGATTTTCGGCAGCAATCTGTTTGGCCTGACGATTATGCTCACGCACAAACAATGTATGCAATGAAAGAAGCCCTGGCTGTTCTGCTGCGCGCTTGTCACCTGCAAGCACCATTGTATCGGGGTCATCCAGCAAGAACCCGTCATCGCCGATTTTCATTTCACCGCCATTATAAGAGCGCAGTTCGGAGGTTTCCTCATCCGTTGCACCATATACCATGGATGCGTCAATCAGGGGTGTTTGTTCATTGATTTGCTGACGGATACCATTCTCGTCGGTTATACCCTCCGAGCGCTTGAAAGGAAGGAAGGTACGACCCGTTCCTGTTGGATCAAGTCCCGGGTCTCCCCTGGGTACGGAAATATTGGCAGACTCCTCACCTTCCTTGGTGAGAACCATGTCATGGTCGATAAACTGCCCCCATGACCAAAGCAGATCAGAAGCGTTATTATCGTTTTTGGTTACCTGGCCATTTTGGGCTGCTACGGCATTTGAAATATCACGTGGGGCAGGTCTGTCCGCGCCCGAGAGTTCGCCGGTCTTTGCAGCCTCATCGGCTGGTGCCAAACGGGAAATGGTTTCATGTGCCTCGGGTTTTGCAAACTGCTCTTGCGGTTGACCATCCGGTTTCTCGGGCTTTCCAGGTTTGCCACCAAATCCTTCGCTGGTGTCAATGGTAATTGAAAAATCACCCTTGCAGATAGCGATTTGAGGGATGTGAATTTCAATTGTGTTGCCAGTGCGAATAGAAAAATTCTGCAACTGCCTTGAAAGCATGTTTTGCAGGTTGAAAAGCGATTGCGTTGCAAATCGGTTTCCACCCAGTGAAATGTTTATCTCTACGGTTTGCGGTTTGAAGGAGCAATTTTCAACTGGATTGCTTCTTGGTGCAGGCTTTCCCTGAAGTTTTTTCTGGCTTTCTGTTTCACTTCGGCTTGGCGAGGAAGAGGATTGAAACCTGTTGAGGAAAAAAGAAGACTGGGATTGCTGTGTTCTGCTGGTTTCTGTTTTTGAAAAGGAATTTCCGGATGTAATAAACGATATCATAATTATGGCCGATCAAAATTGATTAAAACATTTTGGTTTGTTCAATCGATTAAATCACGAAAATGTGAGGTCAGCTATTCGTTGCTAATGCCTATGACGACCCGTGCAAGATACGTAGAAAGATCGGTAACAAAAAAACCCGCATAACAGCCAGGGTTTGCGGGTTTTGACACTTTCTATGAAGAAGTGATTTTGCCTTTTAGCTCATTCTTTTGTAAGCACTGCTGCCAAGCCTGATTGTGTTGCCATCTTCCCTGATTTTTTCGACGACTTCATCATCAATCTTTTCAGTGTAACTCAATGGGCTGCTAATAGGGCTGGTTTCCTTGCCATCAGTCGAAACAAGCGTTTGCAAACCACTATTGTCTGTTGGCACCGGCTGGGTAACCTCGACATCCGTTGAGCCACTGTTGATGCTGTTAATTGATGAGCTGGCAATCAAGTCTTTTGTTATGTCAGTAAATGTACTCATAATTTTATGACTGCCAACACCACCAATCCGGTTGGGAAGTACATCCCGACCGGATTTGATTACCCTGTCAGCTGAAAACTTACTAATTAATTCATTAAACCCCAGTCTTGGAAAAACCTTCATTACTATCACCACCTATAAAAAATGTTGCCCGCAGCAAAGCTTACAACCTTGAGGTGTATATGAGATATTGTCTGAAATTGCCGAGGTTGGACTCGGTATATTACTTAGATGTGAAGAGGCTTTCCATGCGTAGCAAGCGCTGCTTCACGCACAACTTCAGACAAGGTTGGATGGGCATGGCAAGTGCGGCCAAGGTCTTCAGATGATCCGCCAAACTCCATGAGAACTGCGCATTCATGGATCATGTCACCAGCGCCAAATCCAACGATATGAACGCCCAAAACACGGTCAGTCGTCTTGTCTGCAAGAAATTTGACAAAGCCTTCAGTCTGGTTCATTGCGCGTGCCCGCCCATTGGCCATGAAGGGGAATTGTCCTTTTACATATTCAATGCCTGCAGTCTTGAGTTCTTCTTCGGTTTTGCCGACAGAAGCAACTTCCGGCATGGTGTAAACCACGCCTGGAATAACATCATAGTTTACATGACCCGCCTGCCCGGCAATGGTTTCTGCTACAGCGACGCCTTCGTCTTCTGCCTTGTGGGCAAGCATTGGGCCATCCGTGACATCGCCAAGAGCCCAAATGCCATCAATATTTGTCTTCCAGTGATTTGTCTTTACCTTGCCGCGATCCATTTCAATGCCGATCGCCTCAAGGCCAAGATTATCCGTATAAGGTCTGCGACCGGTCGCAACCAGAACGATGTCTGCGTTTAGTGTTTGCGTATCCCCGCCTTCGACCGGTTCGAAGGAAACGCTAGCGCCTTTGCCTTTTTTCTCGACACCGGTAACCTTGGATGAAAGATGAAACTTCATGCCCTGTTTAACGAGAATTTTCTGAAATTGCTTTGAAACATCATTGTCCATGCTGCCCAAGATGGTATCCAAATATTCAATGACTGTGACTTCCGCACCAAGACGGTTCCAAACAGATCCCATTTCTAGGCCGATGACGCCACCACCAACAACGATCATCTTTTTA
>CALDZZ010000138.1 GCA_937944075.1 uncultured Rhizobiaceae group bacterium
TGAAAAGAAAACTGACATTGAGTGGCATGGTGAACGTGCCTTGATGGCAAAAAATCAGGTCAAGCTTCTGCTTAATCTGGTTTTGATAGGGATTTCTGCCATTCCGCGTGGCGGAATTGTAAAGGTTGAAATTGAAGATCCAAACGGCTCTCCTTCTTTCAAGGTCACTTCAAGTGGCGTCAAGGGGCGTGTGCCACCTGCATTTCTTAACTTGTTGAATGGGACTTTTGAAGAAGACCTTGATGCACACGCCATTCAGCCTGTTTATACCCTGCAGCTTGCAGAAGCTTCGAAAATGGACGTGACTGCAAGGCTTGAAGGCGAAGATGTGGTTTTCAGTGCGCAGTTGGCAGGTTAACCTTTTGATAACCATAGTATCACTGTTTTCAATGAATTTCGACTAATATGCTGCTGAATGCGTGAAATTAGTTTCTTTTTAAACTTAGCTGGCTAGCCTTGCCTGAACGTACTTAGAGTATTTTGGAGCAAGGAATGAAAATTTTTCTGATTGTGGACGATTCACCTGTTATTCGTAAGGTCGCGAACCGAATTCTTACTGATATGGGGTTTGTGGTCGTTGAGGCTTCGGATGGCTCGGAAGCATTGGAAAAATCCCGTTATAACATGCCGGACGTAATTCTGGTTGATTGGGATACGCCTGGAATGACTGGCCTTGAGTTCCTTCAAGCGTTCAAGGGTCTGGAAAATTCTGCCAATACAAGAATTCTATATTGCACCAGTGAAATCATGGTTTCGGAAATGACCAAGGCAAAGCGCGCTGGCGCAAATGCTTTCATGATGAAGCCCTTCAACAGGTCCATCTTGCAGACGAAGTTGAAAGAAGCGAATATTGAAGTCACGAAGGTCGATACTGAGGCGGCATAGAAAGCTGTTTCAAGTTTTCTGCTGCTGATCTTTTATAAAGAAACCGACATAACAAAAAACCCGCTGAAATCATCAGCGGGTTTTTTCGTTTGTGTCATTTATGAGATAGCTTATGCAGTCTCAAGCAATTCTGCACCGTCTGGTTCACGCAGTACATAACCACGACCCCAAACCGTTTCGATGTAATTCAGTCCATCTGCTGCTGCGGCAAGTTTTTTGCGTAATTTACAGATGAACACGTCGATAATTTTCAATTCCGGCTCATCCATACCGCCATATAGATGGTTCAGGAACATTTCTTTTGTTAGTGTTGTGCCCTTGCGCAGTGAAAGAAGCTCCAACATCTGATATTCCTTGCCAGTCAAATGTACACGTTGTCCGGATACTTCAACTGTTTTTGCGTCAAGGTTTACAACCAGGTCGCCAGTTGTAATGACAGATTGTGCGTGACCTTTTGAGCGACGAACAATTGCATGAATGCGTGCAACCAACTCATCCTTGTGGAATGGCTTGGTCATGTAGTCATCAGCACCAAAACCAAGGCCGCGAACCTTGTCTTCAATACCTGCCAGGCCTGACAGAATAAGAATTGGTGTTTTAATCTTTGAAAGTCTGAGGGTTCTCAAAACTTCGTAACCGGACATGTCCGGAAGGTTCAAATCCAGCAGAATGATATCGTAATCGTATAGTTTACCAAGGTCGACACCTTCTTCGCCCAGATCAGTTGTGTAGACGTTGAAACTTTCTGACTTCAGCATCAATTCGATGCTTTGGGCCGTAGCGCTGTCGTCTTCAATAAGCAATACTCGCATCTTTTTCCCCTTTTGCCTCACAGCAATGACCTGATCTTAGCCGCCTCGTTAGCTGGTGACCCGGTTATGGTTAATAATCAATAACCATATGCTGATACATAATGGTTAACAAATTGTAATTCTTAAGCGCAACCCATAAAAAAGGATTAAAAAAGAGGCCTAAACGCCTAATTTTCAACGGTTTATGCAATTTACCCAAGTTAACAAGAAGCTTCAAAAGAGTGAATTTCACGAATCACTGTCTATCTGGCTGAAAAGTTTACTTTTGGTAATGCTTTAGTTTACCGACCTTTAAGAACCTTGGGCTATAATTAATAAGTCGAGTAAATGAATAGTTAACGTAATCGCAATTTCTCATTAATAATTACGATTACGATAGTTTTTCACGAACTTGGTGGTTCGGTGCGTATTTCCGAATCGGCCATAGGCCATCAGTAACATATAAAGAATGTCCGTTTGATGTTCTTTGCGGTTCACAGGAGTATTGAGTATGAAATCGCGTGACAACCTTCTTCGCCTGAAGCATTTTCAGGTAGAAGACAAAACCCGTCAATTGGCACAAATTGACATGATGATTGCCGAGTTTGAAAAAATGCACGGTGACCTTCAAGCCCAAATCAATGTTGAAGAAGAAAAAGCCGGTATCACGGATACCACGCATTTTGCTTATCCGACATTTGCAAAGGCAGCACGTTCCCGCCAGGAGAATCTTGAAGGTTCAATTCGTGACCTGAAAGAAAAACGCATTAATGCAGAAGCTGCATTGGCCGAAGCTGATGAAGATCTGAAAAAAGCGCAAAAGCTTGAACAACGCGATGGCGGCACCGGCGTTTTGGAAGAAACTGTCGACGAGCTGGCAGAAAGCCGTGCGATGATCGGATAACAGGAGAGGGGGCGTCCCTTCTTTTGCCGACTTACTCCTTCCGTGTGCCCTTGGGACGAATGTGTTCTCAGGGCACAACCGGACGTTTGAAATTTTTTCTGAATTTTAACTTTGCAAGGTCATTCGGCTTTGTGGTTTATATCCATCATGTTATTCAGCGGGGCAAGTTACCCGTTTTGAGTTGGATACGATGGACCGTTTCAGACCTCTGATACTTTTGATTGCCAGCATCTCATTTGGGTTGGGGATTTCCCTGCCTTTGATGCAGTTTGAAAAACTTTACTTTTTTACCGAAACACCTTCCCTCATTACGATCATTTCAGGTTTGTGGACTGATGGAGAAATCCTGCTGGCGATTGTTGTGCTCGCCTTTTCAATTCTGTTTCCAATATTGAAATTGTTCACTGCTTTTCAAACCGTATTTCTCAAGGAAGAGGCCATGGGGTGGACGGCGGCACTTGCCAAATGGTCAATGATGGATGTGCTTCTGGTTGCGATTGCCGTTTTTGCTGCAAAGACAAGTGGTCTCGCCAATGCGGTTTCACAGCCAGGGCTTTGGTTCTTTGCAATTTCTGCAATTGCTGTGGCTGTTTCTGTTGCCAAAATCAAGAACGGAAGTACGCCTTAATTTTTTGATCTTTCAAACAACCAAAAGACGGCCTCCAATCAAATGGAGGGCCGTCCAGTTTATTGTGCTCTTTATAATCCCGTGTCTTTTATGGCGACCGGTTTTCTGGTTTCAGTTTAATTCTGAAACGCAACCGTGTTCTTAAGCGCGGTATTCTTGAATTCTTGTTGTGCGAAGTCCTGCAAGGCCATGCTCGTCAATCGAGCTTTGCCAGTTCAGGAATTCTTCCACCGTCAGCGTGTAACGATCACATGCCTCTTCAAGTGACAGGAGCCCGCCGCGTACTGCAGCAACGACTTCCGCCTTTCGGCGAATAACCCATCGACGTGTCGAAGTTGGTGGCAAATCAGAAACAGTCAACGGACTTCCATCCGGACCAATTACATATTTTACTCGTGGTCTTACCATATCGGTCATACTACTCACTACTCAAAAAAGGACCAATTACTATAAGAGCAAACTTACGCCACTTAGATTAAATTTTGGCTAATGCAGTGGTTACGATTTGGTAATAAAACTTAACACTTGAAGATGTTTATTCTGCCTCTCCAATCATGGCCTGCACACCGTCTGGTGTTGTTGCCCAAACGATTGATTTTGCACCCTCTTGCTTGCCATGAACATGAAATGGTCGATGTCCAAACAAAGGTGAGGTAGCGCGGTATTTGAATGCCTTGATGCTTGCGCCTAGAAGTTCCTGCGCCAGTTCCAGCAGCAGGGTAGCTGTCAGGGGTGCGTGAAAAACAAGCCCCTCATAGCCTTCGACATCGCGGGCATAATCCACATCATAGTGAATGCGGTGGCCGTTAAATGTGAGTGCTGAATAGCGAAACAGTGTGACCGGGTCTGGCGTCACGGTTCGAGAGACTTGTGCATCGATTGGTGGTTGTGACGGGATAGCCTTTGGAGCATCCGGTTTGGGGTCTTCGCGAAAGACAAGGTTTTGTCTTTCTTCTATGAGCAGTGAGGATTCATCCCTTAATTCGTGAAGAAGGCTGACAATACAAAGACTGCCCGTACTGCCGGATTTTTCTGCAATTTTTTCTACTGTGGATGTTTTGGTAATCGTGCTGCCAATTATCAACGGTGCAACAAACCTGATGTCGCCTCCTGCCCACATGCGACGGGGCAGGCCAATGGGGGGCAGAATGGAATTCTCACCCCGTTTTGGATGACCATCACGCCCAAGCTGCGAATGAGGCCTGGCGTCATTGAACCAGGCCCAGTGCCAGCAGGCGGGCAGAGCTTGCCCCTCTGTCAAAACCGGTTTGTCAAACGTGGCAGACATCAGCTCGGCCTGGCGTTCATCAATCAACGCCGTTTTGGTCTCGCTCTTGCCAATCCATTCTCGGAGGTTTGTCATCTGCTGCAATGCTTCATTTGTTTCATGTTTTTCATCTCATCTTTATATCGCCAATATTGGGTTTCAAACAATCCGGAATTATCGAAGGATTTGTTTCATGCAAAAAATTATCACGGTTTTGTCGCTAGCTGTTCTCGCGGGCTTTTCGCTGCCAATGGCAGTAAGTCTTGGCGCA
The DNA here is from genome assembly GCA_937944075.1 of uncultured Rhizobiaceae group bacterium. Taxonomy (GTDB): domain Bacteria; phylum Pseudomonadota; class Alphaproteobacteria; order Rhizobiales; family Rhizobiaceae; genus JAALLB01. The sequence goes on from CALDZZ010000138.1 coordinate 4,747, forward strand.
AAACAATGTGGTGGTGCGTCCTGGTATAATTTGCCGGGCAATAAAACCGCCTCGGGCGAACGCATGAACCCCAATGCCATGACCGCAGCACATCGCAAATTACGCTTTGGCACAAAAGTTCGCGTCACCAACAAGCGCAATGGACGCAGTGTGATTGTCAGGATTAACGATCGGGGTCCTTTCATCAAGGGGCGCGTGATTGATCTTTCCAAAGCGGCGGCGGGTAAGTTGGGGTATATCAATCGCGGCCATACCTCTGTTTGTATTGAGCAGGTTGGGTAGGGGAAATACCGCACCCCAGTTCTGATTTGTTTAGTCTGCTAAAAGATGAAGGCTTGCCAATTTGCCCCTCACCCTGAGCTTGTCGAAGGGTTGGTTGCCCTATGTGCCGCTCCCCCGTCCTTCGACAGGCTCAGGATGAGGGAGCTAGTTTTAGACACAAATTTACATTCACTCGCCCTAATCTTGAACGGTGTTATTCTTGTATTTCTTAAAACATGCAGGGCTCTTAATTAAAAACCTCTAATGTTTATTATGTGTGGCTCTTAACCAAGAACCCTGCGTAGAGAGTGAAGAACGGTTTTTGCATTGCAAAAAGAAAACAGTAAAACTGTTTTCAGAGATGAACGCGGTGAGCGGCGTCGCGAACCGCCTGTGAAAGGCGAGAGAAGCCTTCGACAGCGTCTCAG
>CALDZZ010000139.1 GCA_937944075.1 uncultured Rhizobiaceae group bacterium
GGCATGGCCGCAGTCACTGAACTTAGTGGAATGAAGCCTCAGTGAAGGCTGCTCCAATGTGGACTTCTTTCCCCCGGATCTTCCCAGAAACCATAAAATCACTCGACATCAGATCACCTCCTTTCGATTCGTTAAACACACTTTGATGTTGCCACAGAATTGGAAATGGTCAAGATGTTTTAGGATTTATTCTGCCTGTTCTCAATCAGATCATCGACAACCGCCGGTTCGGCAAGTGTTGAGGTGTCTCCAAGATTTGAAAAGTCATCCTCGGCTATCTTGCGCAAAATTCTGCGCATGATTTTGCCGGAACGGGTTTTTGGCAAGCCTGGAGCCCACTGGATTGCATCTGGAGATGCGATAGGGCCGATTTCAGAGCGCACATGATTGCGAAGTTCTTTTTTCAGATCATCCGTTGCCTCAACGCCTGCCATAAGCGTGACATAGCAGTAAATGCCTTGGCCTTTTATGTCATGCGGGAAGCCGACAACAGCAGATTCCGAAACCGCATCATGCGCACCAAGTGCCGCCTCGACTTCTGCAGTCCCCATGCGGTGACCGGAAACGTTGATCACATCATCCACACGACCTGTGATCCAGTAGTAACCGTCTTCGTCACGTTTACAGCCGTCACCAGTGAAGTATTTACCCTTGTAGGTGGAGAAATATGTTTGAACAAAGCGCTCATGGTCGCCGTAGACGGTGCGCATTTGGCCAGGCCAGGAATCCGTGATGCAAAGGTTGCCGTCAGCGGCTCCCTCTAGCGGGTTACCGTCATTATCAACCAGTTGCGGTTGAACACCAAAGAAAGGCGTCGTGGCAGAACCTGGCTTCAGGTCTGTAGCGCCGGGTAGTGGCGTTATCATGTGACCACCAGTTTCTGTTTGCCACCAGGTATCCACAATCGGGCAACGGCCTTCACCCACGACATTATGATACCATTCCCAAGCTTCCGGATTAATCGGTTCGCCCACGGTTCCAAGAATGCGTAGTGAGGCACGTGAGGTTGACAGCACCGGGTCATCCCCTGCCTGCATCAAGGCACGAATGGCAGTTGGGGCAGTGTAGAACTGGTTTACTTTATGCTTGTCGCAAACTTCCCAGAAACGGGCAGTGGTCGGATAATTCGGAACGCCTTCAAACATGATGGTCGTCGCGCCATTGGCAAGTGGTCCGTAAACAATATACGAGTGACCGGTTACCCAGCCCACATCTGCCGTACACCAGTAAATATCACCTTCCTGATAATCAAAAGTATATTGATGCGTCATGGAAGCCCAAACCAGATAGCCACCTGTTGTGTGCAATACGCCTTTTGGCTGCCCGGTCGAACCTGACGTATAAAGAATAAAGAGCGGGTCTTCTGCGTTCATTTCTTCCGGTGGGCAATCTGCAGAGGCTTCGCCGGTTACATCATGATACCAGACATCGCGACCGTCAAGCCAGTTGATGTCACCGCCTGTGCGTTTGACAACGATAATATTTTTGACCTTTTGGCCGTCTTTCGCTGCAATTTCACAAGCTGCATCTGCATTTGCCTTCAAAGGAACCTTCTTGCCGCCGCGAAGCCCTTCATCTGCGGTGATGATATATTCCGACTGGCAATTGACCAAACGGCCTGCAAGTGCGTCGGGTGAAAAACCGCCAAAGACAATCGAGTGTACGGCACCAATGCGGGTACAGGCCAGCATGGCATAGGCTGCTTCCGGTACCATCGGCATGTAAAGTGTGACGCGGTCGCCTTTCTTTACGCCTTGAGCTTTCATGGCATTGGCAAGTTTACAAACATGCTCATGCAATTGCTTGTAGGTGATGTGAAGATCTTCGGTTGGTTCATCACCTTCCCAGATGATGGCTGTCTGGTCGCCTCTTTCAGCCAAATGGCGATCTATACAATTGGCGCTAACATTCAGTGTGCCGTCTTCATACCATTTGATTGAGACATCAGGATATTCAAAGGTGGTGTTTTTTACTTTTGTGTAGGGTTTGATCCACTCAAGGCGTTTGCCTTCTTTTCCCCAAAACGCTTCAGGATCCGAGACGGAGGCTTCATACATTTCCTTGTATTTGGCTGCATCTGCATGTGTATTTTTTGTAGCATCCTTTAATACCGGATATGTTTTGCTTGTCTCTGTCATGATATCTCCTCCACCCTTGTGAATATCAAAGGGAATTTCTTACTCCAAGTTTCCGCCTTTATAATCTCATCACGGATGAAAGGTCTATTCAACCATTGGTCTATGTTAATATTTGGCGGACTTTTGAATCTTAACGGAGATGGTTAATTCCGGATAGTTAAAATTTTAACGAATATCATGCATGCTTAAACACAGTTCCATTTGTATTGTGTAGGAATTCCCTGATGGCAAACAGAAGCCGTTTAAAAATTGCAGCGATCGCGCTGCCTCTTATGCTGTCTGCTTGTGCGAGTGCTGACTTTGCATCTTTTTTCAGACCTGCCAAAATTACCTGGAATGACACCAGCTGGTGTACGCCATTGCAGTTGAAGATTGCGCTTACCAAGGTTGCCAAAAAGTTTGGTCCGGTTCGGGTACATTCCACCCACCGCTGGCCTTTGGAGAACAAGCGCAAGGGTGGCAAGCCCAAGTCCTATCACCTGACCTGCCGCGCAGTGGATTTTTCAGTCAAGGGCGGGTCACCGAAAGAAATAAAAAACTATCTCAAGTCCATGTGGGAAGTGGGAGGCTACAGCTATTACCCGCATCAGAATTTCTTTCACATTGATACAGGCCCAAGGCGAACCTGGTAAGTATCACCTGCCAAACAGCATGGTTCACAGTACAGTCAAGATTTCCTTGAGTGGCTTTTTGATTTTTGCGACAGCTGGAACAGTTGCATGTTCGGCTGCGTGTCCAATAGCCAAAATCATAACCGGCTTTTCAGACTTTGGTCGCTTCAAGAGCTGATTCAGAAACTTCATCGGGTTGGGTGTATGCGTCAGTGTTGAAAGGCCTGCATGATGAAGCGCTGCAATCAGAAAGCCTGTTGCAATGCCAACACTTTCATTGACGTAATAGTTCTTGTAGGTCGTGCCATCGTCAAATTCGCCGTAACGCTGAGCGAAGATGACAATCAGCCAGGGTGCGATTTCCAGATGTGGTTTTTCAGGGCCTGTGCCGATGGGTTCCAGCGCCTTGATCCATTCATCACCGCCACCGCCTGCATAAAAGGCTTCCTCTTCTTTTTCTGCAGCCTTGCGAATTTCCGCTTTTACATCTGGGTTACGAATCGCCACAAAATGCCAGGGCTGATGGTTCGCACCACTGGGTGCAGAGCCTGCTGTGCGTATACAGTTCTCAATAATTTCCTGCGGTACTTCTGTTGGTGCAAAATCGCGGATTGAATGACGTGAGCGCATGGTTTCGAAAAACGCGCGAGCTGCCTGCCGCATTTGTTCATCATTCAGTTTTGCGCGATCGGGCAGGGGCAGTGCTTCAAAGGTCAGCTTTTCTCTGGCAAACATCAGACCCCCATCCACCCAATGATAGCGCCATGCAGGGCAAAGACAACAAACCAGTAACCGGCATCAATAAATGTTAAATCCCAGCCTGATCCCTGAAACCTGTGGTTGGTCATCATCGGCGCGATTGTGAACCCTGCCCAGCAAAAGAGCGCTGACAGAACGCCGCCAAAGATTGTATAGGTTCCAATGTGTCCAATCAGACCTGCCAGAATATAGGCAATCAGAAATTGTGAGATAAGGGCGACGATGTATATCTTCGGGTTTTGTTTTGGTTCTTCAGACATGCCAACGGCCTTCATCCAGGGTTTGGCAAGCGCTCCATACCAGGCGGCCCCTGCCATCATACCTGCAAGGGCTGCCAGAATTACAGCCAGATAGTTCATGCCGTGAAAAATCATGTTGGTATCTCCTGATCCAGAATTGGAATAATAGGTGCCGGCACATCGCAGGTCTTTTCTTTGGACTTGCAGAGGTCAGCAATAATACAGGCCTCGCATTTGGGTTTGCGTGCAACGCAAGTGTAGCGCCCGTGCAGAATTAGCCAGTGATGCGCATGGTAGAGATATTCTTCAGGAATAACCTTCATGAGAATTGCCTCGACCTCATCAGGTGTTTTGGCAGGCGCCATTCCCATTCTTGTGCCGATGCGCAGGACATGGGTATCAACGGCCATGGTCGGAATTCCAAACGCCATCGAGAGAACCACATTGGCTGTTTTCCTTCCTACTCCAGGAAGCCTGACCAATTCTTCTCTTGTTTGCGGCACTATGCTGTCGAACTCATCCACCAGCATTTGTGAAAGCGCAATTACATTCTTTGCCTTGTTGCGCCAAAGCCCAATTGTCTTGATGTATTCGCCTACCTTTGCCTCTCCCAAAGCCAACATTTTTTCAGGCGTATCTGCCACCTTGAACAGCTCCTTGGTAGCACGGTTGACGCCGATATCTGTTGCCTGCGCGGAGAGTGCAACGGCAACCACCAGTGTATAGGGGTTTACATGCATAAGCTCCCCCTTTGGCTCGGGGCGTAATTTTTCAAAGCGTGAGAAGATTTCACTCAACTCCTCATGAGTATATTTGCTGCGAGGCAGGCGCTTCTTTTTCGGCTTTGGTTTTGTTGTTTTCGCCATGCGACTTTTTGGTCCTGTAATCGTCTGTTTTTTGGGATAAGGTACGCCTTATGGAAGCAGAAAACAAACCAGAATTTGTGGCAGAACTGACCCCGCACCGTTCGCTTGGGCGCAACGGGTTTCTGCTTTTAATCGGATTTATTGCGATTACCTGTTTTACCTCCGGCATCATGTTCTGGGTGATGGGTGCCTGGCCGGTTTTCATTGCCATGGCACTGGATGTCCTTATCATCTGGTTTGCCTTTCACTTGAACTATAGATCAGCACGGGCAAGAGAAGTTATTTCGGTTGCGCGTGATGAACTGAAGATACAGCAATATGATCCGCGCGGGCGATTGACGGAACATAACTTCAATCCGTTCTGGACGCGGTTTGAAGTAGAGCGACATGATGAAATCGGCATTACGTCCATGCGGCTGACAAGCAAGGATTTCACCCTGCCGATTGGGGCCTTTCTCAATCCTGATGACAAGGAAAGCTTTGCCGATGCTTTCAAGGGCGCACTTGGACGGGTAAAGGCCTGAGGTCTGGCTGCAAGTTTCGGGTGGCGGAAATTATTTCGCCGTTCTAGTCTGCGTTTATGAAACACGATTATCACTCCCCAAAGGCCCTGCGTTATGGCGGGCATATCCTTGAAGCCAATGAAACGCTTGATGGCGATTATGTCACCATTCGAAAGGCTGTGGAATTTTTATCCCTACGCTGGCAAGATCAGCCTTCACTGACAGAGTTGGCCTCCCATCTGGGGCTGGGTGAAACTGCAACGCAGAAGCTTTTCACACGCTGGGCCGGTATATCGCCAAAAGCGTTCAGCCAGGCGGTTACGCTTGACCATGCCAAGCGGTTGTTGCGCGATGAGGATTTGCCGATACTGGACGCCAGTTTTGAGCTAGGACTTTCATCACCCTCGCGCTTACATGATTTGTTTGTGACTCATGAAGCGATGTCGCCAGGCATTTGGAAGGCGCGTGGGGGTGGTCTCAATTTAGAGTATGGTTTTCATCAATGTCCATTCGGCCAGGCCTTGGTTATGGTGACTGGCGAGGGTGTCAACGCATCTCTTGTCGGGCTTGCGTTTTGTGATGCGGGCGAAGAGGCGCTTGCCCTTGAAGATATGAAAAGTCGTTGGCCGAATGCTTCTTATAGCGAGAATATTGCTTTAACGCGCGACATGGCCAAGCGTATATTTGATCCGCAAAACTGGTCGCCTGATACACCCTTGCGTGTAACCTTAATCGGTACGGATTTTCAAATTCGCGTCTGGGATACCCTTCTTGGCATTCCACTTGGCAGTGCCAAAACCTATTCAGACATTGCCGAGGCAATAGAAAACCCGAAAGCCGTTCGAGCCGTTGGTGCAGCCGTCGGGCGTAACCCGATTTCCTTCGTAGTGCCGTGCCACAGAGCCTTGGGAAAATCCGGTGCGCTTACGGGTTATCACTGGGGGCTAACCAGAAAACGTGCCATGCTGGGCTGGGAGGCCGGGGTATCGGCTTAAGTCTGATACATTTTACGGCGGCGTTCCTTGGTTGCCTGCGTCCCACCCTGTGAACCATCATGGAAGGTTCCAAACCAACGATCCCAAGGCATTTCCTGATTGCCATAATTACATTCATAGTAACGATGGTGCAGCTGGTGATAAAACGTGCCTAGCGCCAAGCGTGGCTTGTCTTTGATGAGTAAGTCTTCGTAGCCTGTATG
>CALDZZ010000140.1 GCA_937944075.1 uncultured Rhizobiaceae group bacterium
TACGTCAATTGAAGGATAACGGATAGTAGCTGTGAGGTAAATCTCTCCAGACCCAAAATATATTTGAATTCAGTTGATGATATTATATCCAGCCAGCTGCAAGCTGTCGTTTGTGAGCGGTAAGGGCATTCTTCATCAGGATCGATACAGTAACAGGGCCAACACCACCCGGCACAGGCGTTACCCAGCTTGCAACCTCAATAACCTTTTCTGTATCAACGTCACCGACTATCCTGGATTTTCCCGTTTTCTCATCCAATATCTGATTGATACCGATATCAATTACAGCGGCACCAGGCTTTACCATGTCAGCTTTCAAAAAGTTCGGAATGCCAACAGCAACAAGAACTGCATCAGCACGGCGGGAATGGGCAGCAACAGAGCGTGTCATATGATGACAGACTGTGACGGTTGCCCCTTCTGCCATCAACATAAAGGCTGCTGGCTTCCCGACAATTTCCGAATGGCCAATCATGACCACTTCCAGCCCTTCGAGCTTGAGGCCTGTTTCCTTGATAAGCTCAACTGAAGCAGCAGCCGTACACGGTGCAAGTGCGAGATCATTATAGACAATATTGCCAATCGAAGCCGGGTTCATGCCTTCAACATCCTTGAGAGGATGAATGGCAGATTGCAGGGAGCGTACATTGATATGTTCCGGCACTGGACGTTGCAGGATGATGCCAATCACATCAGGATCATCATTCATGGCAACGATTCTTGCCTTGCATTCCTCCTGAGTGAGCGATCCATCCCAATATTGATCATCAAATGGAATGCCTGCCCGTTCTGCGCCCCTTACCTGATTACGAATGTAAACAGCTACTTCCTTGTCGCCACCAATTGAAATTGAAACGAGTTTTCGGCTTGTGCCACCAAGTGCTTCAAACTGGGATCGCACTTCATCATAAATTCTGGAAGCAACCGCTTTTCCGTCGATAAATCTGGGATCCATCCGAGTGATTTCCTGTGTGGGACCAGCGCTTTGGGATTAGACTGTATTAGTAGGTCGGCGCATCAACACCTGCTCTACGACAAGCACTTTCCAATGTGTTTGCCATAAGCATTGCAATCGTCATCGGGCCGACACCACCCGGCACAGGAGTAATCGATCCAGCCACCTCGGCACTTTCATCATAGGCAACATCACCAACAAGTCTGGACTTGCCCTCGCCTTTTTCAGGTGCATCAATACGATTGATACCCACATCTATGATGACGGCGCCTGGTTTGACCCAGTCAGCCTTTACCATTTCTGCACGCCCAACTGCAGCCACAAGAATATCAGCAGACTTGCAAAGTTCAGGAAGGTTCTTTGTGCGAGAATGTGCAACCGTTACCGTAGCATTTGCAGAAAGTAATAGGTTCATCATCGGCTTGCCAACAATATTCGAGCGACCAACCACAACTGCATTGAGGCCGGAAAGATCTGATGTTCCAAGTGCCTTCTTCAACAAAACCATGGAGCCTGCAGGTGTGCAGGGAACAAAAGCAGTATCGGTTTCACCCGTACCCAGTTTACCAACATTGATAAAGTGAAATCCATCAACATCCTTTTCTGGAGCAATCATCTGAATAACCTTGCCTTCGTCAATATGCTTTGGCAGTGGCAATTGAACCAAAATACCATCAATGGCATCATCATCATTCAGGCTTTTGACCATTGCCAGCAAATCCTCCTCAGAAGTTTCTTCCGGCATGGTGTGCGTTACCGAATGAAATCCACATTCAAGCGCGCGCTTGCCCTTTGAGCGAACATAAACCTGACTCGCAGGGTCCTCTCCTACAATGACAACAGCAATACCTGGCACAACGCCAGTTTCATTTGACAGTTTGGCAGTAGCTTCCTTGACAGTTTCAATTACTTCAGCAGCGACAGCCTTGCCATCTATAACTTTTGCAGACATTGTTTTCTCTCGAATGTGTTAGAATTCCATAGTGGTTAAACCGTTAGGCCATTATCTCAAAAACAGCAGAATAAAAACCGACAGTTGATGTCCGTAAATACGCCATGAATGACCAAACTGCAATTGAATAGGTTTAGCCAAAATCAGTATTGAGTAAACGAGTATTTCATCCACACTCTTAGCACATCGATTAAATTCTCATTATGAACCAAACACTTCACTGGAAATAAAACCGGCATTACCCAAACAGATAGGCTGAAGATCTGGCAATCACAATCCATCTCTTTGAAGGTTTTAGGGTGATTTCTGATAACGGAAAATTTATTTGCACGAGATTGCTTGCCACACCCCAATACGACATATTGGAACCATGAGAATCCTTTTGACATTATTTGTTCTGTTTTCAGTTACTCTTGGCACCACAGGTGTTTCCAAGACACTGTATTCTCATAATCAACTCGATCTTGTAGCCTTTCAGGCTAATTCCCTATCTGATGTAATAACCCAAGCGGAATGTTGCTCTACAGATGAAGAAGGTGCTGATTCCCAAAAACCACGCTGTATTGGTGATGTGTGTATCAACCATACAAATACAACCGCAGATGCCGAGGTTATCTCCATCAAGCTTGTTGTAATAGAGCCTTCAACAATGGATAGGCCAATCACAACATCATTCCTTCGTCCTCCAATAGTCTGATTGTAAGCAATAGCTCATTTGTTTCTCACAATTGAGTACCAGTTTACATTTACTCTATCGGAACACGAATTATGTCCCATGAAAAAACGCTGACTGAAAGCGCGCCTATTTTTAAAACCAGTTCTATTGGTGATTACCCATCAAGTCTTTCACGAAGGGCATTCATGCATTCTGCGCTTGCTACAAGTGCACTTGCCATTGCAGGTTGCTCGACGGCCACCAGACCAAGAAAAGCAGCAACCGTTGTCCCTTTGAGAAGGGAAATAGGAGCGATGTATGCAGCCCTTCCCAATGAGAAATTCCCGGTACCAGCAGCGGATTTATCAAGAATTCCGGAGCGGTTTTACCGCCGCCGTGTTGATTTTTCGAGTGCAGAAGAACCAGGAACAATAATTGTAGATACCTCAAGTTTTTATCTATACCTGATAGAACCCCAACAAAAAGCCATGCGTTATGGTGTTGGCCTTGGAAAAGCAGGGTTTGAGTGGTCCGGCCGCGCAAGAGTGGCATGGAAACAGGAATGGCCAAAATGGACCCCACCTGCAGAAATGATTGCCCGAGAACCAGAGTTGGAAAAATATAGCGCAAAAAATGGTGGCATGCCCCCAGGGCTGGACAACCCACTTGGGTCTAGAGCTCTCTACATTTTTGAAGGCAATGTCGACACCTTGTACAGAATACATGGCTCTCCTGAGTATTGGACAATCGGAAAAGCCGTATCCAGCGGGTGCGTACGCATGGTCAACCAGGATGTGATTGACCTCTATGACCGCATCAAGGGCAGCCCTCAAATAGTTGTTTTGTGAGGATTTCAAATGACACAAAAGGAAATCAAAAATAACATTCGAAAGACACAGGAATGTAGTGGTCCTAAACTGGGCAAGCGCCATCGATATACGAGAAAAGACGCCATCACATTCAAGAATAAAGCAAAAAATATTGGCTTCACAAATGATGAAGCCAGTGAACTATCTCGAGTATACCAATTCGTATTAAATTCAGAAGAAAATTGAGGAGAATCAAAATGAAACTTAACAGAAGACAAACACTACCCATCATCTCGGCTGCAGGCCTTTCAGCAGTTGGAGCCCTTGATGGACTATCACCCCTTGCAAAGATAATAGGCACTACACCGGCGCATGCAGTTGATCTTTCCACCCTGATGGAAGAAGGCCCTCTGGGGGAGCACGTCAAGGGCGACAAAAACGCTCCGGTTACGCTTATCAAATATGCTTCAATGACCTGCCCTCATTGTCGTGCCTGGCACAAGAATGTTTACCCGACAATCAAGGAAAAATACATCGACAAGGGCGTCGTGAAATATTACTTCCGTGAATTCCCGTTCGACCCTTCTGCCGCAGCAGCCTTTATGCTTGCCGAATGTGCAGGAGAAGATAAATACTTTTCAATGATTGATATACTCTATGACAAACAGGCAAGCTGGAGCCGTGGCAAAGTCGTTGATGAATTGTTCAAGATCTCAAAGCTCGCTGGCTTCACACAGGACAGTTTCAACTCCTGCCTGAAAAATCAGGACTTGTTGAACAATGTTCTCGCAATCCAGAAAAAGGCTGCTGAGGATTATGGTGTAAATTCTACGCCTACTTTCTTTATCAATGGCACAAAATATCCAAACATGAGCGCTGATGAGATGAGTAAAATCATCGATTCTCTCGCATAAGATTTGTAATCATGCGCAAATCAGGAAAGCAAAAACCAAATTCAAACAAGAAAAAGGCAGCGCCTCACAATGGGGCTGCCAACGCATCTCAAGTTAAAGACGCAACAAAACGCAATACCCTGGCCTTCCTTGGCAAGGGCTTATTGGGCCTTTCTGTGATCGGTGGCGGGGGTTTTTACTTCTATAACGCCTATCAAAAGGACCTAAAGGAGCGTGATCTGACCAGAATAGGTTTTGGAAAACCTACAATTGTGCAAATACATGATCCCAACTGCCAGCTATGTGCAACGCTGCAAAAGGAAACCCGGGCAGCACTTTCAAACTTCGATGATGAAACTGTGAAATACCTTGTTGCAAACATAAGAACGAAAAAAGGTCTCGAGTTTGCACAGAAGTATAATGTACCGCATGTTTCGCTGTTGTTGTTCAACAAAAGAGGACAATTGCAAAATGTTCTTCAAGGCGTAAGACGTGAAGAAGAGCTAACCAATGTCATCAGCACAATGATAGACAAGTAGTAAGAGCTTACCGAAATGCTTAAGGGGCCTAACGGCCCCTTATTTTTGTTCAGATATTATTTGCTTACGATCCGTGTTTCAATTTCCAGATCATAATCTCCACCTGTAAGGTCCCATCTCTTGCGAATGATGTTGGAGATATTCCGCATCCTCTTTTTAGCAAGGTCCTTCTCACCGCTACCCGCCTGGTAAGACAGTCTCAGTATGGAGGTTTCCTGTGCAAGGTTTTGAACGAGCGAACCAATTGCATCACTCAATCTTTTGCTGGGTTCAATATCCCCTCTTACGAAGGCAGCACTGTTCAAATCAATTCTGACAACACGAGAGATTGAGGCGCCAAAGTTTATCTTGGTCAGCTTGCCTCTTGTCAGACGTACCACCCGCGGGTTTTCCGTAGTAACACGGTACCCGGTAGGCAAGGTTCTCACATCAAGCTTCAGGATAAAGTTTGAACCGATGCTTGCATCCGGAATAGAGGCACATGGCACATGGTAGCGACCGTTTTTGTCAGTTGTAATCAATTCACCCTTGACGGTAGCAACACGAACCCCGGGAAGACCTGGCTCATCATCATCCTGATAGCCATTTCTGTTTTGATCATCATAAACCTTGCCAATGATATCGCTACAATCAAATACAGGCTCAATTTCACGACGAACAGTAGCTGTTCCAACATTTGATATTCTGTCACCAGTATCAGGATCTTCAATCCATGCCCTGTTCACAAACTCCTGCTCACTGGCAGAAGCGGAAACTGCAACGTTTAGTGTGAGGGTCAATGAACCACTTGCAGGAATATTTTGACCAGCAAAGACAAGACGTCTTCCGGAAATTTGTGGCTCTGTGGCAACGCCATCAATTCGCGCACTATCAGGGCGGTAAATGAAACCTGCAGGAAGGAAGTCCACAATATTCACACCAATTCGCGGAAGGTTTGCCGGGTTTCTGACTGTAATTGTATACGGCAGTATTTCACCAAGACGAACCAGCGGTCTAGCAGCAACCTTTTCAACTTGCAGTGACTGCAAGTCGGTTGGTGCAATCACGTCAAAGCTCGTTGATGCATCATTGGTCGGAATTGCAGTACCATCCAATGGTGATGCACCACCAGCGGTGACTGTATTGGTAAAGGTACCGGAATTATTTGCCATCAATTCAACGACAAGTTGAACTTCAACCCGCTCGCCAACCTGAAGAATGCCACCAGACTGAAGCAGGTCAATATCACCAGCCCCATTAAAGCCGTTGTTTGCCCCCGCCCCAAAACCTGCCGGTGCGGATGTTACCGTATTGCTGACAACCGAGAAGTTGCCCGCACCAAACAATGCTGACAGGTTATCCTGCATTGAGACATCGTTAACCTGCGTTACACCAGTGTTTTCCACCGCCATATTGAAGGTAAATTGTGTATTGCCATTTGACTGAATGGTAGGTGTCCCCGAAACAACCTTGGAAGCAGTTACAGCAGGCTCACCACAGAACATCAATGGAATGTTGTTGTTAAAGATAGCAGGATCACCCGCTTCAATCTCAAATGTGTAGTAGAACGGGTTAGCCCCTGCACTAGGATCAGAGAGTGCGCGGCTATTGCCCACCTCACCTGCTCCCAGCACTGCCGGATTTGCCGGCAACAAGGAGGTTGCATCCAGCGTTCCCAAGGGAAGCCTGTCGTCACTTGCGACACCTGTCTGAGGCAAGGTTACGTTCATGGTGTACGTACCAGGAGCAGAAACAAAGAACTGGAAGGATCCATCACTACCATCACGAACAATCGTAATGTTGGAAGATGTCCCGGCGCCCGTCTGGGTACCAAAAGGCCCTGTTACAGATATCAGGCCACCAGACAATATCTGATTGTTCTCCTGACAATAGAAATAACCTGTTGGATCGTAATCCTGCGCATCCGGTATTCCGTCACCATCGCGGTCAGCAATAGATGATTCCGCATTATCAGGCGCGCCATCCCCATCAGCATCC
>CALDZZ010000141.1 GCA_937944075.1 uncultured Rhizobiaceae group bacterium
AGAGCTGTAATGCCAACCACCATGACAAGTGGAAGGATTGCACCCACCACACCAACTGCACCGGCAGCGAACATGGATGGGATAAAGCCTGCGAAAACCTTAAGGGTAATGTGTCCGGCGAGCATGTTTGCAAACAGACGAACTGAATGGCTCAAGGGACGAGAAAAGAAGGAAATGATTTCAATCAGCACCACAAGTGGCAGGATAAACATCGGCACGCCACTTGGTACAAAGACCTTGAAGAAGGTTAGTCCGTGCTTGTAAATTCCGTACAAAACAACTGTCAAAAAGACCAGCATCGCTAGCATTACAGTGATGATGATATGGCTTGTTACAGTGAAGAAGTAAGGGAACATGCCGAACATATTTGCAACGAGTATGAACATGAAGAGTGTAAAGACAAGCGGGAAAAACTTCATCCCCTCAGAACCGGCTGAATCCCGCAGCATCCCTGCGACAAATTCATAAGTCATTTCCGCCATCGATTGGGCACGACCAGGCACAAGACCCCGACCACTGATGGCCCAAATGAAGAAAACCGAAGTTGTCAGGACCGTTGCGACCATAAACAGGGAAGAGTTGGTAAAGGAAATGTCCATGCCGCCCACTTCAAGTGGGATAAGGTCTTTTAGTTTGAACTGACTAATAGGATCGTTTGCCACTGTGTCTTCTCTATCTATTCAATTTGTCATTGCACGTATTGTGCAGTTAAATTCTTTTGGCGAAACCGCCTTACATGTCTTTTGCAGCGCGCATAACATTTAACACGCCTGCGATGAAACCCAGCAGAAGGAATGAGATCATTCCAAAAGGAGCAATATCAAAAAGCCAGTCAATTGCATATCCGAATGCAGCTCCGACGAGTATCGCAGAAACGAATTCTGAAGCGATACGCATGCCTTGTGCCATTCCGGAAGTGCCCGGTTTCCTGACCTTGCCAATCTCATTGTCATCAACATCGCGTCCAAGACGCTTGTTCATGTCATTCAGCCTGTTTTCAAGATCATCTTTTGAACTTTTGTCCGTTGAGTTTGTTTCCCTGTTCATTTCAAGCCTTTCGGGGTTTGGCGCCTGCCAAAACCGTCTTGTGATACGCCATGAATATGCTTATCGAATTGCCCTGATTTGATACGGAAAACACACCTTTTACAAAAGCCCGTGAGATGGGCGCAACATAGATATGCACCTCTTTTCTGTCAAGCGCCCTGTGTACTACTTAAGTCTTTGAAATATAGTCTTTTTGACAAAGAAATAACCCCTGCGACAATGAATCTACAGGGGTTTTTCAAGAATCCGTGTGGTTGAGGCCAGTTTTACGACCAGCCGCCGCCATAGGTTCGGTAGAAAATGTGCAAACCGATTCTGCCGACGCGCTTCATCTTTTTGCGCCATTTGGGAGCAACATACGTGGCATGGTAGTGCGTTGAAGACCCTACCTGAGGGAACCAGATGCGTCCGGCAGTGGTTTCTGCTGCAATATGTTCAGCCTGTTTGTAGAGTTTCTTGTTATTGATACGATCCTTGATGCGATCACATGCGAATGAAAACTGGCAACGATTATACCAATGCTGGTTTTGATAAACGACACCGCAAATGCTGTTTGGGTAATGCGGATTTCGGACACGGTTCAAAATGACCTGAGCAACAGCTGCCTGTCCCTTGACCGGTTCGCCACGTGCCTCAAAATAAATGCCTCGTGCCAAACAGGCTTGCTGTTTTTTGTTGAATGAACTTTTTGGCAGTGGTTTCTTGGCCCAACCATGGTCTCCCTTGCCAAGCTTTGGCACGATCTTCACCGGCTTTTCCTCAACCAGAACAGCAGAGAAAGGCGAATGCTCAACCTTTGGCTCAGGTGCAAAGGCAAGAATAGAACCTTGAGACTGTTTTACCAGTTTCGCAACTTGAACCGGCAGATGTTTTGTCTTGAAGAGATTTTTGTTTTTCTTCTTCTTTGTATGGAAAACAGCTGCAACCTGCATGGCTTCCTTGTTGCTCTTTGGTTTTACAAAGGCAAGCGCCTGTCTTTTGCCCTGGTCTATCGGCTGCAAAACACTGTGACGTTCAAGCACGGACCCTGCATTGAATTTTTCCGGTGCCTGTCTGGCAGTCGTTTGCAAAACGCGTCCACCCTTCAGGGCACGGTTAATGCGTTGTGGCTTTGGGTCTTGCTTGATTTCTTTTGAAACTGTCAGGGCTCTGGGTGCAAGGCCGGTTTCAAGCTCTGCCTTTTGCTTGCCCAACATGCTTGCTGTTGTCAGCGCTATGGTTTGTCCTACTGGCGCTTCAATGTGTGCGAGCCAACGATCTTGCCCGGTCTTGCCAACAAGGCTGGCAACATCCTGATGTGATATCTCTACGGTTTGACTTGAGTAAATTACGGTAGCAAGGCCACCAATCAAGACTGCATTTGCTACACGTCTGATACCAGACACAGATTTATTATCCGAGTTACGCACAACTAAAACTCCACTCAAAACAAAGATGCAATTTGATACAAAAACCACACCGAATAATTTTCAGGCCTTTAAGGCCGTGGAGTTGAATATAATCTGTTAACCTTAATTGATGGTTAAACTGACCAGCATTTTATACCTTTGGATTAACCATCATGCAAAAAGGCCCGCACAGGGCCTTTCGTTTATTTTTTGACCAGAGATTTTCGGAGCTAGTGACCGAACGTATTTTTCTCCGGACTGTGAAGAGCGACAACAACCAGAACCGTTGCGCCAATAACCCAGTAATATGCAGCATCAATGCCAGTAAAACCTAGCAAGCTTGGCGCTATCAAAAACACCAGACCAACTGTGAAATCAACGGCAAGGTGTAATGAATATGGAAGCACACGGATTAAGCCCAAGTGATGATCTGTCAGGATCGTCAGTATAAGTGCTGCAAAACCTGTTGCCACTGAAAGCCATAGTGCCAATTCATTAACAGAACCAAGACCCAGTAAAAACGGCATTATTATTAATCCCAGTGCTACAGGATAATCAAGATAGGCATGTAATTCCTTTGTCATAAAACGCATTGTATGTTCCTTATTTTGTCTTGCCAGCAAGCATGAACGCTTGCCGGCCTATAGAGAGAATTGGGTTTAGTTGATTGATGCAATGCCGAGAGGCACGCCAAATTTCCTGCACCAGATGTAGACTTCGTTGAAATCGTCAACATTAACGGATGCCGGAACAATATAGACCTGCAGACCTTCCTTGCTGGTCAAGGCGCCCAGGTCTGACGTATCGATGTACTTGCCGTCTTTACCAAAACCAACGCGCGGGTCAGGCGCACCATCCAGTGAGAAGTTTGTGTCCAGGATGACAACGGCACCACCGTTTGCAGTTTTGACAATAGAGACACCGCCCGTTGTAATGTGATCACTTGCGCCAGTGAACGAGCCCTTGGCAGCAACTGAGTCTGCGCTTGCTGAGATTGGAGCCATGACGACCATTGTTGCCAAAGCGACGCCTGCGATATTCAAAAATACTTTTTTCATTTTAAATTTCCTTTTTAAAAGTTTGTTTTCTTGTGTCAGCAACGGGGAGGAACGCTGCCGATGAACAATCAATAACATTAGGAACCAATTGGTACAAAACACAAGAATACACGAAATAAACACAGAAGCGTGAATTGTGGACTAATTAGTTCCTAATATATATAATGAGTAAGAAACCATATAAGGAAAAACCTCTTGGCCAGACCTCGTGAATTTGATGAAGACAAAGCCCTTGATGGTGCGATGAACGTATTTTGGGCACATGGCTATGAGGGCGCATCGCTACCAGACCTGCTAAAAGGCATGGGGCTAACCAGAGGCAGTCTCTATAAAGCCTATAAGGATAAAAAATCGCTCTTTATAAATATACTGCATCGCTATGACGAAGCAGAAGTCGAAAAAGCCACACAACTACTAGGCGATGGGACTTTAAAAGACGGTCTTGATCGCATCAACAAACTCTTTGCTTCTGTTCTAAGTGCAATTGAACAGGATGATTACCGAGGGTGCCTGTTGTGTTCAGCCGCAGCAGGACCTGCCCATAATGACAAGCAAATCTCCGAAACTGTGCATAGTCTTCTGAATAAAATGAAATCAGGATTTGAAACTGCTTTGAAAGATTCGTCACAACATGCAGAACTACCGCAAGAGCGTTTAAGTCAATTATCCGATTTATTACTCACGCACTATGTGGGACTACGCATTCTCTCCAGGTCTCAAGCCTCGAAAGAGACTTTAAAACGTAGTATTGCGTCCTTGATGATTCTGCTGAACAAGGCTCACCAATAATTTTAATTATTCCGCTTTTTCCTGCCTGCATAAGGGTTTTCACCCTTGCGCACGAATAGTCGTATTGGCACGGCATCCAGATCAAACTCCTTGCGGATCGAGTTGATCAGATATTTCACGTATGAATCTGGCAATGCATCAGCGCGTGAACTGGACACCATGAATGTAGGCGGACGGCTTTTGGCTTGCGTGACATATTTAAGCTTGATGCGACGGCCTGATACGGCTGGCGGCGGGTGGTGATATTGAACACCTTCCAGCCATCGGTTAAGCGGTGAAGTTGGAATACGTCGGTTCCAGGCTTCATCAACTTCCTGAACAGCCTCCATCAGCTTGTCCAGGCCCTCACCTGTTTCACCCGATATGGGAATAACCTTCATGTTCTTGACTTGCGAAATGGATTCTTGTGAGACCAGCAACAATTCCTTGAGCGTTTCCTGGCGGTCTTCAACCAGATCCCATTTATTCAGGGCAATTACCGGTGCACGGCCTTCACGGATAACATAATCGATGATCTGCACATCCTGTTTTTCAAACGGAATGGTACAATCCAGAACCACAATCACGACTTCTGCATATTGAATGGAACGCAAACCATCGGAGACTGAAAGCTTTTCCAGTTTTTCCTGAACGCGTGCCTTTTTGCGCATGCCTGCGGTATCATAAAGCCTGATCGTGCGACCTTCCCATTCCCAATCCACGGAAATTGAATCGCGCGTAATCCCTGCTTCAGGTCCTGTAAGCATACGCTCGTCGCCTACCATCTGATTAATCAGTGTGGATTTGCCTGCATTGGGGCGGCCAACGATCGCAATTTTCAAGACACGGTTTTCATCATCCTCGTCGTCTTCCTTTTCAATAGGATAGGCAACATCTTCGCCAACTGCGGTGACGATGGCATCATGGAGGTCGGCCATGCCCTGCCCGTGTTCAGCAGAAATTGGAACCGGATCACCAAAGCCAAGCGAAAAAGCATCGTAATAACCGCTTTCCCCCGGCTTGCCTTCCATCTTGTTTGCAACCAGTATGACCGGCTTTTCCACCTTGCGCAAAATTCTGGCAAAGGTTTTGTCATCGGGAATGATGCCCACGCGTGAATCAATCAGGAACAGACAGACATCTGCCTCTTCTATGGCTGCACTGGTTTGTTCCCACATGCGTCCCTGGAGCGTGTCTTCGTGTGCTTCTTCAAGTCCGGCTGTATCGATGACATTGAACTCAAGTGAGGCAATGGATGCTTCCGCAAATCGTCGGTCACGTGTCACGCCAGGTGTGTCATCAACCAGCGCAAGACGCTTTCCAACCAGTCGGTTGAAAAGAGTGGACTTGCCCACATTGGGACGACCAATAATGGCAACTGTAAAACTCATTTTTTATGCCCTGAGCGAACCTGTTTCGCTAATCGTGTTAGCCGGCCTGATTTTCTTCTTCAGCGGTAAATCCCTTGCCAGCCAAAAGTTGCAACATGACTGCTGCCCTGCTGCGTACACCGTTGGGAGTTCCCTGATCATCTGCGATTGCCTGAAACCAGACCAGGGCATCTTCAAATTTTTCGTGCTTCCAAGCCGAAAGGCCAAGGCCTTCACGAGCTGAATGGCGAAACGATTTGCCTGTTTCTGACATCAGTTGAAGGCGGTCGGAGACTTCATCATAGGAGCCATGGTCAACCAGCAGTAATCCTGCCCGCAATTTTGCGACATTGCGCAAGGTCTCATTGTAACTTGTGTCATTGGCGATTGCATCAAAGGCTTCAATTGCCTTTTGCGGCTCTCCCTTTTTGGAGTATTCCGCCGCTATCCT
>CALDZZ010000142.1 GCA_937944075.1 uncultured Rhizobiaceae group bacterium
AACGGGTTGCCTTCAGCCTTTAACAGGCGAGAAGGTGTTTATGCGTTGTTTTCGTCTGATGCTTCTTCAGAAGCTTCTTCGCCATCTACAAGGTCTGTGTCCTCAGGGTTTTCGAAGACTTCAGTCAGATCAACATCATCAGCCTCGAAGTCAACTGCATCATGTTCAAATTGCTCATCACGACCGGTCAGATCCTCACCAGCGGCCTGACGCTCGGCTTCGTCTTCTGAACGGGCGACGTTTACAGAGATGGTTGCTTCAACTTCCGGGTGAAGGTTGACTGAAAGTTCATGAATGCCGATTACCTTGATAGGGGTTGGCATGTTGACCATGTTGCGGGTCACCTTGAAGCCGCTTTCTTCCAATGCAGCGCTTACGTCTCTGGTAGAAACAGAACCGTATAGTTGGCCAGTTTGACCGGCAGAGCGAATAAGCATGTAGGTGTTGCCATCAAGGTTTGCCTTGATTTTTTCTGCGTCTGACTTGCGCTCTTCATTGCGCTGTTCAAGTTCTGCACGCTGGGCTTCAAAAACCTCACGGTTTGCAGTATTGGCACGAAGCGCCTTGCCTTGTGGCAGAAGAAAGTTTCTTGCGTAACCGGTTTTAACCGTTACTTCGTCACCCATTTGACCCAGTTTGGCAATGCGTTCCAGTAGAATAACTTGCATGATTGTTTTCCTTTCAAGAAAAATGTTAGCCCGCTTTTGGCGGGGTATTGGTTTGATTGGTTTGTTGGTTGAAAACTCTCAATACGCCGCTTACCGAAAACAGGTAAATCAGCGGGTAAAGAAAAAAGATTGCGCCATAGCTTGCGATCACCAAAGCGATTCCGGCCGGGTTTTTGCGGGCTCTCATGTGCAGGTTTGCAAGGCCCAGCATAGAGACGGCCATTACGAATATACCTGCTACAACAAGCGCGAAAAACTGCAGTATACCGCTGACCATGAATGAAAGCAAAAGGCTGGCGAGCATGAGAAAAATGGCAGCTTTGGGCAAGGAAAGACTTGCAGCGATATCATCTTTTGGTCTTGGCATCATGGAAGATGCCCGGCAAACAATCGCAGCAAGATGTGCGTTGATAACGTGTACAATCAACCATACACCAGCAAAGAAGAAGGGTAATATCGCAAATACGTTTCGTGTCAGGGTTTCGGTTTCTTCACGGCTTAATTCTCTTGGCGGTGGATTTGCCTTCAGGGCTTCCTGCACAGCTTCGGACAAAATGGGAGACAGCTTTTCCGGATTGTAGCCTGAGAGATAGCCAAGGATTATCAGGCCAATACTAAGTGCAATACACAAGTTGAAAAACAGGCGAGACAGTGGATACCATTCCATTTCACCAGTGGTGCTGTTTTCGACTGTTTGCGCAAGGTTTGCCTGGTGGCCGATCAGGGAAGCTGGAATTGTAAATGCCAGCCCCATGCCCACGGCAACTTGTGGGGTCATGGCGATTGCAGCAATTAAAATTGCGCAGATCGAAGAACCGACACCTACTGTTGTGCCTTGTGAAAGGGTGGCAACATAAATGGGGAAGGCGGCAATTAACATCACCGGAAATGCACCAGGGCCAACGTTGAACGAAGCCATAACGCAAAGAGCAGATGCAAGACCTGCCAATATGGATATGATGAATGCCTTCGGGCTCATGTCGCTGTCCTGTTTTATGGCGCTTTGTGCCTAACAGTTAGAGGCTGAATTGCCCCAACTTGGGTTATTGTTTGTTTTGCCTGCTCCAGAGGCAAGTAAAAGGCAGGACCGCAAATGCAGCCCTGCCAGAATTCTGTTTAGCCAATTACGTAAGGCAAAAGGCCAAGGAAACGGGCACGCTTGATTGCTTGTGCAAGTTCGCGTTGTTTCTTTTGGCTAACGGATGTGATGCGTGAAGGAACGATCTTGCCGCGCTCGGATACATAACGCTGCAAAAGCTTTGTGTCCTTGTAGTCGATCTTTGGTGCGTTTGCGCCTGTGAAAGGGCAAGACTTGCGACGACGGTTAAAAGGACGACGTCCACCAGATGTTGATGCAATAGCCATGATTATTCTCCTTCACTTGCAGGTGCTGCTTCTGCATCTGCTACAGGAGCAGGTGCATCACGGCGTGGACGATCTTCGCGGTCATTGCGGCGAGGACGATCATCACGATCTGATTTCTTCATCATTGCAGAAGGGCCTTCCTCGTGCTCTTCAACGCGAATTGTCATGATGCGAAGGATGTCTTCATTAATGCGCATTTGACGCTCCATCTCAGCCATTGCAGCTGCTGGTGCGTCTACATTCATGTGAATGTAATGGCATTTGCGGTTTTTCTGGATGCGGTAAGCTGCAGTGCGAAGACCCCAGTTTTCAATCTTGCCGACAGAGCCGCCGTTTTCTTCCAGAACATTCTTGTACTGATCTGCCAATGCTTCAGCCTGTTGGCTGGAGATATCCTGGCGTGCCAGGAACGTGTGTTCATAAAGTGCCATGAAGTGGCCTTTCCTTTTTCTTGATAGCATATTCTTGTCCGAAAATAGCTTTGTGCGTTTCGGGAATAAGCTGCCGTTACATCTTCAAACCAATCACGCAAAGCCTTCACGCCGCCTTTTCGGTGGCTCACAAGAGCCGTTGGGAAAGGCATTTTGACGGTCGAGAGCGGAGACACGGATGGGCGGAATTTCTTAATTTCCTCTTGCGCAAGTTTACACAAGCCAACGTTCAGCCACCAGCAATTTGGTCTGAATGCGTGGGTTATAGCTGAAATGGTTGGGAATGCAAGGGGAATTAAAGCCCATTTTCATGTCTGCATCTCGGTATGTCCATATGCTGAGATGGGTAATTACGAAGCAGAGTCTCTCATTATAAATATTCATATCAATATATGTAAAAAATCGTCATACCTTCTTCACAATTCTGTTTTAGGTAATCATTCAAACATGGAGACAGAAATGACTGATTCAAAGAAATTTGCGACTTCTGCTTCAAATCCTAATGTTTCGAGTTCTGAAGCAAAAAAGCGTGTTAATCCACCCAATGCTGTGCCTTACAAGAATAAGGCGCGTTCTGAACGTTATTTATATGGCGGTATGCTTTTTCCTTCGCGCATTATAGCACAAGATGCAAAGCAGGCTGGAGAGCAGGATATCAATTAAGCAAAATTTTGCGAGCATCTTCCGGGTTTTCATTAATCGGTGTAAACATGGATGGATCGGGAGATTTCTATGTCGATTAAAATATTTTCCAAAATTATTGTGTTTGCTATTGTGGCAAGCACCCTTTGCTTGCCTGCTTATGCCTTTGAATTGAAGCCGTACAAGGACAAGATTTTCAAGAACCGAAAGCCGATAGAGGTTCAGGACAATGGCGATTTTCAGCTTTTGCCTTACGATCCCTTGCGTGACATCAACAAGCGGGATGAGATTCCGGTTCGCAAGGTCAAGGGGTTTTATGTCTCTTCAAAGCCCAAACGCCATGAGATTGATACCAGTATTTCAGTGAATGGGCGCACGGTTACCCATTTTGCAGTAGGCGCCTTGAAAGGTAATGCCACTATGACCGTGATTTTTCTGCATGGGCGTGATGGCAGTCGTCATCTTGGCTTTTCGGATGAGAAATTTGGAGGCAACTTCAATCGTGTCAAAAACCTGATGTTCCGAAACGGCGGAATTTACATCAGCTCGGATTTTACCAATTTTGAGGAAGAAGGCCGCAAGGATATTGAGGCTCTAGTTTCCCATTACAGGGCCAAGACACGTGGCAAACTGGTGGTGGCCTGTGGTTCAATGGGTAGTTTCCTTTGTTGGCGCCTGATGAAAAACAAAACCTCGAATGCAATGATTGATGGTTATGTCATCATGGGTGGTTTTCCTGATCCCGCTTTTTTAGGCAGCGGCAAGCTTTCCGTTCCAGTTGGCAGAAAACCAATCTATTTTGCACATGGTGGCATAGATTATGTCTACAAATGGCAAGATGCGCACAACTATTACAAAACCCTGAGAGCCAAGTCTCCAGGATACCCGGTCAGGCTTGCCGTCTACGATGGTGGCAAGCACGGAACGCCAGTTCGAATGATAGACTGGCGCGTGGCGCTGAACTGGATTGCGAAACAGTAAGGGTAAAGCCTTTTTAAGCTAGCTAAAATTTTACCCAAGCGGTGGCTGTCCGTTTGAAGCACTCAAGCCGCCATCTACGGGAATAATTGTTCCGGTTACAAACCTTGCATCATGGCTTGCAAGAAATGCGATGACATCGGCAACTTCATCTGGCTGCGCTGCGCGTGCCATGGGAATACGTTCTTCAAATTTTTTAATCAAGCTGTCATTGCCTTTCATGCCTGATGTCATTTCCGTGCTGGTAAGGGAAGGCGCAACAGCATTCACGCGAATTCCGTCCTTTGCAAGATCAAGCGCCATTGCGCGTGTCATGTTGCTGACAGCGCCTTTTGAAGTGTTGTATATACACATGCCCCAGTCTCCGCCCAAGCCACTCACGGAGCTTACGTTTATAATATTTCCCTTGGCAGTTTTGAGGTGAGGCAATGTTGATTTTGATACATTATAGACACCCTTCACATTGACATTGATGATGGTGTCGAAATCATTATGACTTGAACTTTCAAAATCATCAGGGATGGCTATGCCGGCATTATTGACGACGACATCAATAGCACCAAAGCGGTTTATTGTTTCTTCGGTCATCCGGTTTACAGCCTCATTATCAGATACATCGCCCTGACAAATGAGAACCTGATCATCCCTGCCAATCTCATCCCTGACAGCTTCCAGTTTGTCCAAGGTGCGCCCATTCAAGACAACATTATGACCGTCTTTGGCAAAGCGCAGGGCGGCAGCCTTGCCAATGCCTGATCCCGAACCTGTAATGATAATTGTCTTGCACTCTGTCATGGTCGTCATCTCTCGATATAAATTTCAGATACCACTCAAATGTACGAGAACAGGCATTGTTCCCGATGTTTGAGCATTCTGTTTTTCTTGCCCAACCTGTTGTCATCTCCCTCTTTATCCTTGACACTCTCCTTTCAAAAAGACAGAAACGGCCTGAATTGATGATAAGGACAGTTTCATGACTTTGGCAGTTACTTTTCCCGGGCAGGGCAGTCAGGCAGTTGGCATGGGTGCGGCACTTGTTGAGGCTTCTTTGGCAGCCAGGGCTGTTTTTGATGAGGTGGATGAGGCGCTGGGTGAAAAGCTTTCGTCTGTTATCCTCGAAGGCCCTGAAGATACGCTGACGCTCACAGCCAATGCGCAACCTGCACTCATGGCTGTTTCAATTGCGGCCATGCGCGCGCTGGAAGAAAAGGGATTTTCGCTGGAGGAACATGCTTCACATGTTGCCGGCCATTCGCTTGGTGAATATTCGGCCCTGTGTGCGGCTGGCACGTTCTCGATTGCTGATACAGCAAGATTGTTGAGAATACGCGGGAATGCCATGCAGGCCGCAGTTCCTGTTGGTGAGGGTGCAATGGCTGCCATCATCGGACTTGAGCAATCGGATGTGGAACAAATTTGTGATGATGTTTCCGGCGAAGGCTCCTGCCAGATAGCAAATGACAATGGGGGCGGGCAGTTGGTGATTTCGGGTGCCAAGGCTCCGGTGGAAAAGGCTGCTGCCATGGCAAGCGAAAAGGGAGCCAAGCGTGCGCTTCTTTTGCCGGTATCTGCACCATTCCATTCAGCGCTCATGGCACCAGCGGCAGATGCCATGGCTGAAGCACTGGCAGATGTAACCATGAATGCACCTTGCGTGCCGCTTGTTGCAAATGTTCTGGCGCAGCCTATTACGGATCCCGACGAAATAAGAAGCAGACTTGTAGAACAGGTGACCGGACAGGTGCGCTGGCGCGAAACCATCGAGTGGATGGGCGGCAATGGCGTTTCCCGTCTCATGGAAGTAGGCTCCGGCAAGGTGTTGAGCGGATTGGCACGTCGCATCAATCGTGATCTTTCCAGTATTGCCGTTGGCAACCCGGATGATATTGAAAAGGCCCTAGAAGCCTTGTCCTCGTAAATTTCAGGAGAAATTACATGTTTGACCTCAGTGGTAAAAAGGCGCTGATTACCGGCGCATCAGGTGGTATTGGCGAGTCGATTGCCAGAATGTTGCATGCCCAGGGCGCAACAGTTGGCCTTCACGGTACTAGAGAAGAAAAACTTCAGGCACTGGCTGGGGAATTGGGTGATCGCAGTGTTGTTTTGCCTGCCAACCTGTCTGATCTGGATGAAGCCTCTGCCTTGGGCAAAACTGCAGAAGAAAAACTCGAAGGCGTTGATATCCTCGTGAATAATGCAGGTATCACGCGCGACGGGCTTTTCGCGCGCATGTCGAATGAGGATTGGGATGATGTGATGCGTGTCAATCTTACAGCTGTTTTTCGCCTGACCAAGGAGATTGCCTATCCGATGATGCGCCGCAAGGGTGGACGCATAATCAACATCACTTCCATTGTCGGTGTTACCGGTAACCCGGGGCAGGCCAACTATTGTGCTTCCAAGGCCGGAATGATTGGTTTTACCAAGTCGCTTGCACAGGAAATCGCCTCCAGAAATGTAACTGTAAACTGCATTGCGCCCGGCTTTATTGCTTCTGCCATGACGGAAAAACTCAATGACAAGCAAAAGGAAGCAATTATGGGCGCCATTCCAATGAAAAAAATGGGCGAGGGTGATGATATTGCCTCCGCAGCGCTCTATTTAGCTAGTAATGAAGGTGGTTACGTGACAGGCCAAACTCTTCACGTAAACGGCGGTATGGCCATGGTCTGATGGCCTGAATATTAGTTAATTTTTCTAGTAAATTACCCTAGTAGTTTCCAACGAACTATGGTAATCGACCGCAGAAATAATTACTTACGGCCTTGTAATTATGTTCGGGGCGTAACATTTAAACCCAAGAATGTTCCACAATTGGAACCAACCAACAGTCGAGGACTGACATATGAGTGATATTGCTGAAAGCATCAAAAAAATCGTAGTTGAGCATCTGGATGTGGATGCGGATAAAGTGACTGAAAAAGCAAGCTTTATTGATGATCTTGGTGCTGATTCATTGGATAATGTTGAACTTGTCATGGCTTTTGAAGAAGAGTTTGACGTTGAAATTCCTGATGATGCTGCAGAAACCATTCAGACTGTTGGTGATGCAATCAAGTTTGTTGAAAAAGCCAAGGCTTAATCACTTTTCAGAAAAGTATTTAAAAAGGCGGTCCGATGACCGCCTTTTGTGTATTTGGGCTATGAATACTTACCCTTACGTGCCTGTAACCGCTGTTGATAACTCTTCAACGCCTTTTCTGCGGACCTGAGACGATGTAAAAGGGAAGTTGTTATGCAAGGCGTATTTCTATGAGAAGAGT
>CALDZZ010000143.1 GCA_937944075.1 uncultured Rhizobiaceae group bacterium
TGTGAGCGGAATCAACGGATCGTTTTAATCCTTTGGCGTTTTGATAAGGGAAAATACCCAATACGGCATCTCCAATGAAATCCAGTATTTCCCCACCCTCATCGATTATGGGTTGAGCAGTTGCAGTAAAGTAAGCGTTCAAAAGATCAAAATAATTTTGTGAAGGTAATGTCTCTGCCAACTGGGTGGAATCCCGCAAGTCAGAATACCAGATAACAGCATTGGTGGTCTGCCCGTCCCCTCGCCTGATTTGTCCATCCAGCACACTGCCCCCTGCACGTGTTCCAAGATATGTCTGGGCAATATTGCTGGAAATTCTCGACTGGATCATGACTTTGCAAGTAACGGCAAAACGCCGGTTGAGTTTACTCAAGGCATCAACGTCATTATCTGAAAATCCACCAGAACTATTGGTTGCCCATGTAATCATAATGCCACTGTTTTCGTTTTCATCACGTGTACGAAAGGATGTCCCCTCAAGCTTTGTTCGCATGGCTATAAAATCAGTAAAGCCGTTTTCCTCAAGCCCCTCAAGCAATTCAAAATCCACCAGCTTGTTGGTGCCTGACAACTCCCGTCTCAAAATGGCCTGATCAAATTCAATCAGATATTTGAGTGGGCTTTTTTTCCAGGCATCGGAGGCTTCATCCTGATGAACAAATTGTTCAAGCCAGGCTTTCTCACCCTTGTCCCACATAACAGTTTCTGCCTGAAAAAGCGGATGGAGTGTTGGCCAGAAAAGCCTTGCTCTTGTTATGGGAATACCAACACTTGAAATGCGCATGCAAAGCGCTTCGAAAAGTTCAACAATATCAGGATTTCCCAGCGCCTCATCAATCAACCATTCACGGATAGGAGAGATAAGGGTTTCGTGACTCATGATTATTATTCCCGGGAAAATATGACTTGTGCTATTTTACACATATATCTGAAGTTAAATCACTTAAACAGGCATGGAGTTTAATCAAATCACTTTTCAGAACATCATAACATGCTATCGTTGCAAAAAGTAAAAACCTTCCGGCCTAAGTGTCCGTAAAATCAAGAAGACCTGTTTATGGAGCGAAGTCTCTTAAAATACATTTGGAATCATTCAAGAAGGGATCAGCTATGGATGCTTTGCGTGATTCTTGCTTCCATGCCGACGTATTTTTTGAGTCTTGAACTCCCAAAACGCATTGTAAACAATCCTATTCAGGGTGTTGGTTTTGAGACACCCGGTGCGACGAGCACATTCCTTCAAATCAATCTTCCATTTGGTGAATGGCTGTTTGGTGAACCGGTCACCTTGTTTCAAGGGTTCGAACTTGAGCGCATCAGTTTCCTGTTTGTCCTGTCAGCATCTTTCCTTCTGCTGGTCATGGCAAACGGACTTTTCAAATTATACATAAATACTTTCAAGGGCCGGATGGGTGAACGCATATTGCGCCGAATGCGGTATGAGTTGTTTGATCGCGTGATGCGATACCCACTGACTCGATTTAGAAAAACAAAGGCTTCCGAAGTTGCAAGTATGATAAAGGATGAAGTCGAACCGATGGGAGAATACATCGGCGATGCCTTTACACAACCAATGTTCCTTGGCGGTCAGGCGCTTGTGGCTCTTCTATTCATATTTCTACAGAACTTCTGGCTGGGTGTTGCAACCTTTGTGGTTATCAGTTTTCAGGCATGGCTCATTCCCCTCTTGAGAAAACGGCTGATCGAACTTCAACGTCAACGACAAATAGAATCACGCAAGTTTGCCGGCAGACTGGGAGAGATTGTTGAGGGTATTCAGGACGCCCATACCAATGACACAACAAACTACCACCGTTCAGAAGTAACAAACATACTAAGTCGCCTCTTCTTCATTCGATTTGAACTGTTCCAGCGTAAATTCATGGTGAAGTTCATCAACAATTTCCTGATCCAGTTTCTGGCATTCTTTTTCTATGCAGTTGGCGGTTACCTAGCAATTCGGGGCACGCTTGATATCGGTCAGCTGATTGGCGTGATCGTTGCCTACAAGGACCTGCCCGCTCCTGTGAGAGGCCTTATCGATCAGGATCAAAAACGCTTGAGCGTAGAAGTGCGGTACGCCCAGATTATTGAACAATTTGATGTCAGTGGATTGAGTGAGCCCAAACAGCAGGAATTTCCGAAAGGCGAAATCCCAAGCATCACACATGGATATGAGATCAGTCGCTTGTCCCTCATTGACGATACGGGTTCGAAACTGCTCGATAATATAAATGTCGACATCAAGCAAAATGAGAAAATAGCCTTGATTGGAGATTTTAATAGTGGTGCTTCCAGTTTTGCAGAAGTTCTTGGAGGCGTAATCAAGCCAAGTAGTGGCCGAGTACTGCTTGAAAACACACCCATAGAAGAACAACCGGAATATCTGCTTGGCCGTCGTATTGGCTATACCGACGGAAGCACATATTTTCCTCAAGGCAGCATTATGGAAACGCTGACATATGTTCTCAAGAACCAGCCCTTACCCAATCAGCCTCCGGAAAAACCTGCAAACTCACTTGAATTCATAGAAACCAAACGTTCAGGTAACTTTGAACATGAATTCGAGAGTGAATGGCTTGATTACAAGCGTCTTGGTTTGGAAAACGAGGAAAGCTTTATAGAATATATGCGCGACATCCTTATCAGCATCAACATGGAAAACGATATCCGTGACCTTGGCTTGCGCGGAACTTTGGACCCTATCAAACACAGTGAACTTGCAAAGCAATTACTCGAAGCCAGAAAGAAATTCAGAAGCAAACTCGATGAACTCGGATTTGGTGAATTCGTGGAACCCTTTGACCCGCAAAGTTATAACGCTCAGTCCTCAATCGGTGAAAACCTTCTCTTCGGAACTGCTATCGATCCGGATTACAAACTGGAAAAATTACCGGAAAACAAACTGATCATGGATGTCCTGAGGAATGAAGACCTTGAGGAAGCACTGTTTCAGTTGGGTAAAGACGTGGCAGAGACAACACTTGAACTCTTCGGCGATCTGGACCTAGAAGACCCCTTCTTTGACCAATTGACTTATATGTCTGCTGATGAATTACCGGAATACAAGGAAACCTTGGGTCGCGTTGCGAACAAGTCCCTATCAGATGTATCCAGCAATGATTACAAAATGATCATGCGCTTGCCACTGGCATATACAGAAGAACAAAACAGACTAGGGCTATTGTCGGATGAATTGAAAAACAAAATTCTCGATGCCCGCAAAAACCTAAGGGAAAAACTGGAAGCACTGCCAGAAAGTCCAATCGGGTTTTATGCCACAGACAGCTACAATGAGGCAGCGACCATCCAGGATAATGTTTTGATGGGTCGTATTTCATCTACTGTTCCAGAAGGTGTTGAGCGTGTAACCGACGCAATCAGAAATCTGCTTGAAGAAATGGAACTTACCGATGATATCTTCAACATAGGTTTGACATTCAATATTGGCACTGGTGGCAAGCGTTTGACAGAAATTCAACGCCAGAAATTGCATCTGGCGAGAATTATGATCAAAAAGCCAGATATTCTGATTGTAAATCAAGGATTGAACACGCTTGGCGCAAAGCAACAGGAAGAAATTATCAACACGGTCATCAGATGGGCTGAAGAAAATAAAATCGGCATCATTTGGGTTCCGATGAGTTCAGGATTTGCATCGCATTTTGATCGGGTGATTATTTTCGATAATGGTGATCTTATTACACATGGCACGCCACAAGAGCTTGCTGAACACAACGAAACCTATCAGGTGCTAACAGCATGATAATGGAGAAACGTGTGCGGTCAATCTACACGCGCGATTTAGGAGGAAACAATGGCCACGCTTAATGAAGAAGTTGAAATGCTGAGAAAAATACCCCTTTTCTCTGCAATCGACCCTGGCAAGCTGAAACTCCTTGCATTTGCTTCTGATCGCAAGATTTATCAAAAAGGCCAAGAGCTTTTCAAACAGGGGGACCCGGGTGATGCAGCCTTTGTCATTATAAGCGGCAATGCAGACATTGTTGTCAGCACTGAAGATGAAGATGTTGTTGTGGCATCTGTCGGCAAGGATGAAATCATTGGTGAGATTTCAATTTTGTGCGAAGTACCGCGCACAGCAACTGTTCGGGCGAGTAACAAACTGGAGGTTTTGAAGGTTAAGAAGGAACATTTCCTCGGCCTGATCGCGCAAGTTCCCGAACTTGGTATTGAAGTTATGAGAGAGCTGGCTTCACGCCTTCAGAAAACAACAAGTGAGCTGGGTGAAGCGCGGCAAGAACTTAATGCCGACAAATCCCTTTAGAAAACAGATTCCCGATACAATGGTTGAAACGAATAACAAAAATATTGAAATTACCTTTTGGGGCACGCGAGGCACCTTGCCGGTTTCCGGCAAACCATTTGCGCGTACAGGAGGCAGTACAAACTGTATCGAGGTGACCTGCGGTGATCATACGATTATCATTGATGCTGGAACAGGCATTCGTGAACTGGGTAGCAAACTGGTTGCCAACAAACCCAAGCAAAAGACACACCTTTTATTGACCCATGCCCATTATGACCACGTAGAGGGAATTCCCTTCTTTGCTCCCTTTTTCATGGAAGACAATGATATCAACATCGTTTGTGGAAACCTTGACGGAGCACGCAATACAAAAGAACTGATAAAAAATCTGATGAAACCACCCTACTTTCCGGTTGGACCAGAAGTTTTCATGGCAAACATTCAATACAACACGATTGAGGAGAATGCCGTTTTCAACATCAGCGATGATATCAGGATCATAACAGCACCTCTAAACCACCCCGGTGGTTCCACAGCTTACCGCATCGAATATTCAGGTAAATCTTACACGTGTATCACAGATACTGAACATGTCGTCGGCAAACAGGATGAGAACGTATTGAAACTCATCGATAACACAGATCTTTTTTCCTATGATTGTAGCTTGCTTGATGCGGAAATGGATGATTTTCAGGGGTATGGACATTCTACTTTTGAAGAAGGCATGAGGCTTGCCAATACAGCAGGCGCCAAGGCAATGCTCGCATCTCATCACATGCCATTCAGAAATGATGATGACCTCGATCACATTGAAAAGGCTATGGCAAAACAAAACCCTGAGTTCAAAGTGGCAAGAGAAGGCATGAAGATAATATTATAAATTATCGAAACATTTTCTACACAGGCAACGTAACTTCCTATAGACATTATAAAAATTTACCTAATCTGCTTACTTGCAAGCTATTTCAACAGCCCTAATTTATGCGATGAACAGATTATACATTCAAAGGTTCTCAAGGTTTCATGAAAATAGCGGTAATTGGCTCAGG
>CALDZZ010000144.1 GCA_937944075.1 uncultured Rhizobiaceae group bacterium
AATTGCACGGGCTTTCAACTCCTTGCGGATAATCTTGCCAGTAACCGTCATTGGCAGGGCATCCACAAAGCTGACTTCACGCGGATATTCATGGGCTGACAAGTGTTTGCGAACAAACTCACTTAAGTCTTTTTCAAGTTCATGCCCCGGCTTGATACCTTCTTTCAAAAGAACATAAGCCTTGACGATTTCAGTTCGTTGAGGATCCGGTTTGCCAATCACACCAACGGAGGCAACCGCTTCATGTTTCAAAAGACAGTCTTCGATTTCTGCAGGGCCGATACGATAGCCTGAAGAGGTTATGACATCATCATCACGGCCTACAAAGCGAATGAACTCTCCTTCACGAATTCCCCTGTCTCCGGTTAGTAACCAGTCATCCCTAAACTTTTCTTCGGTGGCTTTCGGATTATCCCAGTACTCAAGCATCATGGAGGCAGAGCCGCGTTTGACTGCAATGTCGCCTTCTTCAAATGTCGGGTTTCCGGCTTCATCGATTACTTCACACTCGTGCCCAGGAACAGCTTTTCCAATCGCACCAGGTTGAGGATCAAACCATGCGTTGCAGGATGCCAAAACCAGATTACACTCTGTTTGTCCATAAAACTCGTTGATGGTAAGACCCAACGCACGTTTACCCCATTCAAGCATTTCCGCGCCCAAGGGTTCTCCTCCACAACCAACCGACCGCAGGCCTTTTATTTTCTTGTCTTCTGCCTTTAAAAGCCGAAGTGCCGTTGGCGGGAAAAACACATTGCGGACGTCACCTGCATCAATGATCCTCTGACACGTATCACCATCAAACTTTGCAAGCCTTGAAGAAACAACGGGAATGCCGTGGTAAAGCGATGGCATCAAGACATTCATCAGCCCGCCGATCCATGCCCAATCTGCTGGCGTCCAGAACACATCATCCGGCTTGGGTGCCAAGCTGTGAAACATCTCCACACCTGGTACATGACCTGCCAAAACCCTGTGCCCGTGAAGCGCGCCCTTGGGTGCCCCTGTTGTACCTGAAGTATAAATCAAAAGTCCGGGGGTTTCGGAATTTGTCCTTGCTATTTCAAATTCATCAGATTGCGCGGTATCTGATAAAAGTTCCGGCACAATGATATGTTGCAAATCCGGTAATTGATTGCGCAAGGCTTCCAGCTGCATTGCCCCCTCGGTGTCGGTCAAAACCACTTTTGCCTGCGAATTTTGTAATCGTGAAAGCAGAGCATCTTCACCAAAGAGCTTGAAGAGCGGCATTGATATCGCAGCCATTTTCCAGGCCGCAATATGGCTTGCTGCTGTCCATACGGATTGAGTTCTGAAGACGCCAATTCTGTCACCCTTTTCGATATCGAGCGAGACCAGCAAATTCGCCAATTGGCTGGATTTTGATTTCAACTCCGAATAAGAGACATCCCGGCGAACCTCTTCCGTCAAGTCGATGATCGCAGTTCTATCGGGCTCCAACCCGGCCCATTTATCACAAACCTCCCAAGCCATGTTGTAACGATCCGGAAACTCCCACCTGAATGCCTTGTATGCCTTTTCGTAGGTTTGATAGGTGGCAAGCATCATTCCTCCCTGATTGTACAATAGGGGGTGGTGGAGCGGCCTTCGAGGCAGGCTTGAAATTCTGCCGTAATGCCGGCAATTTCCGCAACCTCACAACCAAGCTTTGCTGATGTTTCTGCTCCCGGTCTTTCTGCGGCAACCTCTGTGCATCTTGCTTCACGATAGGAAAACCAGTTGCCCATCAGTTCTGCCAGCATGGAATTGCCTGAAAGGGTCAACTTGCCGATAAGCGTTTCTTGCTGATTGGACATTTCATTTTCCCAATCCTGTTTCTGTTTCAACAGACAAGCACCATGTGTGTCCGTACCAACGGCATGCTCCTGGCAAGGAGCGAACATCATGCCTCTACATTCTGGCCAGCTGGTTTCTTCGCCAATATTAGCAAGGCAATTCAGCACCAACGTCTGGTTGGTGATGGGGCTTTGAGCATAAGCCGACGAGACACTCGCGGCCAGCGCAATGGCAGTCAGGAGTTTCACGCTGTTTCCTTCATCAATTCACGCCCAATCAACATGCGCCTGATCTCTGAAGTGCCTGCGCCGATTTCCATCAGCTTTGCATCTCGCATGATACGTGAGACCGGATTGTCAGAAAGATACCCCGCCCCACCCATGGCTTGCACCGCCTGAATGGATTGCAACATCGCTTGTTCTGATGCGTAGAGCACGCAGGCAGCTGCGTCCTGTCGGGTAACTTCGCCCCTGTCACAGGCTTTGGCGACTGCATAAACATAGGCGCGTGATGTATTCATCGCAGTATACATGTCTGCAATCTTGCCCTGCATGAGCTGGAAATCTCCAATTTTCTGGCCGAACTGCTTGCGCTCATGCATGTAGGGCATGATCTCGTCGAGACAGGCATTCATGATGCCAATGCCAATGCCTGCAAGAACCACACGCTCATAGTCCAGACCAGACATCAGCACGTTTACACCCTTGCCTTCTTCACCCAGAATGTTTTCATAAGGCACTTCGCAATCTTCAAAAATCAGCTCTGCCGTGTTGGAGCCACGCATGCCGAGCTTATCGAAATGGGGCGAGGTAGAGAAACCCTTCATCTCTTTTTCAATCAGAAAAGCCGTAATTCCTTTTGGCCCTGCATCCATGTCTGTCTTGGCATAGACCACGAGTGTATCAGCGTCAGGGCCATTGGTGATCCAGTATTTGTTTCCGTTCAAAACAAAACGGTCATTGCGTTTTTCTGCGCGCAACTGCATGGAGACCACATCCGATCCCGAGCCGGGTTCCGACATGGCGAGTGCACCGACATGAGCACCGGAAATCAGTCTTGGAAGATAATGTTTTTTCTGCTCTTCATTGCCGTTAAGGGCAATCTGGTTGACGCAGAGATTTGAATGCGCACCATAGGAAAGAGAAATTGAGGCTGACGCCCTTGCCACTTCTTCGACAGCAATTGTATGGGCAAGATAGCCCATACCGGCGCCTCCGTATTCTTCCGGCACGGTAACACCCAGAAGTCCGACCTCACCAAACTCTTTCCATAGCTGAGCCGGAAATTCATTTTTCTGATCTGTTTCTGCGGCAAGCGGCTTGATACGTTCCTGGGCAAATCGATGCACCATGTCTCGCAGTGCGTCTATTTCTTCGCCATGGCCAAAATTCATGCTTGCATTAAACATCAGACAACTTCCTCCAGTCTGGGCTTTTCTCGCGCAGGCTCAAGCCCGACGACCGATAAAACCAAGTTTACATATATTTTTTCAATGTCTTCAACACCGAGACGCCCACCATAGCGGAACCAGGTATTGACGCCTGTCATCATCGAAATGATTGCCATGGCAGTGACGGGAACATCATCAAGCTGAAAGGCATCAGCCTGCAAGCCATCTCGCAAAATGCCTCGCAAAAAGCGCTCATACTGCTGACGCAGTTTCATGATCTCAGAATAAGGCTCCGGCTCAAGGTTTCGCAATTCCATGTAGGCAACAAACACCTCTTCGGGTTTGTCTATATGATAGCGAATGTGAAAGCGGGTAAAGGCTTCAAGGGCCTGCGCAGGGTTGTCAGGGCGGCTTTCCTCATGAAGCGCCTTCAGCAAATCCTGCATATGGGTTTTCATTAATCCATACAGAATTGCCTGCTTGGTTGGAAAATAATTATAAAGACCGCCAGCCTGAATTTTGCAATTAGTTGCAATCTGGCGCATGGATACAGCAGCATATCCATTATGAGCAAATAGCGTCAGCGCCTCCTTCAAGATGCGCTTTTCAGTTTCCTTGCCAATTGAGCCTGTTGTTCTTGCCATGCCACAAGATAATCATGATTTGAAATAAATGACAAGATTAAATGAACGATTGTTTAATTAATTTCTCACCACTCAACCGGATCGCCCTTGTAATCCCAAAAAGTGCCTGTTTGCTGTGGTTGCAATCCATCCAACACTTGCAACATCTGACTTGCAGAATGGGTTGGTGTGAAGCGCTCTCTATCTGTGGCAAACGGATCCGAGAGTGAGGTTTCAACCGTTCCAGGATGCATCGCAGCAAAAATAGCCTCCGGCTTATTGCGACCGACCTCAATGGCGGTACATTTCAATAACATGTTAAGGGCAGCTTTTGACGCGCGATAGGAATACCACCCGCCAAGGGAATTGTCCCCAATGCTGCCAACCCTTGCAGAGAGTGTTGCAAAGATTGCACGCTCACGCCTGGGCATAAGTGGACTGAAATGCTTCATCAACAAGGCAGGCCCCATGGCGTTTAGTTCAAACAGCCTCATCATGTTTTGTGGCTCAAGTGTTTTAAGGGATTTTTCCGGCTTGATAATTTCATCAGATAAAAATCCGGTCGCATCGATGACCAAATGCACATCTCCCTTGATGGTACCAGCTGCAGCCTTAATGCTTGTTTCATCTTCAAACTTGATGGCAGGCCATGTGGTTCTTGAAAATTCAAAAACTTCTGCACAATTTTCATCCTGCTTTAACAAGTCAACAAATGCAGAGCCAATACCACCGGTTGAACCTGCAACAACTGCGCGGTAGTCTTTGGAAAGTGACTTCATCGAGATCATGTTTCAACCCTGGAATAATATCATGGACCATAATACCATACATCGCATTGCAGAAGCGCGTTTCAAGAGCTGGAAGAACCGCGAGCGGTTCACTCAACTCCTAGGTGATGACAAACCAGCCGACATGACGGAGGCTTACGCGATCCAGACATCCCTTTACGAGATTATGCGCAATGAGGATCGCTTCACTGAATTTGGCGGACACAAAGTTGCACTTACTTCCCCTGCCATTCAGGAAATGTGCGGCGTTAGTGAACCGGCCTATGGTGCTGTGTTCAAGGAATTCATTCACGCCAACAACCATGAAATAAACATGGATGACTTTATACGGTTTGGCATTGAATTCGAGGTCTGTTTTGAGATTGGTCAAACCGTGCCACTTTCTGATAAACCCTACACAAAAGAAACCATAACTCCCTACATCACTGCAGCCATGCCTGCCTTTGAGCTGATTGATGACAGGGACGCAGACTATAACCATCTGGATGCTGCTTCGATTTTAACTGATCGGTGCTGGTGCAACGGTATCGTACTGGGCAACAAGGTATCGGATTGGCAATCCCTTGATATTGGTAATCTTGCATCGAAGGTTCTATTGAACGGCGATGTGAATGATGAAGGCAATACAAAAGACGCCTTGGGGCATCCTCTCAATTCCGTTGCCTTTGTTGCAAATCATCTGGGTCTATACGGCAAGACACTCAAGGCTGGAGAAGTCGTAATGACGGGCAGTGCGCTTAAAACCCAGTTTCCAGTGGCGGGCGACACTATAATATATGCGATTGAAGGACTTGGAGATGTAAAAGCCCGCGTTATGTAAGATTTTATGTCAAATCTTGTTCTTGTCCTTGGCGACCAGCTTTCCCATACTCTATCTTCCGTTTCGGCTGCAGAAAAATCTTCTGACCGCATTTTATTGTGCGAAGTTCAGGAAGAGGCAACCTACGTAAAGCATCACAAGAAGAAGATTGCCCTTCTGTTTTCCGCCATGCGCCATTTTGCACAGGAACTGGAAACTGAGGGGTGGCATGTTGATTATGTCAAACTGGATGATGATGATAATTCAGGATCGTTTAAAGGCGAAATCAAGCGTGCAATTTCTCGACACGATATCAAAAACATTCTTG
>CALDZZ010000145.1 GCA_937944075.1 uncultured Rhizobiaceae group bacterium
TTCAATCATACTTTATTTTCCGTTTGAGCGGTCGCCTTGTCAACAAGCCACTTGAATAGCCTTCTGTGGCTAGATGACCATGGGATGAGTTCTGGATGCCATTGTACGCCCAATAACAGGCCTGAATCCTGACATTCAATCGCCTGAACAACATCATCGGTATCTCTTGCAACTTCCACGAGGCCATCACCTGGTGTTTTAACTGATTGATGGTGAAGGGCGTTGATCGTCAGTTCTTTTCGTTGCAGCAGTTCATGAAGTTTTGAGCCTTCAACAATATGCACCAATTTGCGGGGTAATATGATGTTTCGCCTGCTCAACTCCGGCTTGAAGTCAGACAAGTCTGAGTACAGCTTGCCACCTCTTGAAAGATTTAACATTTGAGCGCCACGACAGATGCCAAGCACTGGTTTGTCAGCTGCAAAGGCATATTTGAGTGTTTCCAGCTCAAGGGCATCGCGTTCAGCGTCATATTTGATGGCAGGGTTTATTCGGTTGCCATTGATTTCAAGCCCAATGTCATCTCCGCCGCCAATCACATATCCGTCGACCGTTTCATCCATGCCAGTATTGGCCGTAATTTTTCTCGCGATGCCACCTGCCATGTAAATGGCAAGTTTATGCATAAGCCAGATTAGCATGCTGCGCCTGGTTGAGAGTGTTACGCCTATGACCGGTTTCATGGATTGGTTCTCTCATTGTGCCAGTTTTGGATTTCATTTTCCGTTACAGTGTTTGCGAAGTTTTCAAGCTTGACCCAGAAATTCCAGTCGTTCCGAACCGTCCACTCCCGATCACCAATCCTTGAGTCGGGAAGGCGGAAATGAAAAGCAGGGCGTGCCGAGACAAGTGTATCAGACAAGAGGGACTGTACGAGTGAGCCATTGAGAAAAGCAAAGACCGGCAGCATATCGAGATGATGATTACGCCCCTTGTTCATGGCGATGTAATCGGTGATCAGTGTTGTCTTATCCGGTTTGTAATCAGGATTCATGACATGCAATTCATACTGTGGCGTATAGGATTGTGCCCACCCCAGAGTGCGTCTTGTCAAATCAGGGGCAAGTGTTTCATGAAGCTCCTGATCCATTATTATGATGGCACGGATAAGTGCAAGCAGATAGGAACCGTCTTCGCTGGCAATTTCAGGATTTAAATGCAGACCAAACGCATGCAGAATGCTTTTGTCGGTTCCGGTGCCACCCGCCCGTGTCAATGCATCGGTTGCCTTGTCTATCAAGTGCAGCTGATCAATTGCAATCGGTTCGGTAACCAATTCCTGTGGCACCATCGAGGTTACCATGGAGCCAAGAAACTCGCGTCCATCTTGCAGGATCTGTGGTTCATCGACAGATTTTGGATGCACATATTGTGTATCCAGTTCAATTTTCAGATCCCCGATTTCGGTTCCTTCTATCCGGGTCATGTGTTTGCTGTCAGAAACCTGTTTGCCACCAATTGCATCCATAATGGCTCTTGTGGCCGTCAGGGTATCTATGCCTGCAAACTCGATTTCAATCCCGACCTTGCGCATCATGCCTTTGGAATTGGTTTTGCGCTCCGGCAGTTGATAGACCTCACTGGATGTCATCAATGTTTACTCTGCTGCTTCGCGAGACGTAGAACCGTTCTGGGGTCGTCGTTCCAAAAGTTCTTTCAGGAATTGCCCGGTATAACTGCGCTCGACCTTCACGACCTCTTCCGGTGTGCCTGAAGCAACAAGCTCACCACCACCGTCTCCGCCTTCAGGGCCAAGATCGAGAATGTGGTCGGCCGTTTTGATGACTTCCAGATTATGTTCAATGACAACGACAGTATTACCGTTGTCCACCAGTTCATGCAGTACTTCCAGTAATTTGGCGACGTCATGGAAATGAAGGCCGGTCGTTGGTTCATCCAGAATATAAAGCGTGCGTCCGGTAGCACGTTTGGAGAGTTCCTTGGCAAGTTTGACGCGTTGTGCCTCACCGCCTGAAAGGGTGGTTGCCTGCTGGCCAACTTTCACATACCCCAAACCAACCCGTTTCAGGGTCGACATTTTATCGCGCACACTTGGTACCGCATTAAAAAAGTCTTCGGCTTCATCAACCGTCATATCAAGCACATCGGCTATGGATTTGCCCTTGAACAGAACTTCAAGCGTTTCGCGATTGTAGCGCTTGCCCTTGCAGACATCGCAGGTGACATAGACATCTGGCAGGAAGTGCATTTCGATTTTGATGACACCATCACCCTGACAGGCTTCACAGCGTCCACCTTTCACGTTGAACGAGAAACGACCAGGTGCATAGCCACGTGTCTTGGCTTCCGGCAATCCGGAAAACCATTCGCGAATAGGGGTGAAGGCACCTGTATAAGTGGCAGGGTTCGAGCGCGGTGTTCGCCCGATAGGCGATTGGTCAATGTCGATGACTTTGTCGAGATGTTCTAAACCCTCAATTGAATCATGCGGAGCAGGGGCGGCACGTGCAAAACCAATGCGCCTTGCGGCTGCCTTGTAAAGTGTCTCGATAAGCAGGGTAGATTTGCCGCCGCCCGATACGCCTGTAACAGCAGTGAAAATGCCAAGCGGAAAATCTGCCGTCACGTTTTGCAGGTTGTTGCCTGTCGCACCTTTGACGCGAACCACTTTACCTTTGACAGGCTTGCGGCGTTTTTCGGGTAGCGGGATGGCGAGCTTGCCAGTGAGGTATTGACCCGTTATGGACTTTTTCGATTTCATCACCTGCTTTGGCGTGCCAGATGCGATGACTTCGCCCCCGTGAATGCCTGCCTTGGGGCCGATGTCCACAAGGTGATCTGCGGTTAGAATGGCGTCCTCATCGTGTTCAA
>CALDZZ010000146.1 GCA_937944075.1 uncultured Rhizobiaceae group bacterium
CCTGAAATTGCATTCCAGCCGCCTTCAGACCAATCCTTGTAGGTTTCGGCAAACCCTGGTGGTGTCGTTACAACCGCATTATCCAGTTTCGCACCAATTGTATCCGCATCGCGGTTCAAGGGTGCAATTCGCTCTGAGGCAAACTTTCCGGCCTCTTCCAGA
Source organism: uncultured Rhizobiaceae group bacterium (assembly GCA_937944075.1). GTDB lineage: Bacteria > Pseudomonadota > Alphaproteobacteria > Rhizobiales > Rhizobiaceae > JAALLB01. Next base: position 163 of record CALDZZ010000146.1, read on the forward strand.
ACAGCATCAACAAGGTCTTCACTCAAATCACCAAGCTTGCCGCTATCCATTGCTGATTTCATGTCAGCAACCTGTTTGAGAGTATGAGAAATTTCTGCTACGGGTGCACGATACATATATATCCTCCAACAGCTCTGTTGAGCTAATATCCTGTTTGACCAAATATTGACGTTAACGTCAAATAAAAAGAGACAATGCCAAAAATAATTTCTTCCCAAGAACTGGACAACAGAATAGGCGAAATCTGCAAAGAACTCCAGCTTGGACATTGTATCGGATTGCCGACAGAAACAGTATACGGCCTTGCAGCCGATGCTACCAATGGTCAGGCTGTCGCACGTATCTTTGAGATGAAGGGACGCCCGAAATTCAACCCGCTTATCATTCATGTGGCAAATCTTGATATGGCTGAGGAATATGGCACCTTTAATGCGCTTGCCAGACAGTTGGCAGATGCCTTCTGGCCAGGTCCCCTGACACTTGTTGTACCCAGACGAGCAGATACCGGTTTGAGTGAACTCGTCTCTGCAGGACTGGGGACTGTCGGGATTCGTTGTCCGAAAGGGTTGGCACGAGAGATTATCGCTTCATTTGGGCGGCCGCTTGCTGCTCCCAGCGCCAATAAGTCAGGCAAGGTTTCACCGACAGCTGCAAGCCATGTAGCGCAGCAATTTGAAGGTACGGATTTGATGATTGCAGACAATGGTGTGTGCGAAGTTGGGCTGGAATCGACAATTGCAAAAGTTGAAGATGAAATCATAACCATCTTGAGGCCTGGCCTCGTCACAGCAGATATGATTCAAGACGCGACTGGTAAAGAACCGGAAATTTCAAAGTCGCAAACAATAGAAGCCCCGGGCATGATGAAAAGCCATTATGCGCCCAATGCAAATGTAAAACTCAATTGCAACACGGTTGAAGATGGAGCAGCATTTCTGGCGTTTGGGCAAGTATCAATCGACACGTCTTGCGGATGCACAGTTTACAATCTTTCAAAATCAGGGGACTTGCGCGAGGCAGCAGCCAATCTTTATCTTGGTTTAAAGACACTGGATGAAACCGGCACAGACATGATTTGCGTTTCCCCGATACCTCATGAAGGGCTGGGAATTGCCATCAATGATCGGTTGCAACGTGCCAGCGCTCCAAGGAAGCCGTAATGGAACAGGAAATACTCAACCGCTTTATTGCCATCGTTGGTGAAAAACATGCGCTTACCCGCGCAGATGACCTGACGCATTATACCCACGAAAATCGGGGGCTGTTTGTTGGCAATACGCCACTGGTTCTAAAGCCTGGAACACCAACCGAAGTTTCAGAAATTGTAAAACTTGCAGCAGATACCAAAACTGCAATTGTACCCCAAGGAGGCCATACCGGGCATGTAGGTGGTGCGGTAAGTGACGAAAGTGGCACTCAAATAGTTGTTTCCCTTGAGCGGATGAAAACCATTCGCGAGATTGATCTTGAGGGTAATGTCATTGTTTGTGAAGCCGGGGCAATTTTGGAAACCATTCAAAAACTGGCTGATGCCAATGACAGGCTCTTTCCTTTATCGCTTGGCTCGCAAGGCTCTTGCCAGATTGGAGGAAACATCGCCACCAATGCAGGCGGCACAGGCGTGTTGGCCTATGGCAATACGCGTGATCTTGTTTTGGGCCTGGAAGTTGTTTTGCCATCCGGTGAAATCTGGAACGGGCTGCGGCGCTTGAAAAAAGACAATACCGGTTATGACCTGCGAAACTTGTTTATTGGCGCGGAGGGTACGCTTGGCATCATAACAGCGGCTGTTGTGAAACTCTTTCCCAAACCAAGAGGCAAGGCAGTTGCCTTTTGTGGCATGCAGTCGACCGATGATGCCCTTGAACTGTTAAAGCTTGCAACAGCCCTTGCTGGCCAAAGTCTTACAACCTTTGAACTGATGGCCAAAACCCCAATGCAATTTACGTTGCAACATATGGAGAATGTTCGAAACCCTCTTGGTACCCTGTTTCCATGGCATATTCTTTGCGAGATTTCATCCAGCAGATCCCAACAGGATGCTGAAGATATTTTAAGTGAAATCATGGAAGCAGCGCTTGCTCGCTCAATCATTGAGGATGCAGCACTTTCTGCCTCCCTTTCACAAGTAGATGACTTTTGGCGCATACGGGAATTGATGCCCGTTGCCCAAACCCATGAAGGTGGCTCCATGAAGCATGATGTGTCTGTTCCGGTTCATCTGGTTCCCATGTTCATAAAAGAGGCAGATGCAATTATCAAAAGGGAAATGCCTGAAGCAAGGCTTTGTACGTTTGGGCACCTTGGAGACGGGAATATTCATTATAATATTACCCAGCCTGTTGATGCAGACAAACAGGAATTTCTGGACAGACAACCAGACATCAACGCACTCATCCATGCGCTTGTTATTGAGATGGAAGGCTCTGTTGCTGCAGAACATGGTGTTGGTCGCCTGAAGCGGGACTTGATTGCCCGAACCAAAGAGCCCACCGAACTGGCCTTAATGAAAGCCATTAAAGCCACTCTCGATCCTGAGAGTATTATGAACCCTGGCAAGAAGATATAGTTTATCAGAGCTTAATCATATGAATAGAGTTTTGCTCTCAGCTCTAAAATCACCTTAGTGTTTATAATATATCATCTGCACATGAATATATTCTTTGACAAAATTGCTTCACTATTAAACCTTTCGTCACCTGCAAATTTTGTAGCAGTATTGATTGGCTGTGTCTTAACCACATGCATGATGTCGGATATCATTACAGTAATCGGTTTTAATGCAAGGCTGCCAGAGATCATAGAAAACTATTCTTTTGAGATCAGGTTACAAACCTTCATTACCACTTTTTTGCTCTCAAGCTTTTTCTTTACAATTATGCTCTTGCTGTTGAGGCATATAGACCAACTGAGAAAAGCGCTCTCGGAAGAGATCAGGCATGACAACCTGACGGGAATATTAGCCCGTGCTGCATTTTTGGATACTGTCAGAAGCAATAACTCTGCCGGCACGAGTAATGCATTTTTACTGATTGATGCAGATTTCTTCAAACGTATCAATGATACCCACGGCCACGCTGTTGGCGACAAAGCACTTATCGCCATTACGAATGCCTTACAAAAAGGAACCCGCGCTTCAGACTTTATTGGCCGGATTGGCGGTGAAGAATTTGGTGTCCAACTCAGAAATATCGAGAAAAGAGAAGCATTGGAAATTGCAGAACGGCTTCGCAAGAACGTTAAAGAGGCCAACCAAGATTTTGGCTATCCGGATATAGATCTGAGTGTGAGCATCGGAGCTGTGCTTTATGAGGATCAAATCAAACTACCGGACTTGATGAAAATGGCTGATGAGTTGCTCTATAAAGCAAAAGAAAATGGCAGAAACCGTGTTGAGCATATCATGCTGAACGACTCTACACTTAAAGCTGCCTAATCATAAGTGCTGACTTCAACCAGATTATTATCCGGATCCCTGAAATAAACTGAAGTAATGCTGCCAAGAGCACCGGTTCTTGCAACCGGCCCGCTTTCGATATCGACCTCACAGTGTTTCAGATGTTCTTCCACCTGTTGAATTGACATCTTTGTAATAAGGCAAAAATCGCCAGAGCCTGCCGTCGGGTTTTGTGATTTGGGCTCAAATTCCCTGCCGACTTCATGAAGATTTATTTTTTGCGAACCAAACCTTAGTGCCTTGCGACCCTCACCAAAGGTCTCGACTTCCATGCCCATGATTTTTTCATAAAAGGCGCATGTCCTTTCTATTGAAGCGACTGTCAAAACAAAATGATCCAGCCTGTCTATTGTAAGCATGCCCAAACCCCCTGTGAAATATGCCTGGTAAATACCAGGGTTAACAAAAAGACTCCGATAAACATTTCAATAACCACTTTGTAAATCAAGCTTTTGTTTACCACAGAAATTAAGCAGTTTTGGGGTTTGCAGCTGTATGGTGATCTCATAGCCGGAACAAAAACAATAATAATAACCACGGCAAATTCAGAAGCTCCGACGCTAAATGATTGGGCTCTGAAAAGGGACAGAGAGGCACTTCTTATGGCAAACTTGGCCAAAAAAGAAACGGGATCAAGTCGTATGTTACGGCTTGATCCTTACCAGGGTTCACACCAGTTGAACGTAGGCAAGAAATCATACAAAATCAGTCGCAATGGCGTCGTTGTCAAAAAAACCATGACTATTGGCAAGGAAATGACGATAGCCGTGCCTGCAAAGGCTTTCAAGGGAGTTGCTGCTCGCGCGATACAAGATGAAAATGGCGTCATGGTCGTAACGCTTGAGCTACTTCATCATGATCCGGAACTTTGCGTACCACTATTATACGCAAATGACATGGATGATATTGCAGCAGACTGGCACTCATGGAGCCGTTTGATGAAACTGCCGATGTTGGTGGTTGATCTGGAGAACAATCCAACGGCAGTGACCAAACAGCTGGGCGCTTTGATGGTTGAAGATCCAATCGCAAGACGCAAGCGCATCACAACTGTCAGACATCGCCCAAACTTCCTGCGTCGTCGCAAGATGGGAGTTGTCGGTAAGGTTGAAAAGCTCACGGCAGCCGAATTGATTGCGCGTCGCTGATTTTAAATCACTTGAAGCAGGGCTGAAACAAAAAGCCCTGCAAACAGGATCAATCCGAACCTGCTGTTTGACTTAAACAGTTTCAAACATTGATCGCCATTATGGATATCAAGGTTTTTAATCTGCCAGAACATCTGAAAAGCGCCTGCTGCCAATCCAAAGTAAGCTGGTGCAACCTTCATATTATCAAGGGGAATTGCCAGGAAAAAACTTGCAAGGAAAAACCCGATGGCAAGCGCGTAAAGTATTGAAATTGCCTTCTTTGATTTTTCACCAAACAGACGCGCGGTGGATTTCACGCCGACGATCGCATCATCTTCCCTGTCCTGATGTGCGTAGATTGTGTCGTAGCCAATCACCCAAAAAATGGTTCCTAAGTAAAGCAAAATTGGCGCAAGTGATAAAGATTGCGCAACGACTGCCCACCCCATCAATGCTCCCCATGAGAATGCGAAGCCCAAGAAGAGTTGCGGCCACCAGGTTATCCGCTTCATAAACGGGTAGATTGCTACGGTTATTAGCGATGCGACACCCAGCCAGAATGCGAAAGTAAACCCTTGTGATAATAAAACAAGAACGACAAAGCCTGCTAAGCATTGAAGTAAAAGAAAGATTGCAGCTTGTTTTTTAGTAATGCGTCTCGAAGGCAATGGTCTTGAACGTGTTCGTTCTACCTGGTCATCAATGTCTATGTCCGCTAGATCATTATATGTACACCCTGCTCCACGCATTAAGAAGGCACCTAGGGAAAAAATAAGCAGCGGAACTAAAGCCAGCCAAGCGTAATCATACCAAAATGTTTCATCCGTAAAATGGATGATTGTATCAGGTAGTGTTTCAGAAAGTTGAATTCTGACTGCATGCGTTTCAAATAGACTGGAAGCCAAAACCAGCATAAAACTCCACCAACAAGGCCACATCAAAAGTTGCCAGCCTATCGGTCTTTCCCAGCGCGCCAGTTGTGCGTATGGCCATAGCCATTTGGGCAGGCGATAGACCCACGAATGCTTGAGTGCATCGGCTACTTTGTCTTCGTCATATGGTTTTGCTGTATCAATCATCGCACAAATCTGTGGACTGTGAATTCTCAAGCGTCAAGGGCTTCATTGTCGCTGGCTTTCCATGGTAAGAAAACTCAACAAATTTTTGGAGAAAGCTTCGTGAATATTCTGCTTCTTGGTTCTGGTGGTCGTGAGCATGCTTTGGCCTGGAAACTGGCGCAATCGCCTAAGCTCTCCAAACTGTACTGCGCTCCCGGAAACGCTGGTATTGAACAGCTTGCCGAATGTATTGATCTGCAAGTCACTGACCATTCAGGCATTTTGAAATTCTGCAAGGCCAATGATATTTCCTATGTGATAATCGGGCCGGAAGGCCCTCTTGTTGATGGTCTTGCCGATGAACTTGAAGATGCAGGTATTGGTGCCTTTGGCCCATCGGCTTATGCCAGTCAGCTGGAGGGTTCAAAAGGGTTTACGAAAGACCTTTGTGCCGAGTTTAACATCCCTACTGCCGCCTATAAGCGTTTTACTGAAGCAACAAGTGCCAAAGCATTTCTGGATGAAATGTCTATTCCTGTGGTCATCAAGGCAGACGGTCTTGCAGCTGGTAAAGGCGTGATTATTGCTGAAACACGCAAGCAGGCAGAACAAGCCATTGATGACTGTTTTGCAGGTTCGTTTGGCGAGGCTGGTCATGAAGTGGTGATTGAGGCGTTTCTTGAAGGTGAAGAAGCAAGTCTCTTTGCCTTATGTGATGGGCAGTCAGCCATGCTGCTTGGCACGGCGCAAGATCATAAACGTGTGGGCGATGGCGACACAGGCCCTAACACGGGTGGCATGGGGGCTTATTCCCCTGCTCCCGTCATGACACAGGAAATGATTGACCGAACCATGTCGGATATTATCGTGCCAACCTTGGCAGGCATGCATTCGCGTGGGCATCCGTTTAAAGGCATTTTATATGCGGGTCTGATGCTCACTGAAAAAGGCCCTGAATTGATTGAGTATAATGTGCGCTTTGGTGATCCTGAATGTCAGGTTCTCATGCCACGTCTGAAATCCGATTTGCTTGAACTGATGCTTGCAGCCAGTGAAGGCTCTTTGCTTGAACATGATGCACAATGGTCTGACGATGTAGCACTTACGGTTGTGCTTGCTTCCAAGGGGTATCCGGGTTCATACGACAAGAATACAAACATAGAAAACGTAGAGAGCGCTGAAGAAACCGGTGCAATCGTGTTCCATGCAGGAACTGCAAAAGATGATGATAAACTTCTTGCAACAGGTGGGCGTGTATTAAATGTCACCGCGCTGGCCTCATCCGTCAGTGAGGCTCAGACAAGCGCTTATCATGCAGTGGATAAAATAGACTGGGCAAACGGCTTTTGCCGACGCGACATAGGCTGGAGAGCCGTTGAGCGGGAAAAAGGCTGAACTATTGAATTACGAACTGAAATAATCAGACCGCAAAACGCATTTTTGTAATTTTATTGTGCTGTTCTGGCAGTTCAATCTCTTCCTTGAATAGAGACGGTATGCGCTGTGGCGTGCCCAAATAGAACCCCTGAATCATGTCCATGCCAAGTTCTTCTACCCTGAGAAGCTCTTCTTGCGTTTCGACACCTTCCATAAGGACTTTCACACCATTATTCTGAAAAGAAGAAACCAGAGATTGCAGCAATTTGCATGTCTCCGAACTTTTCATGGCATTTGCCAAAAGGCTTTTATCCAGTTTGATGATGTCCGGGTTAACCGACATGTAACGATCAACATTTGAATGGTTGGTGCCAAAGTCATCAAGGGCAAAACGATAGCCATTTGTCTTGATCAGGTCGCACAAGTGCAAAAGAATTTCAGGGTTTTCAATTCTGGTTTCCAGAATTTCAAAAACGATATTGTCACGAGATATCTTGTGTTTTGCCAGTTGTGAAAAAATATAAAAGAATTCGCGTTCAATTTCTTCCCGCGTTTCATAATTGGCAACATTCACATTTACAAACAAACCTGTATCGACAAGTCCTGCGGTTCTAAAGCCTGCAATATGAACCCCAATGCACAAGCATTCAACAAAGAGTGCATCTTCCTGGCTTACCAGTTTGAAAAAGTCATCCGGTCTGATGGTCTGATTTCCGATATGGGGTCGCACAAGCGCTTCATATCCGACCAGTTTGGCCTTGTTGTTTTCTGCAAACGCATAAATCGGTTGATAAAAGGGTTTCAGGATATAATCGTCATAACAACCAATAACACGGTCATTATCATCCAGTTTTATCGCGTCCCCTACGAACTCTTCACGTTTCATGCTTGCCCCGCTTCCTACATCTTCGCCCAATCATCAAAACTGTATTTAACAATCGTTCGAAAACTATAAACGTGGAAATTTATTCGCTCAAAACTCGAAACAGGGTTAACAGATTATTCCGCAGCCTGTGCCTGATCTGTATAGCCCTTTAACTCGCCCTGTATAACATAACGCAGGATTTCAACGACCTCATCAGCCGTCTGAGTTACTGCAAGCGCAGAAGCATCCACTTCCTTTAAGGCATGGGCATGTTCGGGCTGGTGGATGATGATGGATGGTTTGCCAAGTGCCGAAGCAAAACCTGCATCAAAGGCTGCGTTCCATTGTTTGTATTTCTCGCCAAAACGAACAATGACAACATCTGCTTCCTGGATCAGGGTTCGCGTGCGGATGGCATTTATCTGTGCGCCCTTATGGTCGTGCCAGAACTTGTTGGGCTCTTCGCCCAGAATGGCTACCCCACAATCATCAGAAGCTTCGTGATGGGTAACAGGAGAAGAGATGGCAACTGGAAGACCAGCCGCCTTGCAACCTGCCTCAATCTGTTCGCGCCAATCGGTATGAATTTCGCCTGATAGATACAGGTTCCAGGTTTTCATGCTTCTTACTCCTGTTTTTATAAAGCTCGGGCTTATCTCGAGTATCTAGCGCACTCGACCCTCGCCTCAAGGACGGGGATCAGGCAATTTTGGTTATCCGCTAATCTTGCTGAAATCAGCAACCGTTTGCGTTGCCGAACGAATGCGAGTGAGCAGTGCCAAACGATTGGCGCGAATGGATTCGTCTTCATCATTGACCAATACATCTTCAAAGAAAGCATCAACGGGTGCACGCAAGGTTGCAAGGGCAGACATCGCACCCTCGAAGTCTTCACTTGCTACCGCTTTTTCAGCATCACTGGCTGCTTTATCAATCGCTGCGTTCAATGCTTTTTCCGGATCAACTTTCAAAAGATCAGATGAGACTTCACTTGCAATGGCAGTCCCCTTCTTTTCTTCCGCAGCCAGAATATTGGCCGCACGTTTATAACCAGCAATCAGGTTCTGACCGTCTTCCGAATCCACCAGCTTCTGCAAGGCTTCCGCCTTGCTTGAGATGATGAGGAGGTCGTCAGATTCAGGCGTAATCACCGCATCAATCAAATCATGGCGAATGCCTTTGTCTCGCAAGTAAACTTTCAGGCGGTCATGGAAAAAGGAGAGGAGATCGCTATCAGTCTTCGACAAAAGCGAAAAGCGAACTTCATTCTCCAACAACAACCGAATAACACCCAGAGCCGCGCGCCTTAGTGCATAAGGGTCTTTACTGCCTGTTGGCTTTTCATCGATTGCCCAGAAGCCAACGAGCGTATCCAGTTTGTCTGCCATTGCTACCGTCACAGCTACCGAATCGCTTGGCACATCGTCTGATGGGCCCAGCGGTGAAGAGTGCTCCTGGATAGCAGTTGCTATGGAAGCATGTTTGTTTGTGCGATCGGCATAATAGCGCCCCATCAACCCCTGCACTTCCGGGAATTCATACACCATCGCAGAGTTGAGATCAGCCTTGCAGAGTTGAGCAGCTTCTTTTGCTAGCGCCACGTCTGCGCCAACAACCGGCGCCAATTCTTCTGCC
>CALDZZ010000147.1 GCA_937944075.1 uncultured Rhizobiaceae group bacterium
CAGCAGTGGCATCACTTTTACCATTCCAATCTAAGTAGCATGCAAAGTAATTTGGCAAGGTCTGCTTTCGTGGTCGCAATTTTGTTCAATAAAGCGCAGCAAACAGCAGCTTTCCCCAAAAACCACATCTCACCCAGCCACCAGCCCAGCCCTGCGTCCACTGAAAATACAACCGCCCAAAAACGTGCCTTCCAGCGAGTTGTAGCCGTGGTAGCCGCCGCCGCCGAAGCCTGCGGCTTCGCCTGCTGAGAAGAGGCCCTCGATTGGCTTGCCTGATTTGTCCAGCACCTGTGAGTTGAGATCGGTGTGGAGGCCGCCCAGGGTTTTTCGGGTGACAATGTTAAGCCGCACGGCGATGAGGGGGCCGGATGCGGGATCCAGGATTTTATGCGGCCTGGCGGTGCGGATGAGTTTGTCGCCCAGATAATTTCTGGCAGAATGGATCGCCATGATTTGCGCATCCTTGGAGAATTTATTGTCGACCTCGCGGTCCCGCGCCTCGATTTGGGTTTTCAGCTTTTGATAATCAACGAGGCCACCGCCTGCAATCTGGTTCATGCCAGCGACGAGACTTTCAAGATCCTCGCGCACGACAAAATCCTCACCCTTCTGCTTGAAGGCTTCCACATTTGGGGTTGCTCCCTTGCCAAGGCGTGCCTTGAGAACTTCCAGCCATTTGCCGGAGGTGAGATCGGGGTTCTGCTCGGAACCGGAAAGCGCAAATTCCTTCTCGATGATTTTTTGTGTCAGCACGAACCAAGAGTAATCATAGCCTGTTTCGCAAATCGCCTTGAGTGTCGAGAGTGTATCAAAGCCCGGCATGCAGGGCGCGGGGAAGCGATTGCCCTCGGCATCAAACCACATGGAAGAAGGCCCCGGCAAAATGCGGATGCCGTGCGAAGGCCAGATCGGATCAAAGTTCTTGACGCCTTCCGTATAATGCCACATGCGGTCTTCATTGATGGCGTTTGCGCCTGCCTGTTTGGCGATGCCGATCATCTTGCCATCGACGTGGTGCGGCACGCCTGAAATCATTTTTTCAGGGGCCTTGCCAAGGCGCTTGGTTGGCCAGTTCTTTTTGACCAGTTCCAGATTTCCGCCAATCCCACCGGAGGAAACAATCACCGACTGAGCATGATATTCAAAATCGCCAACCACCTCACGCGAGCTTTGCTCACCGCGCTTGACGGTTGTTGGTTCCAGCACCTTGCCTTCCACACCCACGACAGCACCGTTTTTCTTGATGAGTTTTGAAACCTGATGGCGGTACTTGAAGGTCAGCAATCCGTTCGTTTCAGCTTCCTGTGCGCGCAGGACGAAAGGCTCGATAATCCCCTCACCCGTGCCCCAGGTGATATGAAACCGCGGGACGGAATTGCCGTGGCCGGTTGCGAAAGAACCACCGCGCTCTGCCCAACCCACGACCGGGAACCAGCGCATGCCCAGATCATGCAGGTATGAACGCATTTCACCGGAGGCAAACTTGAGATAGGCCTCTGCCCATTGGCGCGGCCAGTGGTCTTCCTCACGGTCAAACTGCGCAGAGCCCATCCAGTCCTGATAGGCAAGGTCGTGACTGTCGCGAATGCGCATGCGGCGTTGCTCGGGCGTATCAACCATGCACAAGCCACCAAGCGACCAGAACGCCTGCCCGCCCAGATTTTGCGCGCCTTCCTGATCAAGCAGGAAAACCTTCTTGCCGCGTTGTGTCAATTCATGTGCAGCCACCAGTCCGGCAAGGCCGCCACCGATGATAATAACGTCCGCGACTTCAGCCATGATCGCTCCTAGCGTTCTGTGAGTTTCAGTTCAATGCGCCTGTTTTGTGCGCGCGCCACATCGCTGTCTTCCGTGTTGAGCGGCTGGAACTCCCCAAACCCTGCCGCAACCAGACGTCTGGCAGGGATGCCCTGCTCGATGAAAAACCGCACAACTGACGTTGCCCGGCTGGAAGAAAGCTCCCAGTTGTCGCGGATACGGCCTGTGCCTGACAGCGGGATGTTGTCCGTATGCCCGTCAACGCGCAACACCCAGTTGATATCATCAGGAATTTCAGACCCGATCTGAATGAGCGCCTGTGCGACTTTCAGCATTTCCTGCTGTCCGCCTGCATTCAATTCCGCAGCACCTGAGGTGAAAAGCACTTCTGAGGGAAACACAAACCGGTCGCCCACAATGCGAATGTCTGAACGCCCGCCCAGAATTTCACGCAAGCGGCCAAAGAAATCTGACCGATAGCGGTTAAGCTCCTGCACACGCTGCGCCAATGCAACATTAAGCCGTTTGCCCAGGTCGGCAATTTTCGTCTGGCTTTCGCGATCCTGCACTTCTGAAGCATCCAGTGCATCTTCAAGCGCTGCAATCTGGCGGCGCAGCGCAGAGATTTGCTGATTGAGCAATTCAACCTGGCTGAGCGCCCGCTTGCTCAACTGTTTTTCTTCATCAATCTGCGTCGTCAACACACCGATCTTTGCATCCGTTTCCTGCGTGCTGTTATTGCCCTGGGAAAGCAGGGCCTCCAGCCGCGAACGGTCACTTTCAGTCGCGGTAAGCGAGGATTGCAGATTGGCAATACTGTCTTCAAGGTCCTGCTTGTTGGCTTGCTCCAGCGCCAGAAGGGAAGTCAGTTCATCAATCTGGGAGTTGAGCCGATTGAGCACCTGGTCCTTGCCCGTAATCTCCTGACTGAGCAGAAATTGCGCCAGCACAAAGACCGACAACAAGAACATGATCGCCAGCAAAAGCGTGGCAAGCGCATCAACAAAACCCGGCCAGTAGTTGACACTTCGTTCGCGATATCTCGACCGTACAGACGCCATGACTATTTGGATGCCTTCTCAAAAAATCCGTTGATGCGGTTCATCAGCGCCAAAAGTTCCCTTTGCTGTTCACCCTGCTGGTTGAGCTGTTGGCGGGTTATTTCCTGTTCACTGCGCATGTGCTTGACCATCAGCTGAATGCTTTCCACCAGACTGGACATCGCCTCACTGGAACGCGCACCACCGCCGCCCTGCAAACGCTGGCCCAGCTGTTCGATATGGGCCTTCATTTCCTCCGCAGAGGCACCAGGCGCAATAGCTGCTTCCGAACCAAGGTCTGTTACGGACGAGAGCCAGTTTTCAAGTTCGGTATAAAACCGCGTCTGCGCACGACCGGCCTGCAGATCCAGAAAGCCAAGCACGAGCGATCCGGCAAGACCAAACAGGGAGGATGAAAAGGCAGTGCCCATACCATCCAGCGGCGCTTTCAAACCGCTCTTGAGGGCATCCAGCACATCATTGGCATTGCCTGAGCTGGGATCAAGTGACTGAATGGTATCCCCGATAGAACCGATGGTTTGCAACAACCCCCAGAACGTGCCCAGAAGACCAAGGAAAACCAGTAGCCCGATAAGATATCGTGAAATATCACGGCTTTCATCAAGCCGGTTGCCAATGGAGTCCAGTATGGAGCGCATTGAGTTGGTTGAAATACTCATCTCCTGGCTGGACTGGCCCAGAAGGGCCTTCATCGGCGCCAGCAAAACCGGCTCACGACTGGTTTCAAGTTCGGCATGTCCCTGCCTGAAACCGTTTACCCATTTAACTTCCGGGATAAGCCGCATGACCTGAATGATTGCAAGCAGAATACCTACTATGAGAACTCCAAGAATAAGACCGTTAAGCCCGGGATTTGTCACAAAGGCGGTTACTATCTGACGATATAAAACAGCAGCCAAAAATCCGACAATGATCAGAAAAATGATCATGCTGAACAAAAACACACTTGGATTGGATAATTTATGAGGGTCGTATTCCCGTGCCACGCCGTTGCCTCCCGTACAAGCTTAACAAGGTATGTGACTGGTAAACCAAATCACACATTCGAAAAACTAAACTGTAACCAAGGCAATTGAAAGGAAGAAATTGCAAACCTGTTTCAATGCAGCTCTAGAGACAGGTCTTCATTGATACATTGGACACATATTGGAGTGAGCCAGTGTCAGCTTCTTTTGTAGGCTGCCAGCAACCCACCCATGGTGATCAACAACCCGCCTGCGATCCCTTCTATCCACTCAATCAGGCTCTCTTTCATGATGGCCGCACTCTTTGAGGAAGCCAGTCCATAAAAGGCCAATATGGGCAATTCAAGCAGAACCGAGACAACACCAAGGATAAAGAGTTGAGAAGCAACATGAGCTTCCGGATTGATAAACTGGGGCAGGATTGCAACAAAGAAAACGATGTTCTTGGGATTTGATCCCTGCAGGACAAAGCCCTTCCAAAATGAACGCCTGAAATCCTGTTTGATATTTTTAACCTGTTGTGAGGCTTCTTCCAGATCAATGACCTGACCATCGGCATTCTTCCGATTAAGATACCGCTTGATGAGCGGTATTATCATTTGAACACCCAGATAGACCAGATATGCAGCTCCAATCCACTTGATGAGCGTGAAAAGCGTATGTGAGGCGATGATGGCAGCCCCAAGCCCCAATGCAGCCAGGGTAAAGAAAACCGCATTCGTGGCCAATATTCCAAGCGTCGCCCCAAAGCCGATCTTAAACCCGTGACGTACGGACAAACCCAACACTAGCAAAACCGCAGGGCCAGGCGTAAGCGACAAAAGCGTTTCAGTAATGATAAAAAGACCAAGGGTGTTGTAATCCATAAGAATTGTCCCGCTTTGAAGTGCGTTTGGAAAACTCTAGGCTAACTGTGCGTGTGATGCAAAACCGGCAATCTTGCACCACCAGTTTTCAGTTCAAATCTGCAAGGCGAAGCGAGCGACCTATTTTGCAGGTACTGCGCGAACCACATCCCCAAGCTTCTTGTGAATGTGCTCGTTGCCGGCAACAACCGAGCGTTTTTCAAACATGTCTTTACCGCCATCAAGATCGGTAATGTAACCACCTGCCTCGCGGATCAGAATAATTCCTGCTGCATAATCCCAGGCTTCCGGTCCTCTTTGCCAGATACCATCAAGGCGCCCTGCCGCTATATAAGCCAAATCAAGGGCAGTGGAACCTGAACATCTCACGCCCATGGTTTCACGCATCACCATTTGTTGTTCCCTCAGGGCCTGGCCATGCCCTGGCCTTCCCTGGTGCGGAATATGGTTGGCAACCATGCAGTCAGCCAGTTCTTTTCTGCCGGAGACGCGACAGCGTTTGTCATCGGCGAAAGCTCCTTGCCCTCTTTCTGCTGTGAAAAGCTCATCGCGAGCAGGATTATAAATCACCCCGGCAACGATTTCCCCCTCACGCTCAAGCGCAATGGAGATGCAGAAATGCGGATTGCCATGCATGAAATTGATAGTGCCATCGAGGGGATCAACAATCCAGCGGTTCTGCGGATCCTTTCCCTTTATCTCACCAGCCTCCTCCATCAAAAAGCCGATATCAGGACGAGCATCTAATAGCTCTTCACGTATAATCTTTTCAGCCCGCAAGTCTGCATTGGTTACAAAATCTCCTGTCCCTTTTCGCGAGACTTGAAGATTTTGAACCTCACCAAAATCACGCGACAAGGCGCGGCCTGCCTTCATGGCAGTATTGGTCATTACATTCAGTAGGGCAGAACGGGCCACGGCCTCAACTCCAATAGGTCAGATTTTCAAGATTCGGCGCGGCGGATATAGATAATTTCATTGGTATCAACCACAATCTTTTCACCCGCATCAATAAAGGGTGGCACCATAACCTTGACGCCATTTTCCATGACGGCCGGCTTGTAGGAAGAAGAAACAGTTTGCCCTTTAACAACCGGATCAGCCTCTGCAATCTCAAGCGTTACATAGTCTGGCAATTTGATTCCGATTGGGCGTTCTTCATGACTTTCAACCGTTACCTGCATACCGTCCTGCAAAAAGGCAGAGCGTTCGCCCACAAAGTCCTTTTGCAGTTCAAGTTGTTCATATGTGGCAGAATCCATGAACACCAGCATATCACCTTCTTCATAAAGGTAAGTGTAATCCTTTTGCTCAAGACGAACCTTCTCAACAGACTCGGTCGCACGAAACCGCTCATTATGCTTTGAACCATCAAACAGGTTTTTCATTTCAACCTGATTGAACGCACCACCCTTGCCAGGCTTGACCGCATTTGTTTTGACCGCAACCCATAGTGAGTTTTTATGCTCAATCACATTGCCCGGCTTGATTTCATTACCATTGATTTTCATGTGTCATACAAATGGTCACTCTAGGGACCATCCCCATCAGTTGGATTTTTTAAAAAGTGAAGTCGGTTGAACATAAATCATGGCCAAGTGCAAGCATGAATTGGTTTGCTGCAATCAGCTGCCACGCCATTCATTTGCCAGTCTCAAGGCCTTTTGTCTGGTCTTGGGATCAAGGCCTCTGATGAACTGGTCAAGATCAAGGTCTGCTCGCCCGGCACGGCTTGCAAGAATATGCCACTTGCCGGCATCCACTTGTGAAGCCTTTACCCCAATCCCGTTTGCATACATGTGCGCCACCCGATTTTGCGCAATCACATTTCCGCGCAAGGCAAGACCTTTCAAGATTGAAAAGGCCAGCTTTTCATCCTTGGGGCCATCGGTTCCGTTAATGAGTGCAATTCCAAGCTCAATTTGCGCGGTATCAACGCCTGCCTTTGCTGCACGCTCAAGCCATTGACGCGCTTTTACCGGATCCTGAATACCATTTGTACGGCCTTCACGGTAGATAACAGCGAGCGCATAATAGGCATCAGCAAGGCGGTTTTCAGCAGCCTTTTCATAAAACGGCAAAGCCTGCCTGTAGCCTGCACTGGTGGGGCGATTGGCAACAATCTGATTGGCATGGTTAAACATGGCAACCGGATGCCCTGCCTCGGCAGCCTTTTTCATCATGGCCTCACCCTTGGGCTTGTCTTGTGGCAAGTCCCTGCCCTGCAACAACTTTAGCGCATAGGAAAACTGTGCTTCGCGATTACCGGACTCTGCTGCAATCTTGTACCAGGTCGCAGCTTGCCTTGTATCCCTGCCAATACCCAGTCCCTTGTCATAGAGTTCTGCAATAAGTGTCTGAGCCGCTGCATCGCCTTTTTCGGCAAGAGGCAGCGCCAATTGAAACGCGGTCAGATATTCGCCCCTTTGAAAAGCCCCATAGGCAAGGTCAGGCTTTTGCTCATCCCTCTTTTTAAACCCTGCTTCCGGTAACACTTCCTCGGCTTTGGTTTCGCCACCAAGCCGCTTGTTCAGGATATCCTGATCTATCTGCTTTGTTTCATCGGCATGGGCCGCAATACCACCGGTTAGCGATACAACAAAACCAAGAGCAAGGATTGCAATTTTCATTCATCATCCTCTTGAAGAGAAGGTGCGTGTTCATCAAGCAAGGCATTCGCTGCAACAACATTTTGCACTGGTGAACCTTCCCCAAATATGGCTCCTTCAAGCGCAACAAAATCAACGCCGGTTTTTGCAACCTCTATGACACTGTCCAATTGGTTTCCACCCATGATAATTGCTGGAATTTCTATCAATTCTGCCCACCATTCTGCCAAGGCTATGTTTTTCGGATGCGCCTCGGGCTTGATATCACCAGACAACTTTCCGAAGAAAACAAAATCAGGCTTCAACTCACCAATCTCCAGCGCATTGTGCCGAGCTTTTATATTACCGCATCCTACAATATTCTGTGGCGAAAAACGGGCGATTATATCTTCAAGTTTTGGTTTCTCCCTTTCGAGAAACAAACCATCCGCCCCACTGCGGCCAAAGACCTGTGTATCATCTGCGATGAGAACCGCGCAGCCTGCTTGTTGCAATTTCGCGGTAACGTCCTTGCACCAGCTTTCAAACACATGCGATTCGCTACCAGCGGCATACAAGATGACACTGGCAACATCGCCAGCTTCACATGCCTGCACAAGCCTCTCAGCTGCAACACTTTCAGGACTAGCAGTGATGATTAGCCTGCAACGGTTCAAGTCTTCAATCGGGGTATGGTTTGCCATAGACACTTATCCTTGAGCATTTTTCACTTGATGCACAGGATTGATAAAAAATATCAAGCCCCGAATGCAACCTGGCAACCGGGGCTTTTGAATTTTAATTCATTTTTTGTGCTGTAAGACGTTCAATCTTGTCTTTGATGGCTAGTTTTTTCTGTTTTAAGTTTCGAAGTTCAATCTGGTCTGCACTACTTGCAATTTTCATTTCCTCAAGCTGGATATCCAACTCCTGGTGACGCATTTTCAAGGAATCAATATGTGATTCAACTGGCATGTTTTGCCCTCCTTTTAAGCTAAACGAATGTCCCTGCTCGCATTTCGGGTATGTAAAGTTGACCATACTTTTTTGATTTTGTCGAACCGGATTGGAAAAATTTTCAAATATTATTAAACAAGGATGAAAATCACTGTGAATGAACCAATTCACATTTTGATTTGATGGTGCTAATAACTTCGCTTCAAAAGCCATTCGGCGCATAATTTTTTAGAACGGTCAGGGAATATGACGAACAAACAACACGACGTTGCCATCATCATGGGAAGTCAGTCCGACTGGGCGACAATGAAAAGCGCCAGCGAAGTTCTGGAAGAATTGGGCGTGACCCACGAGGCGCTCATCATTTCTGCCCACAGAACACCGGATCGTCTCGTCGAATTTTCTAAAACGGCAAAAGACAAGGGCTTCAAGGTCATCATTGCTGGTGCTGGCGGCGCGGCACATCTGCCGGGGATGACGGCCTCCATGACACCACTTCCCGTGCTGGGCGTGCCAGTTCAATCAAAAGCCCTGTCAGGGCAGGACAGCCTTCTGTCCATTGTACAAATGCCGGCTGGCATTCCTGTAGGCACATTGGCCATCGGAACGCCGGGCGCTAAAAATGCCGCCATTTTTGCAGCATCCATTTTGGCGATTAATGAACCGGAACTTGCCACTCGACTGGACGCCTATCGCGAGGCCCAAACCAAAAGCATCGCCCTCAAGCCAACGGATGGAGCATAAGGCATGCTGAAAACAGGCGACAGAATCGGAATTGTCGGTGGCGGACAGCTGGGTCGCATGCTTGCCATTGCAGCCGGCAGACTTGGTTTTAAAACCATCGTTCTTGACCCACAGGAAAACGCGCCAGCCTTTGAGTTTGCAGACCGCAGTTTCATCGCTGCATATGATGACCCAAAAGCCTTGAAGGAACTCGCAGACTTATGCGATGTCATCACCTATGAATTTGAAAATGTACCCGTAACCGCCTTTGATGCGCTCTCAGGCTCCGTTGAGGTTCACCCGAACACAACAGCACTGGCAACCAGCCAGGACCGGGTAACGGAAAAAACCTTTTTCAACACTTTGGATATTCAAACAGCGCCATGGTTTGACATAACGTCTCCCGAGGCACTTGAAACAGCGCTTGCTGAATGCGGTGGCAAGGGCATCATCAAGACCAGACGGTTTGGTTATGATGGCAAGGGGCAAATTCGGGTGAATTCAAACCACCATGAGTCAATCAGCGAAGCTAAAGAGCTTTGCGCTGAAACCCCTTGCATTCTGGAGGGCTTTATCGAGTTTACGCGAGAGATATCCATCATTGCAGCACGTTCCAGATCCGGTGAGGTGAAAACCTTTGACATAGCCGAAAATGTCCACCGTGACGGCATCCTGCATACATCTACTGTGCCAGCATCAATTACCGATGAGACCCGTAGCAAGGCGATGAAAATTGCAGAGAAAACCTTGAGCGAACTTGAGTATGTCGGCGTGATGGGCATCGAGTTTTTTGTCAATGCAAGCGGTGACCTGATGGTCAACGAGTTTGCCCCAAGGGTTCACAATTCCGGCCACTGGACGGAAGCCGCCTGCACCATTTCACAATTTGAACAGCACGTCAGGGCGGTTGCCGGTCTCCCCCTTGGAGCAACCAGACGACACAGCAATTGCAGAATGGAAAATCTCATCGGCCATGACATGGACAAGGTTCCTGAAATCCTTCAGATGGACGATACGATGTTGCACTTGTACGGCAAGGCTGAAACCAGGGATGGCAGAAAAATGGGGCACTTCACGCAAATTACCCCAAAAAGCGCATAATTTCCCTCATATTCCTGCAAATCATTGCCTTACAAAGCTGGACAAGCAAATCTAATTTTGGTATCTCTCTGCCCAATCGGCAAATATCCTTTGCGGATATGTAAACTTATTGCCTAACTCTATTCAAACGAAACGGATTTGAAACTTGCAAGTACTTGTACGTGACAACAATGTTGACCAGGCCCTACGCGCCCTGAAAAAGAAACTTCAACGTGAAGGCGTGTTTCGCGAAATGAAATTGCGCAACTTCTACGAAAAGCCATCTGAAAAGCGTGCGCGCGAAAAGGCAGAAGCAATTCGCCGTACTCGCAAACTGGCACGCAAGAAGGCACAGCGTGAAGGTTTGGTTCTTGGCAGAAACGGTCGCTAGATCGTTTTACAGATCCTGACAGAAACAAGGCCTTGCCAATAAACTTGCATGAAAAGCGGGTTTTTTGTCAGTTAGCCCTTTTTTTGACAGTTTAACAGGATTTAAGGCGAAGCATGCTTGAAGGCTGCTTCGCCTTTTTGTTATAATAATGATATTCCATCGGGGTAAGGATATGAAACGCTCTTCAGCAAACGGTTATCTTGCAAAAAGCCTGCGTCATTTGACTGTTTGCAGCTGCCTTGTGTTGCTGGCTGCATGCGCCAGTTCCGGACCAAGGGAATTGGCCGTGGATCTGGATCCTGCCCAGGGAGCATCCAATAACATCGCCTCGTTGACACGGGTTGTAAACGCAAACCCCAATTCGCCAGAAGCCTATAACGTACGCGGAAGCGCATTTGGACAGGCCGGGAAAAACCGCGAAGCCATAAACGACTTTACCAAGGCAATCCAGTTAAACCCAAGGTTTTATCAGGCATATGCTAACCGCGCCCTTATTTACAGACAGACGGGCGATCCAAGCAGAGCCATTCAGGACTACACGCAAGCCCTGCGCATCAACCCGCAATATGACGATGCCTATATCGGCCGCGGCAATGTTTATCGTTTCAATGGCAAACTTCAACAGGCATTCCGTGACTATGAGCGCGCCATCCAGCTTGGCACAACAAATCCGAGAGCCTATCACTCTCGTGGCCTGATGCTGCAGTCCAATGGCCAGCATGACCGAGCCATTCAGGATTTCTCGTCTGCCATTTCATTGGCACCGGACGCAGCAGAGCCCTATAATGCCCGCGGCGCGTCTTACATAGCGACCAATGACCAGGACAACGCCTGGGCAGACATCAACAAGGCACTGAACCTAAACAGCCGCTACGCAGAAGCATGGACCAACCGTGGCCTGATCGAAGAGCAAAGAGGTAAACGCAACGATGCATTCAAGTCCTATTCAAGAGCCGTTGCCCTCAACAGAAACTACCAGCCAGCAAAAGACGGCGTTAACAGAACGCGCGGCTGATCCGCTTATTGGTTTAATTTTTCTCAGCTATATTTAGTCGCTGACCATCTGGCAGATTTCTATAGGCATATAATTCAGAAAGCTTATCGGACTCTTTGAAATCAAAATATATCTTCTCAAAAAGTGAGCATGCGTCATGATAGGTTTCCAAATCAGCAAGGGCTGAAAATATGCTGTAAACTTTCAGATTCTTGGTAGCATCACCTTTTTCAAGGACTTCATAACCTACATAGCCAGCCTTAACATTCACATCGAGTGCCTTGAGTATTGAGTTACGCATTTTCCTTCTAATCGATTGAATCTCTCTAATATCATTGAGAAATGCAGTATCATCCAAACCAATATCCGTCAGACTTGAAGCTACGCCATCCTTGATTGAGTTTATTCTGGTTGCTGTTATTAGCTCGCTTCCTGGTAAATTGAAAACCGAGACAATTGTCGGCAAAGAGTCCAAAGCCTTGTTTGTAATTTTATAAGTGTTGCGAAGTTCAACCAAACCAAACAGGTATTGTTTACAGACTCGATCTGATCTGAACAATAAACCTGAAAGTATCTCAGCAGTAGATGAAGGATCATCTGCATCTTTTACAGAATTTATGACATCAGAAAAATAAAGAGTCTTTAGCTGCTCTATATCGTGCGCAGCATTACCCTGGATTACCGAACTTATTCCTGCCTCGCCATCTGTATTTTCACTTTCCTCAGTCTTGAAAGAAAGTATTGGCGAAGCTTGTTTGAGTGAAATATTGCATGCACTCAAAGCTAAAAGAGTTAAAAATAGTAGCGCCCCTTTACAGAAAAAATGCATACCCAGCCTCCTATAAAGATAGCTTACATTACGGTCTTGAGAATTTTTTTCATTAATAAAAAATATAAAAATTCATTCTTGTGGAATAGCTCAATAAATTATTGAAATAATATGGATTTTTATTTTTCAACCTGTGAATAACCTGTCATATATTATAACTAGACTTCACAAGCATAACAAAAATTCTGGATATTTTATAATCCAGCCAAACTCAAACACAGATCAATACGATTGCGTTTAACGACTGTTGGAACCGCATTTGTAATGCAAAAATTGTAATCTGTTTTTTGGTGAAACAGGCTTAAAAAGACTTGCTGAAAAAGCCCAGGACGCGATCAAGCGATCCGTTTGCTGCCAGGGAATTATGGTTTGCGTTTTCAACCGGTTCAAACTTCGCCTTTTCAGGATCAAGTGTTTGATACAGTTCCTCTCCAAACCGGATTGGTACAACCTCATCCTTTGCGCCATGAATGATCATGACCGGCACGGAAACGCTGGATAATGCGTTTACATTATCCATCTCGTGTTTCAAAAGCATTTTTACCGGAAAGATTGGGTGCTTGCTTGCAGCCAAATCCGACAGTCTTGTAAAAGGCGCTTCCAGCGCAATAGAGGTAACGTCGCGATTTGCGGCAACATGGCTGGCAACACCTGTCCCGAGCGAATGCCCGTAAAGAAATATCCAGTCACTTTTTTCAGCATTATACCAATCAAAGGTCTCGAGACTGTCTGCAAAAATGGTTTCAGAGGAAGGCTCACCATCGCTGCCACCATAGCCACGATATTCAACAAGGAGAACGTCAAAACCGTTTTCCTGCAACATCCTGCCTCGTTCCAGTTCAAAAGCTGCCAACGAGCCATTGCCATGGAAAAACATTATTTTGGGAGCACCCTCGTCACCCTTGAGGCGCACATGCTTGAGGGTGGTCCCGTCTTTTGTCTTGAACTCGGCAAACTCTGCATAGTCAGGAAGTTCGTCAACCTGCCCTTGAGGGGCAGGGAAAATCAGACTGTCCTGCTTTGCATAAAGTATCGCGAGAACGCAAAGATATACACCAATGACAATTACAAGGCTTCCCTTGATAAGCCTGCCCATTTTGATCATATCCCTGCTCCCGCAAATGCCATTGCTATTAATCGAATGACTTGACGATATCTTCCGTCATTTTCTTGGCATCACCCAAAAGCATCATGGTTCCATCCTTGTAGAACAGCGAATTGTCGATGCCAGCATATCCGGAACTGAGTGAGCGCTTTACGAACAGACAAGTGGTAGCCTTGTCCACATCGAGAATAGGCATGCCGTAAATTGGCGAAGACGGGTCATCGCGTGCAGCAGGGTTGGTCACATCATTGGCACCAATGACATAGACCACATCAGCTTGCGAGAATTCACCATTGATGTCCTCAAGTTCAAAGACCTCATCATAGGAAACATTGGCTTCTGCAAGCAAAACGTTCATGTGACCCGGCATACGACCAGCGACCGGATGAATGGCGTATTTGACTTCAACACCCTCTTCCTTGAGCTTGTCACCCAATTCGCGCAGCGAGTGCTGAGCCTGTGCAACCGCCATGCCGTAACCCGGCACGATGATTACCTTGCCAGCGTTCTTCATGAGGAAAGCAGCATCATCAGCAGAACCCTGCTTGACCGTGCGGTCGATACCATCATCACTGGCACCGCCTGCAGCAGCATCATCCCCACCAAAGCCACCCAGAATAACCGAGATGAACGAGCGGTTCATGCTTTTACACATGATGTAGGAAAGAATGGCACCGGAAGAACCAACCAGCGCACCTGTAATGATGAGTGCCAGATTGCCGAGCGTGAAGCCGATACCAGCAGCAGCCCAACCTGAATATGAATTCAGCATGGAAACAACTACCGGCATATCCGCGCCACCAATCGGTATGATAAGTAAAATACCAATTGCGAACGAAAGGATTGTAATCAGCCAGAAGAGCGTCGTGCTTTCGGTTTGCACAAAGGCAATTGAAAGGATCACCAGTACAACAGCCAGTGCGATATTGATCAAATGCCGGTTTGGCAACATGATCGGCGCACCGGACATGCGGCCATCCAGTTTTGCAAACGCAATGACAGAACCGGTAAAGGTTACAGCACCAATCGCAACACCCAGCACCATTTCAATCAGGCTGGCTGTCTTGATACCGTCAGCGCCCATGATGCCAAATGCTTCTGGTGCGTAAAGAGCAGCACCTGCGACCATCACGGCCGCCATACCCACGAGCGAGTGAAAACCCGCTACCAGTTGGGGCATGGATGTCATCGGAATGGTTCGTGCAATATAAGCACCTGCACCACCACCGATTGCCAGACCAAATATAATCATGACCCAGCCACCAAAGGTTGGAGCGGCCAGGAATAGCGTTGTGAGGATTGCAATCCCCATACCGACCATTCCGTAAAGATTACCCTGACGTGATGTTTCAGGATGTGAAAGACCTCTAAGAGCCATGATGAACAATACACCAGAGACGAGGTAAAGAAGTGCGGTAAAGTTTTCCATCTTAGCGCTCCTTCTTCTTGTACATTGCGAGCATTCGCTGGGTCACGAGGAACCCTCCAAAAATATTAACTGCGGCCAGCACCAAAGCGATGAAACCAAGAGTTGTTGCTGCAGCACCTGCGGCCTGAATTCCGACTGCCAGAATGGCACCCACAACAATAACGGATGAAATGGCGTTCGTAACAGCCATCAGCGGTGTATGAAGTGCCGGAGTTACCGACCAGACAACATAGTACCCAACGAAAATCGCCATCACAAAAATGGCAAACTGGAATACAAATGGATCGATTGCACCACCGGTTACAGCGTTAACGGCTTGACCGGCAGCTTCTGCTACCGGGCTGTCAGACACATTTTGCACCTGCGCGGCTACGCCAGCTGCAGCATCACCTGCTGTTTGCGTGATACCGCTGGCTGCATCCTTGACAGTTTCAACAAGACTGCTTGCTGCCTCGCCGGTTGCTTCGGCTGCATCGCCAACAACTTCCTTGGTGGTTTCAACAACTGCGCTTGCAGCTTCACCGGTTGTTTCAACCGCATCACCTGCGATTTCCTTGGTTGTTTCAACCACCGCACTTGCGGCTTCACCGGTTGCTTCAACTGCGTCACCGGTTACTTCCTTCGTTGTTTCCACAATTTTGGATGCAGCACCAGAAACGGACCCGGCAACACCTTCTGCAATTGAAGTTGTGCCTTCAGCTGCATCAGAGACAGCCTCCTTCACAGTATCAACCAGACTGCCTTCCTCAGCAGTTTCCTGAACAGCTTGCGAGGTTTCTTCACCAGCAGGTTCGGCTTCTTCTGTTTTGATCAGGACCGTTTCGCCTTCAGTTGCACTTTCTTCAGGCACAACCTCTTCAACGGCAACTTCTTCAGTTACAGTTTCTTCAGGCGCTGCCTCTTCAGTTACTTCAACTTCCGGAGCAGGTTCAACAGGGGCTGGTTCAACACTGGCAGCCGCCTGCGCTTCCTTGGCAGCATTGGCTGCTTCAATCGCACGATTTGATAGCGTCTCAGCTTGCGCAGCAGCAGCCTCTGCCTGTGCGGCAAGATCGCTGGCCTGCTTTACAAGCGCCTCGACGGTTGCGTTTGTTGTATTGGTATCACTCATGAGGTACCTCCCTCAGATTTGGCATCAGTAAAATTTGGATGAACAACCTTGCCGTCATGTGTCAGCAATGTCGCGGAAACCAGTTCATCTTCAAGATCAAGGGAAATCGAACCGCTTTCCTTGTCAATCATGGTTTCAAGGAATGCCAGAAGGTTCTTGGCGTATAAAAGCGATGCAGAAGCGGCAATGCGTCCAGGCATGTTCAAGTGCCCTACAATGGATACATCCCCTACCTTGACAATCTCACCGGCTTTTGCACCTTCAACATTCCCGCCACGCTCAACCGCAAGGTCAACCAGAACAGAACCAGGCTGCATGGACTTCACCATGTCCTTGGTAATGAGTTTTGGAGCAGGCCTGCCCGGAATAAGCGCTGTGGTAATCACGATATCCTGTTTGGCGATGTGCGAAGCAACCAGCTCAGCCTGTTTTGCCTTGTATTCATCAGACATTTCCTTGGCATATCCGCCAGAGGTTTCTGCCTGTTTAAACTCGTCATCTTCAACCGCGATGAATTTCGCACCAAGGGATTCAACCTGTTCCTTGGCAGCAGGACGAACATCCGTTGCAGTTACAACCGCCCCCAGCCGTCTCGCTGTTGCAATCGCCTGCAATCCGGCAACGCCAGCGCCCATGACAAAACACTTGGCAGCAGCGACCGTTCCAGCCGCCGTCATCATCATTGGAAGCGCTCTTGCATAATTTGCAGCGCCCTCAACAACAGCCTGATAACCGGCAAGATTGGCCTGTGAGGAAAGAACATCCATGGATTGTGCCCGGGTGATGCGAGGCATGAATTCCATTGCAAAGGCGCTAAGACCGGCTTTTGCCATTGCCTCGACGTCCTTCTCGTTTCCATATGGATCCATGGAAGCAAGAACAATCGCACCTTTTTTGTATTTTTTGGCTTCGGCAGGACTTGGGCGCAATACCTTGAGGACAACGTCAGCACTTCCAGCAGATTTTGCGTCTGAGATTGACGCCCCTGCCTGCTTGAACGCATCGTCAGTAATATTTGAAAGCTCTCCGGCCCCCTTTTCAATGCTGACATTGCACCCGTGTGCAATCAGCCTTTTTACAGTATCGGGCGAAGCGGCAACGCGCGTCTCCGAAGCGGTGGTTTCCTTGGGGATAAAAATATTCATACAGCTACCTTTAATGTATTGGCACGCGCAAATGGGCACCACCTATCAATGTTTGAAATAGGTAGCGTCATTTGGGCAGGTTTGTAGTGTTTACGCGATATAAATAGCTGTTTAAGTGAAAGCCGCTAGAGAGCGAACCAGCAAGCCACCATCAAAACTATAAATAAAAGCGTACCTCCAATTAGGCCTCCACCAGCGAAGAAGCCGAAAGCCATGGCAACAAGAATTGCCACACATATAGCAGTTGTCCAAATAGAAAACTTTATGAAGATATCATATGTCTTCTCATGCTCAGGATAATCCATTGCATTGGCGGGCTCGGTTTTTTTTGCTTTTTTAGCCATTTGGCAACTCCAAAATTCTCTCAAATTTCCGCTCTAACCTGTGAATCGGTCATGGGCGGATTTAAAGTCCAGATATTTCAGTGTTCTTTAACAACATCAGGCAGTTCTGCGCAATGAAAATTTATTGCCACTCACATCTACGCAATCAAGCTGGTTATCGTCCGGCTTGATACACTCTGCCTGATTGGAGCGTCCGCTTATTTTCCCGACCCAGTTTATTTGAACCCGGTCCGAAGAAAGCGCAATATAAGTGCCTTCTGAAATAATGTTTCCGGTATCATTGGCAACCGCCTTGAACTCACCATTTGCAAGCTGGGCAACATAAATGCCATCACTGGACGCCCAATTTCCGTTCAAGAGAGGTGGTCCAGCCAGCTCCTTGTTGTTTTGACATGCTGCAAGCAGGCCCAACAAGACAAGCGACCCCGCACCAAGAGTTGATTTTCCTATACGCATAGACATTTTAGAAATCCTTTTTTCCCCTGTATCCCTGTGTACCTTGATATTATGGTTACCAAACGTCAAGGTCAAGATTGAGATTCAAGCGCCTCGAGTTCATCAATAAGACCGGAGATCATCGCCAGACCCTTGTGCCAGAATTGCGGGTCTGAGGCATCCAGCCCAAAGGGTTTCAACAGCTCGCTATGGTGCTTGGTGCCACCGGCCTTCAACAAATCAAAATATTTTTCCTGAAATCCGGTTTCAGCATTTTCATAAACCGCATAGAGCGAGTTAACCAGACAATCACCAAACGCATAGGCATATACATAAAATGGTGAATGCACAAAATGCGGAATGTAAGACCAATAAGGCCTGTAGTCATAGCCAAATTCAAAAACCGGCCCCAGGCTATCACCTTGTATTGAAAGCCAGAATTCACCCAGGTCGTCCGCCGTTAATTCACCCTGCTTGCGGGCTTCATGAACCTTGCGCTCAAACATGTAAAACGCAATCTGGCGCACAACCGTGTTGAGCATGTCCTCGACTTTCTGGGCAAGCATCGCCTTTCGTTCTTCAACCGTTTCACATCTGGAAAGCAAAGACCTGAACGTCAGCATTTCACCAAAAACGCTGGCGGTTTCTGCCAGCGTCAGTGGCGTTTGTGCCATAAGCGCACCTTGCGATCCGGCCAAAACCTGATGCACCCCATGCCCCAGCTCATGCGCAAGCGTCATGACGTCACGAGGCTTTCCCAGATAATTCATGAGGATATAGGGATGAGCGGAAGGAACGGTCGGATGGGCAAAGGCACCAGGCGCCTTGCCGGCTCGTACTGGCGCATCAATCCAGTTTTGATCAAAAAAGCGGCCTGCAATATTTGCCATTTCTGGAGAAAAACCCGAATAGGCATCCAGAATGGTATCGCGTGCCTCGCTCCAGCCGATCAACCGTTTATCAGACATTGGCAGCGGTGCATTCCTGTCCCAATGCTGCATGGTTTCAAGCCCCAGCCACTTGGCCTTCATGGCATAATATCTGTGGGAAAGGTTTGGGAAAGAAGCCTCGACGGCATCAACAAGCGCGTTGACAACCTCCCGCTCCACACGGTTTGCCAAATGTCTGCC
>CALDZZ010000148.1 GCA_937944075.1 uncultured Rhizobiaceae group bacterium
GGATAGAAAGCATTGAACAATTGGAAGCGCTCTATGGCATGCCGGGTGAGGCCTCTCTCGTGAAAGAGGTGGCCGAAGTCATACCCATGTATCGTGAGTTCATTGAAAAATCCCCTTTTTGTTCGCTGGCAACATCTGGTCCGGAAGGGCTGGATTGTTCTCCGCGTGGCGATGTTCCCGGCTTTGTTCGGGTACATGATGAACACACGCTCATGATGCCCGACCGTCGGGGCAACAATCGTTGTGACTCTTTGAAGAACATTGTTCGCGACCCAAAGATTGCACTTTGCTTTTTAATTCCCGGTTCACGCACAAGCTTGCGTATCAACGGCGAGGCTTATGTGTCGATTGACCCTGAACTCAAGGCAGGGTTTGCAGAACAGGGCAAAGAGCCACGCAGTGTTATTGTAATCAAAACAAAGGCCATTTATTTCCAGTGCGGCCGAGCAATTGTTCGCTCAAAACTCTGGGAACAAGATGCGCAAATAGACCTTTCCAGCCTACCAACACCCGGTGATGTGCTGGCTTACCTTTCTGATAACAAGGTGGGTGGGCCAGATTATGATGCTGCATGGGAAGAACGCGCCAATAAAACCATGTGGTGAATTTGATTGCTTTTGCATGATTTTTGATTAAATCCCTTCTATGGGATTTTTTCTTCAAACTGCATCCAGTATTGCCAAGGCATTTGTGCTTCTGCTCAAGGGTGAGCGTAGTGCTGGTGCCTACATCCAGACAACGCATGCTCATTGGCTGTTGTCATGGCTTATGTTGCTTTGTGCAAGCCTGATCTATCTTTTCTACCTGCCTACCGCATTTATGAGTGAGATAGCTCAGGAATTAATCCCTGAAGATACACCCTATTCAAAGTTCAAGAATGTTAATCTGGGGACGCTTATCATCGGCCAACTGACAGGCTACTTAATCGCGTATCTGATGGGCGCCCTGTTGCAATATGACGGCAGTATTCGCCGCTACATCATTTCTCAAAACTGGATGATCCTTGCAACAATCGTTTTGTTTTTGCCTTTATCACTCATGATATCAGGAGAAGACAGCCCGTTGATAACCTTGGCCATTTTTCTCATGTTTATCATGATGTTTTTCGCCTATCGCTGTATCAAGCTTTTGTTGGGTCTGAACGGCCCCAAGGCCTTTTTACTTTTGCTGATTATACTGGTTGTGGAACTGAGCATGGAGAGAACCATAAATGGCTGGTTTGGTCTTGTTTCAACAGCCGTAGATGCAGCCCAGGCTGCAAGCCTTAATAACCGACTTTCATGAAATACAAGCCGTAAGGTACGGCAACCGGGCCGCATCTTGTTCGGTCCCTTGCGTGCAGTGCATCGACCAGATCCTGCCTTGACCATTTGCCATCACCAACCAATCTGAGCGTGCCTGCAAAAGACCTGATTTGATTATGCAGAAAGGCGCGGGCTTCTGCGATGATTTCGATTTCTGTTTCACTGATGCGATTGACATCAAGTTTATCCAGCGTACGGATGGGCGATTTTGCCTGACAGTCGGTTGAGCGAAACGTCGTGAAATCATGTTCACCGATAAGCTCTTGTGCTGCCTCATGCATGGCCTCCACATCAAGCGGGAAGCGCACCCACAAGGCACGCTCAAGATCTACTGTCAGGGGTGCGCGACGGTTGATAATGCGGTATTTGTAGGATCGATATTTGGCAGAAAACCTGGCGTCAAAATCATCTGCCGCTTCTTCAACCTTGAGTATGGAAACCGGATGCCCTGCCAGCTTCAACAGGCCGTTGGTTGCTTCCTGTATTTTATCAGTCTTCCAGACTTTTTCAAAATCAACATGGATTACCTGGCCTCGGGCATGAACGCCTGCATCCGTGCGCCCTGCTGCAAAGACTGTAACCTCATGCTGGGCAAATTGCGTCATGGCTTTTTCGATTGCCTCCTGAATCGTGGGAAGGCCCTCCTGTTTCTGCCATCCGCGATATGGCATGCCGTCATATTCAACGGTGAGCTTGTAACGTGGCATCAGCTCACAGCCTCGACCTTGTTGCCTCTCAGAAACTCTTCTGCCGATTGTGCCTGTTTTCCGGCTCTTTGCACCCGAACAAGTTTTATGGCACCTTCTGCACAACAGACGGTCAGGTCGTCCATAACCGTGGCAGGCTTTCCGGAGCCACTCACGATTTCAGAACTTAAAACCTTTACCCTTTGAAGTTTCCCGCCCAGCATCATTTCGCACCAGCTTCCGGGAAACGGAGATAACCCTCGAATGTGATTGTGGACTTCTTGTGCCGGTTTTGACCAATCAATTCTTGTTTCCGCCTTGTCGATCTTGCTGGCATAAACTACGCCTTCCTGACTTTGTTCAGTCAATTCCAGACTGCCATTATCAAGCGCGGAAACTGCCTTTGCCATAAGGGTTGCTGTCATTTGGGACAAGGCATCATGCAACTCGCCTGCAGTCATATTTTTGCCGATGGGCATTTCTTCACTCAATGCCACAGGCCCTGTATCAAGTCCGACATCCATTTTCATGATGTTGACGCCTGTCTGTTCATCGCCAGCCATGATTGCTCTTTGTATGGGAGCAGCACCGCGCCAGCGTGGCAACAGGGATGCGTGTCCGTTATAACAACCAAGACGCGGGGCTTCCAGAATTTGTGCAGGCAAGAGCAAGCCATAGGCAATGACAATCGCCACATCTGCTTGGTGTGACTTGAACGTTTCCTGTTCTTCTTCCGACTTCAGGCTTTCAGGCGTAAAGACAGGAATCCCAAGCTCTTGTGCCTTTTCATGAACCGGAGATTTTTTCAGTTCCAGTCCGCGTCTTCCAGCAGGTCTGGGAGGCTGTGAATAACAGGCGACGATCTCATGGCCTTGACTGACCAGTTCAACCAAGGCGGGAACCGAAAAATCCGGGGTTCCCATGAAAATGATGCGCAACGCCATTTAAGCGAACCCTTAAAGCGTTAGCGGGCTTGCATGCCCGATGCCAGATAGTTTGGCTATTTTTGAAAACTTCTTGAGTACCCGATCACGCTTCAGTTTTGAAATATGGTCGATGAACAATTCGCCATTGAGGTGGTCTATTTCATGTTGAAGGCAGGTAGATAACAGTCCTTCCGCCTTGAGCACCTGCCCCTTGCCATCACGATCTATATACTTGACGACGCAACCTGCCGGACGTTCAACCTCAGCATAATATTCGGGAATTGAAAGACAGCCTTCTTCATAAGTTGAAGGCTCTTCGCTGAAAAAGGTGATTTCCGGATTGATTAGGAAGATCGGATTGCGCTCTTCTTGTTGCGGCGCTTCCTCTCGTTGAGGCGTATCATCTTCAGCTTCTTCCTCGGCCTTTGAACGCTGGTCACAATCGACAACAACGACCCGCAGAGGCAAGGCAATCTGTATACCGGCCAGCCCGATGCCTGGCGCTTCATACATGGTTTCTGCCATGTCATCCAGCATTGCCAGCAGTTCAGGCGTAATCTGCTCAACAGGCTTTGAGACCTGGCGCAAGATGGGATCCGGAATATTGATAATTTCTCTA
>CALDZZ010000149.1 GCA_937944075.1 uncultured Rhizobiaceae group bacterium
TATTCCGCCAATTAACCAAGGTGATATTATCATGCTGCGACCCACCCTGTGATTTGTAAAACCAATGCTGTTGCGAAAACCATAAAGAGCGAGATTGGCAGGAAGACTTTCCAGCCCAAACGCATCAACTGGTCATAGCGATAACGCGGTACAACGGCGCGAACCATGGCCATGGCGAAGAATACGAGTAGCATCTTCAAAACGAACCAGAATGTGCCTGGTATCCAATTCAGGAACCAAACATCAAATGGAGGCAACCAACCGCCCAAGAATAGAACGGTCGTTAGCGCGCACATCAAGATGATAGCAACAAATTCACCCAGGAAGAAGAGCAGGAACAGAGTCGATGAATATTCAACCATATGACCCGCAACCAGTTCCGATTCAGCTTCTGGCAAATCAAATGGTGGACGGTTTGTTTCGGCAATCGCTGAAATAAAGAAGATGATGAACATCGGGAAGAGCGGCAACCAGTGCCAATCCAGGAAGGATGAACCCATGCCAAGGTAATGGGTGCCAAATCCGGTTTGCTGAGCCATGATGATATCATCCATGCGAAGTGACCCCACGCACAAGAGTACGGTTATGATCACAAAACCAATGGATACTTCATAGGAAACCATTTGCGCAGCAGAACGGAGTGCCGCAAGAAACGCATATTTGGAATTCGATGCCCACCCACCCATGATTACGCCATATACTTCAAGCGAGGAAACTGCGAACACAAACAGGATACCAAGATTAAGGTCTGCAATTGCCCAACCTTTATCCAGTGGGATAACTGCCCATGCAGCCATGGCTAATACGGCAGATACAATCGGCGCAATAACAAATACTGCCTTGCTCGCACTGGCAGGAATAATGGGTTCCTTGATAACAAATTTGAGCAAATCGGCAAAGGATTGCAGCAACCCCCAAGGGCCCACAACGTTTGGTCCCCTGCGCATTTGCACGGCAGCAAAGATTTTGCGGTCGGCATAGAGGATGTAAGCGGTAAAGACCAGCAGTGCGACCAATAGCAGTAGGCTTTGCCCAAAGACTACAATCACAGGCCAGAGATAATCGAAGATTGCTTGCATGTTTTCGGTTCCCTCAGCCTATTCCGCTGCTTCTTGCATGCGTCCTGCTCTGAGCGCAGAACATTCAGCCATCACTTTGGATGCGCGTGCAATTGGATTGGTCATGAAGTAATCCTCAATCGGACTTGTGAGCGGTGTATCAAGAACCTTCCCCGTTTTTGAAGCACCCAATGATTTCGAGATAGCGTTTACATCAACTTCACCTGTTACTGCAACCTCATCAAGCATGGCAAAGTGAGGAAATTGGGAATAAAGTTGACTGCGCAAATCTGCGAGACTGTCAAAACCGAGCGTAGCACCCAAATATGCGGATAATGCACGAAGAATTGCCCAGTCTTCCTTGGCTTCGCCTGGTGCAAATGCTGCGCGCGAAGTCATCTGAACACGACCTTCTGTATTAACAAAACTACCTGATTTTTCAGTGTAAGTCGAAGCAGGAAGAATCACATCAGCGTGGTGAGCCCCGACATCGCCATGACTACCGATATAAATCTTGAAGCCTTTTGCTTCATTCAGTGCCAGTTCATCTGCGCCATGAAGAATAAGCACTTCCATGTTTTTCAACATTGAAGCTGTATCTTTACCGCCAGTACTTGGCACGAACCCAAGATCAAGGCCGCCTACTTGTGACGCATTGGTATGCAATACGTTATAACCATTCCAGTCTTTGGAAATCACGCCAGTGGTTTTTGCAAGTTCCCCGAGCAGACCCACAAGTGCCTTGCTGTCAGAACGGGTCAATGCACCCTGCCCGATGATAATCATCGGCTTTTTGGTTTTCTTAAGCTTGGCAGCAAACTTGTTTTTACCAGAAACCAGCTCTTTTATTGTGTTTGCACCTGAACCCAAGTGTTCATATTCATAGCGAAGGTCACCGACCTCACCGACAACTCCAACCGGGAAGTTACCCATTTTTACACGCTTCAGAATACGGCTATTAAGCACCGCCGCTTCAAAGCGTGGATTTGAACCAACAATCAACAGCGCATCCGCTTCTTCAATGCCTGCAATGGTTGAATTGAAGAGATAGGTTTCACGACCATTTTTTGGGTGAAGGATATTGCCAGGTTCACGACAATCCATGTTTGGAGAACCGAGTTTTTCCATCAGGCTCTTCAGTGCAAACATATCCTCAACAGATGACAATGCCCCTGCAATTGCACCGATCTTGTCTGCTTTTACAGTTTTCATTTTGCGAGCAATAGTCGCAAATGCCGTATCCCAGGTTGCAGGTTTCAATGTACCACCTACCCGAACATAAGGCTTGTCGAGACGCTGGGATTTCAAGCCATCCCAAATGAAACGGGATTTGTCTGAAATCCATTCCTCATTCACATCCTCATGCAGGCGTGGCATGATACGCATGACTTCACGACCACGCGCATCAACCCTGATACTTGAGCCAACGGCATCCATGACATCAATGGATTCTGTTTTGCGCAATTCCCAAGGGCGAGCCGTGTCCTGATACGGACGTGACGTGAGAGCACCAACCGGACAAAGGTCAATCACATTGCCCTGCATTTCAGAAGTCATTGCCGTTTCAAGATAGGTTGTAATCTCGGCATCTTCACCACGCCCCAGAAGTCCAAGCTCTGAAATGCCGGCAACTTCCGTTGTAAAGCGGACACAGCGCGTACAGTGAATGCAACGTGTCATTTTCGTTCTAACAAGCGGGCCGATATACTTGTCTTCTACAGCACGCTTGTTTTCTGCAAAACGGTTTTTATCAACACCATAAGCCATGGCCTGGTCTTGCAGGTCACATTCACCACCCTGATCACAAATCGGGCAATCAAGTGGGTGGTTGATAAGCAGGAATTCCATCACCCCTTCACGGGCCTTTTTGACCATGGGTGATTTGGTTGAAATCTCCGGCGGTTCACCATTTGGTCCCGGTCGACAATCACGGACGCCAAGAGCACAGGAGGCCTGCGGCTTTGGCGGTCCGCCTTTTACTTCAACCAGACACATGCGGCAGTTGCCTGCAATAGACAAACGTTCATGGAAACAGAAACGCGGGATTTCCGCGCCAGCTTCTTCACAAGCCTGCAGGATCGTATAATGATCCGGGACCTCAATTTCCTTGCCGTCAATGATGAGTTTCGTCATGTTGTTTTTTCCGTCTTTCGCCGCTTTTAACGCGGCTCCTTTCCGAATACTCTCACGTATTCGTCTCTGCCGCCTGCGGCGAGAGCTTTTGCCTGTTCTATCCAGTTATCCCTTTCAATGCGTCCGGAAAACTGAAGATAATCATCTACCCAATCAATTTCTGCCTGTGTCCAGTTTGCAATTTGATCAAAATGATAAATGCCCAAACCATGCAGTAGTTCTTCCAGCTTTGGTCCGATGCCGGAGATCAAGTGTAGTTCGTCTGCCTGCCCATCTCTTGGGGTGTCCAAGGTATTCTCGAGTGACTTGATGGATAGCAATGGTTCATCGATGTCAGCCGCCGTTACCATTAGAGCGTCATCAGATTTATCACCATTCACATAACTGTTAGCGCTTGTGCTGTTCCTTGACTTGTCAGCATTATTCTTTTTTGAAGATTTTTTCTTTTTGGATTTTTTGCAATTGCAGGATTTTGCATCCTCAACAAGAGCCTCAACTTCAAGAAGGGCAGCTATTGCACGCTTTTCGTGTTTGGCGAGTTTTTTTGCGTGCTTTCTGGCTTTACCCAATGACAAGAGTGCCGTTTCCACGTACTTCAACAATTTTGCGGAACGGACAGATTTTTGTGTTTTAGACATTCTACTTCTCCCTGTTATCCGCACCGTTGACTTTGCCACAACTTCACATGTGGAAGATGTGACCACCCAAATGCAAAATCCGTATCGCCATGATTATCAAGATGATCAAGACGTGACTTTGCTTCCTCTAAGGTTGGCTTATGCCCCTCTTCTATCCACCACATGACAAAGTGGTTGGATGACATTTCCTTAAACCAGTTGGCTTTCTTGTTATAAAACTGCTTGTGAACCGTGTTCCAGACAAAATGCTCGAGATCCTCGGGAGATTGCCAAACCGTGAGATTTGCAGCTGCATCCGGCCATGGCGTCGACATTTCCATTGCATGACCTGTCTCATCCTTGTGTATCCACACAAAGCCAGGCATGCTTTCACCCAAACCATTGATACGCTCAAGGTTATCCATAAACTCTGCAAAACGCACGTCATCATTGGCGTATTTTGGCTTGGCTATGTTAAGTTGGGCAAGGTGCATGGTGAGTTACTCAGCAGCCTCCAGAACCTTGTCAGATACCGCGCCATCAGGATCAGAATTGGCTGAATAGGCGTCAATGCGTGCTTCAATTTCGTGACGGAAGTGCGTGATAAGCCCCTGCACTGGCCAGGCAGCGGCATCGCCAAGCGCACAAATGGTATGACCTTCGACCTGTTTTGTCACTTCCAGCAACATGTCGATTTCTTTTTTCTGGGCACGGCCTTCTGCCATGCGCGTCAGTACACGCCACATCCAGCCAGTCCCCTCACGACAAGGAGTACATTGGCCACAAGATTCATGCTTGTAAAAATATGCAAGGCGCGCGATGGCTCTTACAATGTCTGTCTCTTTGTTCATGACGATCACGGCTGCTGTTCCAAGACCTGATTTCAAAGCGGACAATGAATCAAAATCCATCGGAGTATTGATCATTTGCTCGGCCGGCACACACCGCACTGATGAGCCACCCGGAATAACAGCCAGAAGATTGTCCCAGCCACCAAGAATGCCACCACAATGGCGTTCTATCAATTCCTTGAAGGGAATGGACATTTCTTCTTCAACTGTACACGGACGCTCAACGTGCCCTGAAATACAGAACAGCTTTGTTCCTGCGTTGCGCTCTGCACCAAAGCCTGCGAACCAGTCTGCGCCCCTGCGCAAAATGGTTGGCACGACTGCGACAGATTCCACATTGTTCACGGTTGTAGGGCAACCATAAAGACCAACGTTTGCCGGAAATGGTGGTTTCAGGCGGGGCTGGCCTTTCTTGCCTTCGAGCGATTCCAGAAGTGCTGTTTCTTCACCGCAGATATAGGCGCCTGCTCCATGGTGAACGTGAATGTCGAAGTCCCAACCATTTTTGTTATTCTTGCCAAGGAGGCCCGCATCGTAACATTCATCAATGGCCGCTTGCAGTGCTTCGCGTTCTCGAATGTATTCGCCTCGCACATAAATGTAGCAAACATGTGCGTTCATGGCACAACCGGCAATCAGACAGCCTTCAATAAGCGTATGTGGATCGTGACGCATGATGTCACGATCCTTGCATGTACCTGGCTCTGATTCATCAGCATTGATAACGAGATAAGACGGACGACCATCAGAACGTTCAGGCTTGGGCATGAAGGACCATTTAAGGCCGGTCGGAAATCCGGCACCGCCACGACCACGAAGGCCAGAGGCTTTCACCTGATCGACAATCCATTCCGGGCCCTTCTTGATAAACCCTTTTGTTCCAGACCAATGCCCACGCTTTTTTGCGCCCTTCAATGACTTGTCATGAAGGCCGTAAATATTCGTGAAAATTCTGTCTTTATCCTGTAGTGCCATTCTTTTCCCTCAGGCTCAGTTTATCAAGCTTTTTGCTTTGCCAGTTTCTTGGCTTGCTTGATCCATTCATCACGGTCAATTCGACCTTTGAATGATAGTTCATCATCAACAACAGCAACGTCGGCTCTCTTCCACTCTGCAATCTGGTAGAAATGCCAGAAACCAAGATCATTAAGTGTCTTTTCAAGCTTGGGTCCGACACCAGAAATCAACTTCAGATCATCAGCCTTGCCCTTGGCTTTTTTCAGGCGAACCGGACCGGCCTTTTTAGGCGCTGCTGCTTTGTTAGACGCTGCCTTTGCAGTTGCTTTGGAAGCTGCTGCCGGCTTTGCAGTCTTGGTTTTTGCTGACGTCTTTTTAGCAGGCGTTGCTTTTGTTGCAGTCGCAGTGGTTTTCTTGGCAGCAGGTTTGCTGGCGGATTTGGAAGACTTTGCAACCGAAGCTGTGGCTGCAGCAGCGCCAGCGCCAGCAACGGCAAGTGCAGCAGGTGCAGCGGCCATTTTTGCATCACCGGAAGCAGCCCCTGTCCAAGCATCCCTGTCGGTCAAACCCATTTTGGAGACTGTCGGGTTTACAGCATTTTCACCAAATGTTTGCGGTTCACGTGATGAACCATCATAGCCTACAAAAGCTTCATAGATACCCCAAGAAGTAACCGCAAAAATAAAGATTGATAGAATAATAAGCGGAATACTTGAAAGCAGTGGTGAGAGCATGTACCAGGATAATCCTGCACAAATCAAACCTGCAAATATGCTTCCCATCTGCCACATTGTTGTGTTGTCATTTTCTGTACTCATAATAAATTCCTCCAAGCCCTTTTCATGGTTTTAAATTATGACTGTTTGGCAAGCTTCTTTGCCTGCTTTATCCAGTCGTCACGTTCAATCCGCCCCTTGAATGATAACTCATTATCAACAACAGCAACATCAGATTTTTTCCAGGCTGCAATTTGCGCAAAATGCCAGAATCCCAATGAGTTGAGTGTTTTTTCCAGTTTTGGTCCCACACCAGAAATCATCTTCAAGTCATCTGCCTTGCCTTGTGGCTTGTTGAGACGGGTTGGTCCTGATGCCTTTGACGTTTTTGAGGCAATGTCACTTTTGCTTGTATCAGAAGCCTTGGGTTTTGCTTTTAATGTAGTCGTTTTTGTACTCGCTGATTTTGGTGTATCAGCTGTTTTTGTGTTTTTCTTTGCAGCCGAACTTTTGGTTTTTGAAACACCAGGTGTCTTGGCAACCTTTGGTTCAGTCGGCATGTCTTTTAGCGACGTCAGACCACCTGCTGGTGCAGAATAAATCCGGTCTATCTGTGGCCCTGGCTCGACTTCAATGCCCTTTCCTTCTTCAAAGGCACCAATAATCTCTTCCAGTCTTTCAGCTGTAAGATCTTCATACGTATCCTTGAAAATCATCACCATTGGCGCGTTAACACATGCGCCCTGACATTCAACCTCTTCCCATGAAAGCGTTCCGGCAAGATTTGTTTCAAATTGCTTTTCGTTGATTTTTGCCTTGCAAACCTTCATCAATTCTTCCGAGCCACGAAGCATGCAAGGTGTTGTTCCACAAACCTGAATGTGCGCTTTGGTACCAACTGGCTGAAGCATGAACTGCGTATAGAATGTTGCCACTTCCAAAACGCGGATATAAGGCATCTCAAGCATTTCTGCGATGTGCTCAATAGAAGCCTTGGTGACCCAACCATCCTGTTCTTGAGCAATCATCAAGAGCGGAATCACCGCTGAAGCTTTCCGGTCTTTTGGATATTTTTTTATCCAGCCTTTAACAACAGTCGTATTATCACGACTGAATGCAAACTTGGCAGGTTGAACGGTATCATCAGCCAGACGTCTTACGGACATTTCTTACGAGCCTTCTTGAACTGGTGTTAAAAAACAGGAGGACGTTTCTTCGGACAGTGGCGAAGTGCCTTTCAGCAAATATGTACCGCCTGCTATTTTCACATCACGAATAACATTAATTGAATTTTCCAGGGGTACCTTTTGGCATTGCCTGATCTTGGCGGCTGATTCAACAATGAATTTTGTTGTAATCCGACGACCTCTTAATTGTTCTGCCTCTTTCATGTTACGCGGCAAAAGTGGTGCAAAGAACTTGCCCAGCAACAAACGGTTTTCAATCAGATGTGCACATGGTGACTGCTTCCCTTCAGGATGCGGTTCGAATGCACACATGATATTTTGCAAGGCCAATTGCTCTTTTTCCTTAAATTCGGCAGTAGGCGCGTTTGGGCCTACCGTGCTTGAGTTGCAAGCAGCCAGCATCAGACAAACAGAGAAAAGACCGAACTTTCGTGTCACCGATCAACCTCTCCAAATACGATATCAAGAGACCCGAGAATGGCAGACACATCTGCCAGCAGGTGTCCCCTGCACATGAAATCCATGGCCTGCAAGTGAGCATATCCCGGAGCGCGCAACTTGCAGCGATAAGGTTTGTTTGAGCCATCTGAAACCAGATAGACCCCAAATTCACCCTTGGGTGCTTCAACAGCGCAATAAACCTCGCCCGCTGGCACCTTGTAACCTTCGGTATACAGTTTGAAATGGTGAATGAGCGCTTCCATTGAGCGTTTCATTTCATCGCGCTTTGGTGGAACAACCTTGCCATCTGTAGAAGACACAGGCCCCTGACCTTCCGGCTCACGCATCTTGGCAATACACTGCTTCATGATGCGTACAGACTGGCGCATTTCTTCCATACGAATGAGATAACGGTCGTAATTATCACAATTTTTGCCAACCGGAATATCAAATTCCATTTCCTCATAGCATTCGTATGGTTGTGACTTGCGCAAATCCCAGGCAGCACCTGATCCGCGCACCATCACACCCGAAAAGCCCCAGGCCCAGGCATCATCAAGGCTCACAATGCCAATATCAACATTCCGCTGTTTGAAGATGCGGTTATCAGTAAGAAGCTGGTCAATGTCGTCAACAACATCGAGAAAAGGGTCGCACCAAGCGTCAATGTCATCCAGTAGTCCATCCGGTAAATCCTGATGAACACCACCTGGACGGAAATAAGCAGCATGCAACCTTGCACCACACACACGCTCATAAAAGATCATCAGCTTTTCGCGTTCCTCAAAACCCCAAAGTGGTGGCGTCAGTGCACCTACATCCATGGCTTGAGTTGTAATGTTCAGCAAATGAGAAAGAATACGGCCAATTTCGGAATAAAGAACCCTGATCAATTGACCTCTTCGCGGAACTTCAATACCGGCCAGTTTTTCAACTGTCATTGCGAATGCATGTTCCTGATTCATTGGAGAGACATAATCAAGGCGATCGAAATATGGAATTGCCTGAAGGTAGGTCTTGTACTCAATCAGCTTTTCAGTACCACGGTGCAAAAGCCCGATATGCGGATCCACACGCTCCACGACCTCACCATCCAGCTCAAGCACCAAGCGCAAAACACCATGTGCAGCGGG
The DNA here is from genome assembly GCA_937944075.1 of uncultured Rhizobiaceae group bacterium. Taxonomy (GTDB): domain Bacteria; phylum Pseudomonadota; class Alphaproteobacteria; order Rhizobiales; family Rhizobiaceae; genus JAALLB01. Next base: position 9,094 of record CALDZZ010000149.1, read on the forward strand.
GTGCTGAGGGCCGAAGTTGATGTTAAAGTTTCTGACATTATGTTCAGTCATCATGTTTTCAACCAATAAACTAAAATTGCTGCAATTAGCACGCCAATAGC
>CALDZZ010000150.1 GCA_937944075.1 uncultured Rhizobiaceae group bacterium
TGACGCAGATAGTAGGATGTATCGACATCACGCAGAAGTGGTACTTTATGCCCTTGTTCTTTTGTCCATGCTTCAAGCTCAGGAATTTCCTCGGTCAGGAAATATTGGTGAGACATGGTAATTTGAGGAACGGTTCTGCCACCGTAAGGCTTGAACCATTCACCAACGCGCTGAGCATAATAGCCTGCAGCATTGACCACGATTTCACAGCGGATATCACCTTTGTCGGTATGCACAATCCATTCATCACCATCTTTTGTTACGCCTGTTGCCGGGCACATGCGAACAATTTTTGCCCCCATGTTTCTGGCGCCTTTTGCAAGGGCTTGTGTAAGCTGAGCCGGGTCAATGTCGCCATCAAGCGGGTCCCATAGTCCGCCAGCAAGTTCGTGGGTTTCACAGAAAGGATGTTTTTCCTTGATGTCATCCAGAGACATGATTTCCATATCAAGCCCCTGATAGCGCCCCATGCCGGCAACACGTTCAAATTCCTGCATGCGTTCCTTGGAATGGCCCAGGCGAATTGACCCTGTAACCGCGTAATTCATTGGGTAGTCAACTTCATCAGCCAGACCGCGATAAAGCTCAAGTCCGTAGCGCTGCATGTTCATGACAGCCCATGAACCGGAAAAGTTAGGGCAGTTACCCGCAGCATGCCAGGTTGATCCTGCGGTCAGTTCGTTTTTTTCCAGCAGGACACAATCTGTCCAGCCGGCCTTTGCCAGATGATAAAGACCCGAAACGCCAACGACGCCGCCTCCGATGATGACCACGCGTGCAGTGGATGGTAAATCAGCCATGTTTTCTTTCTCCCAAAAGATAAATCAGTATACGGGGGGTGAAACCGCCCAGATCAGAATTGCAGATTGTTTTGATGTATTTCGCCAACGATAGGGTTCGCCGGCAAAGCGAAAGGAATCTCCTTCATTAAGGGTATGCCAAACGCCGGATATTTCAATTTCAAAGGTGCCGGAAACGACAAATCCGGATTCTTCCGTATCTCGTTGTTGTGGTTCTTCTAGGGTTGCACCTGGCGCAAATTCGGAGCGGATCATTTCAAAGGTACCGCCAAGATCAGGTGAAAGCAGCTCCTCAACCAAACCTTCTTCAGGATTGCCAAGTCTGCGGCGCTCGGATGCGCGCACAATATAACGCCCTTCGTTTTCATCGCCTGAATGTTCACCAAAAAAGAAACTCACAGGCACGTCAAACATGGCCGCGATATTGCGCAGGTCCTGGATAGAAGGCTCTGAAATGCCTCGCTCTATTTGACTCACAAACCCGACAGAACGCCCAAGCTTTTCAGCAAAATCCACAAGCGTGATAGAACGGCTTTTGCGAAGCGCCCTAATGTCTATGCCAACAGACGAAATATTCGTATTGGCATGATCAAATTTTTCCGCAGGTGAGGCCATTCTTGTTATTTGTTATCCTGTAGAATCCGTTCGTTCCTATAATTTCATGGAATATCACTCTCATGAAAAAATCAAGACTTTTTTCATTTGTTGTGCTGTGTATAAATCTGATCAGAACGGCATGATTCCAGTTTTGCCCTTCAGTAGCGCCAAGTAGTTCCTACCCTTGAACACCGTAGTCTGATTGCCGTAAGAAGTTTTTACTTGGGAGAGGCACGACTAACAATGGATGTTGTTACACTAACCACCGAGATGACTGTGGTTCTGGCCTTGTTGGGCTTTACAGTATTCCTGTTTGTATCCGAGGTTGTTCGCGTTGATCTCGCTGCAATCCTCATTATGCTCATGCTTGGCCTTTTGACCTTCATACCAGGGCTGGAAAGTCTGGCCGACATCAATCAGATTTTCAGTGGCTTTGCCTCAAATGCCGTCATTTCAATCATTGCGGTCATGATCATTGGTGCAGGGCTGGACAAGACCGGGGTCATGAGCCGCGTAGCTGCAATTATCCTCAAATACGGTGGCAATACGGAACGCAGGCTTATTGCAATCATTTCCGGAACAGTCGGGATTATTTCTTCCTTCATGCAAAATGTAGGCGCTGCAGCTTTGTTTTTGCCGGTTGTCAGCCGAATATCCCTGCGGACCGGACTGCCGCTCAGTCGAATGTTAATGCCGATGGGGTTTTGTGCCATCATGGGCGGAACCCTGACAATGGTGGGCTCGTCGCCGCTTATCCTTCTGAACGATCTGCTTGTAACTTCAAACAAGGATTTACCTGCTGATATGCAAATGGAGCCGTTTGACCTGTTTTCGGTCACGCCGATTGGCATGGCCCTCATTACAACCGGCATCTTGTATTTTGTCTTGTTTGGGCGCTGGGTTTTGCCAAAGGCGCAAGAGTCAAACGATGGCGCAAAAAGCCAAACGCTCAAGAATTACCTCAAGCGCATGTATGAACTGGATGCAGATGTGTTTGAGGTGATTGTACCTGAAGGTCATGAATGTGAGGGGCAAACCTTTGATGACATCATGAAGCGTGATCATATTTATATTATTGGCTCCTTTCACAAGGGTCAGCGATGGTTTGCGCCTGTAATTCAGACAAAAATCGTGACACCTTGCAGGCTTGCCGTTTTGGGTGGCAAGGAAGATGTGATGCAAATGGCAAAGATGGAAGGCTTCAAGGTGTTGAAGTCGCTTGAAGTCTTTGCAGAAGATTATGCGCCAACGAAGTCAGGTGTGGCTGAAGTGGTGATACCGCCAGACTCTTCCCTGATTGGCAAATGTGCGCATGATGTTGCTTTCAGGAAGCGCTATGGTGCCAGTTTGCTGGGTATTCACAGATTTGGTGAGACGCTCAGTTATGTAGAAACCGAGGATCATGTTTCCACCCCGGTCGGCGAGGTTCCCCTGCATCAAGGTGATACGCTGGCCATTCATTCAACCTGGACAGCACTGACAAGGCTTTCCAAGGACCGTGATTTTGTCGTCGTGACTTCGGACTTTCCGCGCGATGAATTGCGGCCCAAGAAAGTGTGGTGGGCACTTTTCTTCTTCCTTGTAGCGCTGGGTCTCATCCTGTTTTCCGAGGTGCTTTTGTCGCTTTGTCTTCTGGTTGGCGCAGTTGGCATGATCTTGACCAAGGTGCTTGATATTGATGAAGCCTACAAGGCTGTAAGCTGGAGTACGGTCTTTCTGCTTGCCAGCCTGATACCATTGGGCCAGGCGGTACAGTCTACGGGGACTGCAGAGTGGATAGCGCAGCAAATTCTTGATGTTCTTGAAGGGGTTCCTGTCTGGGGACTTCAGGTTGGAGTTGCAGTGCTCTCCACTGTCTTCACACTCATCATGTCGAATGTTGGTGCGACTGTCTTGCTTGTGCCGCTTGCGGTTTCGATTGCTGTTGCATCTGGCGGTGATCCGGCAATCTTTGCCATGACGGTAGCCATCTCTACCTCGAATTCGTTTCTGATACCAACCCACCAGGTGAATGCCCTCATCATGGGCCCTGCAGGCTACCGTGTTGTCGATTTCATGCGAACCGGTGGTATAATGACCATCCTGTTCCTGATTGTATCACTGACGATGATGAATCTGGTTTTCTAGCCCATCAAGTCGCGTCTGCGCTTTTTGAACTCTTCATGGCTTTCATCTGTTCCGTCGTGGAATGAGCCGAAAACCTTGTCCCATGGCACTTCCAGATTGCCATAATTGCATTCAAAATACCGATGATGCATCTGATGATGGAAGCGACCCAGCGCCAGTCTTGATTTGTCTTTGACTACAAGGGACTCAAAGCCTGTATGCGAGGTGGCTGCGGTCAGACCCTGATGCATCAGATTAAACAGGATATGGATCGGGTGCGCTGCAATGATAACGTGAATGAGTACGGAAGAGAAAAACAGCACGGTCTCGATTGGGTGCATCGATAGTCCTGACCATGGCCCTACATTCGTATTGCGATGGTGAAGCGCGTGGGCAATTTTATACATCGGTGGCCAGTGCAGGAACCTGTGTATCCAGTAAAAGTGAAAGGATATCCATAGAGGCGTTAAAAACAACAGGACAGCAAACCACACGGGATTATCAGAATAGAGCAGGCTTGGGATATAGCCATTTGCCATGGCCCATAGCATGCCAGCCTCATAAAGCGTCCAAAGTGTTACGCCGCTTCCCAATGTCCAGAAAACATTGTCATAAAGCTGGTTGTTGAAGGTAAAGCTCTTTCCTTTTGAGGGGACTTCCCTTGCATCAAATTTCAGGTGGTCTTTCTGCTTTTTACTGCTGTGAAAAAACCAGTGCAGGCCTCCGGCAACCATGGTCATCAAAATGATGTTTCTCAAATAAACCGGTAATATCCATTCCAGTCTCAAGGTTTGTGCTGTTTCAAGTGAAGGGGAGGCGTAGATCCAAATGAGGGTTGCGAGTATGACGAGAATGACATTTTCACTGATTGTAAACCAACTGCCGGCAATCCATTTGATCGCTTTCATCGGCTTGGGAGGCCAGGCAAAAAGAGGGGATGTTTGTACAGGAACCTGAGGCATGTAATGCCATTGCTTGCGAAACCCGGATTTTGTTCCGGCACTCTCATCCGTCATTGTTTTCATCCCTCATTTGAAAGACAAAGACTAATGCAGGGTTTTGCCGACTGGCAAGTCTTTATTTTAGTGGTAATCCCTTGGCCAGCCAGCCTGCCCCTTCAGGTGAGCCCAACATGCCTTCCTTGACGTTGTACACATTTGTATAACCATTCTGTTCCAGCAGATTGATCATACGAGTAGAGCGGTTGCCCCTTGCGCAAATCAAGGCTACCGGAGCAGCCTTGTCGCCGCCAGTGAGCTTAGAGATCTGATTAAGGAAACCCTTTTGGTGCATGGTGATTTTAGAAGCATGCTTGGCAACGCCTGTTTGTTTCCATTCCGAGGGTCTGCGAATGTCTACCAGATAAACTTGCCCGGCCTTTGATTGCTGATGTGCCTTTGAAACAGACATGAACTCCGCAGAAAAAGCCATTGAAATGCTGAGCGATAGTAATATGGCTGTGGCAAGAGCCACCTTGAAGAGTGTGTTGGTGAATAAATTTGTCTGGTGCATTTTGACTTCCTGCATTTGCCTGCGCAGTTTGTAACACGTTTGCCCGTCACGCATAATCAAACTTTCTTGAAATTATTGCGATATCATCTAACTATGGCAGTTCAATAGTTTCTTAGTGTACTGGATATTTCATGAAAGCGTTTTTGGTTCTTCTCACGGCGATTGCTTTTGCTGCAGCGCCGTTTTTTTCGCCCGAGTTTGGTGGCTTTGATCCGGAACGTTATCCCGTTCCGCAAAACAACCCGCCTGTTCAGCCTGCCGGATGGGCTTTTGCCATATGGGGGTTGATTTATCTGGGGCTTGTTGTGCATGCCTTATACGGATTGTTGAAGCAGAAAGATGATTTCCAGTGGGAGAGTGGGCGGTTCATGCTGTTTTTGTCCCTGCTTGTGGGTGCATTCTGGCTTCCGGTGGCACTTGTTTCGCCAATATGGGCAACAATCATGATCTGGATCATGCTCATTACCTGTTTGGCGTCTCTTGTACAAACCGAATATGCAGAACCGGGCTGGATTGCCCAATGGCCGGTTGCTTTGTACGGGGGGTGGCTAACCGCAGCCTCTTTTGTTTCCATTGGCTTGTTGCTGGCAGGATATGGCATTGTTGGTGAAGTCGTTGCTGCAGTCATTGCGCTGGTCTTGGCTTTGTGTTTTGCGCTTTACTTTCAGCGAAGGCTCGGCATTTGGACCTATGGTATAGCCGTTGCATGGGGTTTTTCAGGTATTACGGCTGCAAACGTCGAAAGCCAGTTGGTCATTGCAGTCCTGGCTGGCATTGCCACCATTATCGTTTTGGCAACAACAGTGACCAATGCAAAAAGCAAACTGCAAGGCTAAGCGCCTGCACGCCACGCTGATATTGTCTTGAGCAGAAAGTTTATTAATGCCACGCGCACTCATGTTTCAGGGGACAGGTTCTGATGTCGGCAAGACGGTACTTGTCGCAGGGCTTTGCCGTGCTGCTAAACGCCGTGGTATAAAGGTTGTTCCGTTCAAGCCGCAGAACATGTCTAATAATGCAGCTGTAGCCAAGGCAGATGAAGGCGAGGGCGAGATCGGTCGTGGGCAATGGTTACAGGCCTTGGCGTGTGGCGTAGAGCCAACCGTTCACATGAATCCTGTCTTGCTCAAACCGCAAAATCAAATCGGTTCTCAGGTGGTTGTGCAAGGCAAGGTCTGGGGGAATGCAAAGGCGCGTGAATATCTTGCGATGAAACCCAAACTGCTGGCGTCTGTCATGGAGAGTTTTGAGCGTGTCGGGGAAGATGCGGATTTGATCTTGGTTGAGGGCGCTGGTTCACCTGCCGAGATAAACCTGCGTGCGGGCGACATTGCCAACATGGGCTTTGCCAGCGAGGCGCAAGTGCCTGTTGTATTGATAGGTGATATTGATCGAGGTGGCGTCATTGCCTCCATCGTCGGGACGCATACAATTTTGCCACAAGAAGATCGTGACATGATTGTGGGTTATCTCATCAACAAGTTTCGAGGAGACATTTCGCTGTTTGATGAGGGGCTGAAGTCCATAACGGATTTTACTGAATGGAAGTCCTTTGGCATTCTGCCTTGGGTTGATGCCATTAAAAGACTGCCTGCGGAAGACAGTGTTGCGCTCGATAAGTTGAGCAAAGCGCAAGATGAAGGGTTCAAAATCGTCGTGCCCGCCATGGGCAAGATTGCCAATTTTGATGATCTTGACCCGTTCAAGGCTGAAGCGGATGTTGCGCTGCATTTCATTCGAAAAGAGGACCCGTTTCCCAAAGATGCGGATATGGTTATCCTGCCAGGTTCCAAGTCCACCATTGCCGATATACAAGAGCTTCGCACAAACGGATGGGAAGCACCGATCAAGGCATTTGCTGCTAGGGGTGGAACGGTCATTGGTATTTGTGGGGGGTATCAGATTTTGGGTAGAAAAATTTCTGATCCCATGCGTCTTGAGGGGGATGTGCGAGAGATCGAGGGGCTTGGATTGCTCAATATCGAAACCAAATTGCACCCTGAGAAAACGGTCAAAAATTCCAAGTCCAAATCTATAGAATATAGCCTGCCGTTATCTGGCTATGAAATTCACATGGGTCAAACCACTGGCAAAGATTGCAGG
>CALDZZ010000151.1 GCA_937944075.1 uncultured Rhizobiaceae group bacterium
GCCCAGTTGTCCGGCTCTGATGGCAGTTACATAACCGCCCGGACCAGAGCCGATAATGATTACGTCGTATGAATTGGCCACTTGCCTTCTCCTTGTGCTCTTGTGAGCTGTTATTGCAAAATCTGTTTAACGACTGGCGCCAAGGCCTTGCCGATATTGATTGTATTTTCCTCATCCAGATGCACACCATCCAGAGGTGAGGTTACTGCGACTGTAGCCGCATCAAAATATGAACATTGCTTTTCCTGTGCAATCTGAAGGTAATAATCAGATAGACGGAAGGATTGTTCGATCGTTCCTTCAAAAAAACCAGTGTAGAACTCATCCGTTGTTTTACAAAGCTTTGGTGGTGACACGATCAAGACTTTTGGATTTATAATATCAGGGCCTGCAAAATGGGTCTGCACAATGGTCACCAATCGCCTCATGCCTTGCATGGCAGCAATCGCGGTTCCTGCAATATGCGGTTGCATGTCGTTTGTGCCAAGCATCAATACAACAAGATCAAGCGGTGCATGGGCATAAAGTGCCGTAGGAAGCGTTTTTGCAGCATTGCGGTTACAATCAGCCAGATTTTCATCATAAGCCGTGAGACGACCACGCAGACCATCCGTAATAACTTCATATTCGTCTCCCAGGTCATTCGCCATAACGTTTGACCAGCGAACTATGCGGGGATGTCGTCTCGGTTTACCTGGAACAGAACCCCAGGTGAGAGAATCGCCATATACGAGTATCGTTTTCACGCGATTAGACCCCCTGCCCAATAGTGACCAGAATCAGTTATTATAGAAATACCCGCAAGTGGAGACCTGATCGTTTGGACATTCTTGATTACCTGATTACAAACATCAAACCCCTGCCCTGGATTGTTAAGGGACCAGGGATCGGGCTGATGGCTTTGTTGTTGCTTCGTGCTGTTACGCAGTTTTTGACACTCCGTTGGATTAAGGCTGCAACCAGTATCGTTTATGCAGCAATTGTTGTGCTTGGCATGGCCCGTTTTGGTGATGATATTGCCGGTTATATCCAGGATAAGAGCAAAGCTCCCATTACAGGTGAAAAAACCGGAACTGTTAATCAAACAGGTCAAAACTAGGTTGCGCTTTCGCTAGACCAGCATGCTGGCAGGATTTTCAATATATTTTTTGAACGCAACGCCCAATTGCCCACCCAAAGCGCCATCAATGACACGATGATCAAAGGCAAATGTTGCTGTCATCACTGTTGCAGCAACAAGTTCGCCATCCTTAACGACCGCACGTTTTTCACCTGCGCCAATCGAGATGATGGAAGCTTGTGGCGGATTGATGATGGATGTGAAATTTGAAACACCAAACATGCCAAGGTTTGAAACTGCAGTCGAACCGCCCTGGAATTCATTGGGAGCGAGTTTCATATCCCTTGCACGTTTTGCCAGGTCTTTCATTTCAATTGAAATTGCAGAAAGCGTTTTTAATTCAGCCTGACGAACTATCGGTGTAATCAACCCATCCGCAATTGCGACCGCAACTCCGACATCTGAATGCTTGTGAAGGACACGTGCCTGTGAAGTCCATGAGGCATTTGCCATGGGAACATCACGCAAAGCCATGGCCATTGCCTTGATAATGAAGTCGTTTACCGAGATTTTATAATTCGGCTTTTCATCTTCACTAATGGGTGCAGCTGCATTTATTTCACTGCGCAATCTCAGGAGCGCATCCAGTTCACAATCCATGGTGAGATTATAGGACGGGATTGTCTGGGTAGATTCTGTGAGTCGTGAAGCGATTGCACGACGCATGCCATCATGTGGCAATAGCTCGTAGTTGTCTGTTTCATAATATGCCAGCACTGTATCGTCCGACATGTTGCTGGCCATCTCAAATGATGATGAGCCAGCGCCTTTTGCAGCTGTACCTGCAGAACCTGATTTGCCTTCCACATCGGCTTTGACAATACGTCCGCGTGGGCCTGAACCCTCAATTGTTGAAAGATCAACGCTATTTTGTTCTGCAATTCTTCTGGCAAGCGGAGATGCAAAAATACGATTGCCTTTATCTGAATTTGGAGCAGAAGTGTTTTTATAAGCTTTTGAAAGATCTTTTGCCTTTGCTTCAGGCTTTGATGGCGCCTTGCTTTCAGACTGCTCAGAAGGCTTTTCTTCTGGTGCTTTTTCAGTAGAAGCTTCGATGGCTGTTGCATCTTCTCCTTCTTCTACAAGAACAGCGATAACCGCGTTTACTTTTACGCCCTGCGTGCCTTCTTCAACCGAGATTTTTGCAATTGTGCCTTCATCAACCGCTTCCACTTCCATCGTGGCCTTGTCTGTTTCAATTTCGGCAATGATGTCACCTGCTGAAACACTGTCGCCTTCCTTGACATGCCATTTGGCTAGATTGCCTTCTTCCATGGTTGGCGAAAGGGCTGGCATTGTGATTTCAATTGGCATTTTATGCTTCTCCATTCGCAAACACACCATCATTCATCAGTATGTTTGTTGTAATATGTATCTTACCATCATCAGGCGGAACCCACTCGGCCAGCCTGGTTAAACGTTTTTGCTCTTCTGCCACTTTTACAATCGCTTCATCAGGTGTCAGGCTGCGATTGCAAAACGTCTCAAGTGCCTCATGGCTAATCTCAAGGGTAACCTTGCGACCCTCTATCAGAACAGATTGTCCCAATTTGTCATACCGCAAGGTTTTGAGATCGAGCCGCTGCATTATCGGTAGGTTACCGACTTCACAGCTTCGACCACTTCATCCACATTCGGCAAAGCAAGCTTTTCAAGGTTCTCTGCATACGGCATAGGAACATCCTTGCCCGCGATTGTTATGACGGGTGCATCCAGATAATCAAATGCTTGCTGCATGACCTGTGAAGCAATGTGACAACCGACAGAACTTTGCGGGAAACCTTCTTCTACCGTAACCAAACGATTGGTCTTTTTAACCGAGGTCAGAATTGTTTCCATATCAAGCGGCCGGATTGTGCGAAGGTCAATAATTTCGACGCTAATTCCATCTGCTTCAAGTTTTTCAGCGGCCTCAATTGCGTATTTCATTCCAATGCTGAACGATACGATGGTGGCATCAGTCCCTTCCTTGTGGATGCGCGCCTTGCCGATTGGCAAAAC
>CALDZZ010000152.1 GCA_937944075.1 uncultured Rhizobiaceae group bacterium
GTCGGGCTTTTCAGAACTGAATTGCAGTTCATGGTATCTTCAACCCTGCCAAGGCCGGGTGAGCAGGAAGAATTGTATCGCCATGTTCTGGATGAAGCTGGTGACAAACCGGTAACGTTTCGCACCATCGACATCGGTGGTGACAAGGTTCTTCCCTATCTTAATGTCCTGAACGAGGAAAATCCGGCCATGGGGTGGCGCGCAATTCGCCTTTCCCTCGACAGGCCAGCCTTGTTGCGCTCTCAGGTGCGCGCATTGTTGAAGGCTTCTGCGGGCAGAAACCTGCGCCTGATGATGCCGCTTGTGACTGAGGTATGGGAAATCGGCAAAGTTCGGGATCTGATAAAGCGTGAAGTTGAACTACAAACACGCTTTGGCAATGAGATGCCGCGTTCACTTGAATTGGGTGCCATGCTGGAAGTGCCCAGTCTTCTATGGCAACTGGATGAATTGATGCAGGCTGTTGATTTTGTATCCGTAGGTTCCAACGACCTCTTTCAGTTCACAATGGCAAGCGACCGCGGCAATGTAAATCTTGCAAACCGCTATAGCGCTGTGAACAGAACCTTCCTGCGCATTCTCAAGCAGATTGTCGACAAGGCTGATGAGTATAATACGTCTTTGACGCTTTGTGGTGAAATTGCCGGACGACCAATTTCCGCAATGGCTCTTTTGGCGCTTGGCTACAAAAGTATTTCCATGTCGCCAACACTGATTGGCCCGGTAAAGGCAATGCTGCTAGAACTGGATGTGGCCGACCTTCGAAAAACGCTTTTACCTGCAATTGATGAAGCCAAAGAAGAGACAACCATTATGGAGTTGTTGACTGATTACGCAGACAGGCATGGGATACCATATTAGTATTCCCAATTTGTCTTTTAACTGTATAACCTCTCAAGACCAGCATAGGCCGTATTCAGGATACCCTCATGATCGTACAGGAAAAACTAGACCAGTTGCTTCAACGTCATGCGACGATTGAAGCAGAAATGCTTGAAGGCCCCGATCCGGAGCAATACGTCAAATTGGCATCAGAGCATGCCGAACTTGAACCGGTCGTTGGTAAAATACGGGAGTTCATGGAAGCCAAGTCCAATCTGGATGGTGCTGTGGAAATGCTCGAAGATCCTGACACTGATGCAGAGATGAAAGAGCTGGCTGAACTTGAAAAGGAAGAAGCCACTCAAACCATTGCAACATGCGAGGAAGAGTTGAAGCTTCTGCTTATTCCCAAGGATGCTGCAGATGATAAAAGTGTCGTTCTTGAAATCAGGGCTGGCACTGGTGGTTCTGAGGCTGCTCTTTTTGGCGGGGATCTTTTCAGAATGTATGAGCGTCATTCTGCTCTCAAGGGATGGAAGGTTGAAATTCTTTCTGAAAGTGCCGGAGATGTGGGTGGCTACAAGGAAATTATTGCATCCATTACTGGCAGGGGCGTATTTGCCAGATTGAAATTCGAATCCGGTACGCACCGTGTTCAGCGGGTGCCTGAAACAGAATCAGGAGGGCGTGTTCATACGTCTGCTGCAACTGTAGCTGTACTGCCTGAAGCTGAAGATATCGATATTGAAATTCGAAATGAGGACTTGCGCATTGATACCATGCGGGCATCCGGTGCCGGTGGGCAGCACGTGAACACAACAGACAGCGCGGTTCGTATCACACACTTGCCAACCGGTGTTGTTGTAACATCGTCGGAGAAATCACAGCACCAAAACAGGGCCTTTGCCATGAAGGCCTTGCGGGCGAAGCTGTTTGATATGGAGCGTCAAAAGGCAGATCAGGAAAGAGCTGATGCACGAAAAGGACAAGTTGGTTCCGGAGACCGATCTGAACGCATTCGTACCTACAATTTCCCGCAAGGCAGAATGACGGATCACCGTATTAACCTGACCCTGTACAAGCTGGATCGCCTGATTGAAGGTGAGGGCCTTGATGAAGTGATTGATGCACTGGTGACGGATCATCAGGCAAACATGCTTGCCGCGATGGAAGAAGATGCATAAGGCTGAAGAGCTTTCAAGACTTCTATCCTCCGGGGTAAAGCTCTTGTCTGCCGCAGGAATTCAAACACCTGAACTTGACGCCAAGCTTTTGCTGCAAGACGTGACCGGTTTTTCATCCGTACAAATTATTTCAAACTCCAATTCAATGGTAGACGCAGACAAAGCGGGAGAATTTTATATGCATCTTGAGCGCAGGTTAAACCATGAGCCTGTGCATCGAATACTGGGATGTCGAGAGTTTTATGGCAGGCTGTTTCAGCTTTCACCAGAAACCCTGATACCGCGTCCTGATACGGAGCTGCTGGTAGACAGGGCTATTGCGGTCAATGCAAAAGAAATTCTGGAAATAGGTACCGGCTCTGGGGCAATATGCGTTAGCCTTGCCTGTGAATTGCCAGGTGCAAACATTGTTGCAACTGATATCTCGCAAGAGGCGCTTGATACAGCAAAAGCAAATTCTGAAACCTATGGGGTATCCGATCGAATAAGTTTCCTGATTGCGGATATATTTGCAGGTGTCTCTGGCCAATATGATCTGATTGTATCAAACCCGCCTTATATACCCAGTGCAGACATCGCATCATTGCAGGAAGAAGTTCGTCAATTTGATCCTGCTCGTGCGCTGGATGGCGGTGAGGACGGTTATGACTTTTATCGTCATATTTTTGGTCATGCTCGTAATTTCCTGAGTGAAAACGGTCAAGTTATTGTAGAGGTTGGCATTGGTCAGGCGCAGTTCGTTTCGACATTGGCAGTTGAAGGTGGGTTCTCGGAAGTAATTGTAATTAAAGACTTAAACGGAATTGATCGTGTAGTCATTGCCGAAATTTAATGCTTCAAGCTGTGGTAAAAATGCAAATTTTAGTGATTATCAACCTTAAAATGCAGAAAAGGCTTGGCATGGGTGGCTGAAAAAGCTATTGATTGAGTATCAAACAGGCACTAATGCGATGGTTTGAATTTCCGCTCATAACTAAATGATTACTGTCAGGGGGGCAGGGCGGATGGCCGATAAGCGGCCTTTTCAGGATACTGGCGGTTTAAAATTCCCATACTTTAAAGGTTTTTGCTTTCAAGCGAATTATGAATAACTTCAGGCATAGGTAGTCGATGAGACAATCAAACCAAAAATCAAGATCTCGAGGCAGAGGTCGCAAACCACAAAACCCGATGAGCCGTAACTTTGAGAGTAATGGTCCTGATGTAAAAATCCGGGGTAATGCGGCACACATTGCTGAAAAATACTCAACATTGGCGCGTGATGCCTTGTCCAATGGGGACCGGGTTATCGCGGAAAATTATCTCCAACACGCTGAACATTACAATCGTATTGTGGCTGCAGCCCAGCAACAAAGTGATGCACGTGCTGCTGAGCAGGCAGAAAAGCGTCAAGCAGAGCAAGGTACGGATCCTTCCGAGAACTCTGATGAGGTTGAGGCTGTTTCAAATTCCGAAGATGAAAACGATATTGCAGAAACTGAAGCCGCACCAAAAGAGCGTAAAAACACACGTACTCGCCGGCCCAAGAAACAGGCTGATGCGGATCATTCAAATGGTTCTGCCGAAGAAACCGATGCAAGCGAGAGTGAAACACAGCCTGCTGTTGCGGTAGAGGCAATCTCCGAGGATGCCGCCAAATTGCCTGAAGGTCTCCTTGGTGGTCTTGCGGCTGAAGAAGGCTAGTTTTTAACGCCTGCTAGATAAATAACCGTTATATGAAGAGGGTGTTTTTTGGCACCCTCTTTTTTTGGGCTTGTGAAACTCTTTAATTCATCTTTTCCAATCCCCATATCCCTTTTAACAGCATGCTGCCTGGCGGGTGCTGAAATTTCGAATCGGTTTTCTTGTGCTGCAAGGCAGGCGAGAAATCAAAAGGAGTTTAGTTATGGATATCGAAAAATATACTGATCGAATGAAAGGGTTCATTCAATCTGCACAAACCGGTGCGCTATCACAGGGGCATCAACAATTTATTCCTGAACATCTATTAAAGGTCTTGCTGGATGACAGTGAGGGCCTTTGCGCTGGCCTGATTGAAAAGGCTGGTGGAGATGTAAAGACTATACGCAAGTCGGTAGAGAAAACACTTTCCTCGCAGCCGAGTGTTTCAGGCGGAAATGGCCAATTGTATCTTTCCGGAGATATCGCCAAACTGTTTGACCAGGCTGAGAAAGCTGCAACGAAAGCAGGGGACAGTTTTATTTCTGTCGAGCGCATGTTGCTTGCCATGACGCTGGACGCAAAGTCGCCTACTGCCAAACACTTGAAGGCTGGCAATGTTGAGCCGAAGACGCTCAATGCTGCTATTGAGGAAATCCGCAAGGGCCGAACAGCTGATAGTGCAAGTGCTGAATCTGCCTACGACGCACTGAAGAAATATGCGCGGGATCTGACCGCAGATGCGCGAGACGGTAAGCTTGATCCGGTTATTGGTAGAGATGAGGAAATTCGTCGTTCCATTCAGGTCTTGTCACGCCGTACGAAAAACAACCCTGTTCTGATTGGTGAACCTGGTGTCGGTAAAACGGCTATTGCTGAAGGATTGGCGCTTCGTATTATCAATGGTGACGTGCCGGAATCGCTCAAGGACAAGCAATTGCTGTCACTTGATATGGGTGCGCTTATTGCTGGTGCGAAATATCGCGGTGAATTCGAGGAGCGCTTGAAAGCTGTTCTATCGGAAGTACAATCTGCAAGCGGAAAGATCATACTTTTCATTGATGAAATGCATACCCTTGTTGGTGCTGGTGCGTCTGAAGGGTCGATGGATGCTTCCAACTTGTTGAAGCCCGCACTAGCGCGTGGTGAGTTGCATTGTGTAGGTGCAACCACACTCAATGAATACAGAAAGCACGTTGAAAAAGATGCTGCGCTTGCACGTCGCTTCCAGCCTGTCTTTGTCAGTGAGCCTGATGTTGCTGATACAGTTTCCATCCTGCGTGGCATTAAGGAAAAATATGAGTTGCATCACGGAATTCGGATTAGTGATTCCGCGCTAGTTACTGCGGCCAATCTTTCCAACCGCTACATCACGGACCGGTTTCTTCCCGATAAGGCGATTGACCTGATGGATGAAGCTGCTTCACGCATTCGCATGCAGGTGGATTCCAAGCCGGAAGAGCTTGATGAAATTGACCGTCGACTTATCCAGTTGAAAATCGAACGTGAAGCGCTGTTGAAAGAAACAGACAAGGCCTCCAAGGACCGCTTGCAAACACTTGAGGGTGAGTTGGCTCAACTTCAGGAAAAAGCCGATGTTCTGACTACCCGCTGGGAAAAGGAAAAGAACCGTCTTTCCGGCGCCCAAAGCCTGAAAGAGAAGCTCGATCTTGCCAGAAACGAGTTGGAACAGGCGCAGCGTCAAGGCGACCTGGCCAAGGCGGGCGAGCTTTCCTATGGCACAATACCAGCGCTGGAAAAGCAGATTTCGGAAATCGAAGATGATGAACAGGATGGTGATGTTGCTTCAATGGTGGAAGAGACCGTGCTGCCTGATCATATTGCGCATGTTGTTTCGCGCTGGACAGGTATTCCGGTAGACAAGATGCTGGAAGGTGAACGCGACAAACTTCTGAGAATGGAAGACGAGTTGGCCAAACAGGTTGTCGGGCAGGGCAAGGCAGTTCAAGCTGTTTCCAAAGCGGTACGTCGTTCGCGTGCAGGGCTTCAGGATCCTTCGCGTCCGATTGGTTCATTCATGTTCCTTGGGCCAACAGGCGTTGGTAAAACGGAATTGACCAAGGCTTTGGCTGATTTTCTCTTTGATGATGAAACCGCAATGCTTCGCATGGACATGTCTGAATATATGGAGAAACATTCTGTTGCGCGTCTGATTGGTGCACCTCCGGGATATGTTGGTTACGATGAAGGTGGTGCGCTAACTGAAAGTGTTCGTCGCAGGCCTTATCAGGTCATCTTGTTTGACGAGATTGAAAAGGCACATCCGGACGTTTTCAATGTCTTGCTTCAAGTGCTGGATGACGGTCGCCTGACCGACGGTCAGGGCAGAACGGTTGATTTTTCAAACACCATGATTGTGATGACATCCAATATGGGGGCTGAATATCTTGTTACCCTGAAGGATGATGAAGATGTTGCTTCAGTACGTGATCAGGTCATGGAAGTCGTTCGAGCCAATTTCAGACCGGAGTTTCTCAACCGAATTGATGAAGTGGTACTCTTCGAGCGGCTCAAGAAATCTGACATGGCGGGAATTGTTGAAATCCAGTTGCGTCACTTGCGTGATTTGCTTGCAGATCGTCGCATTGAACTTGAGCTTGAGGAAGGTGCAATCCAATGGTTGGCAGAGCGGGGATATGAACCTGCATATGGCGCACGACCGTTGAAACGCGTCATCCAGTCCGAGTTGCAGGACTTGCTGGCCGAGAAAATACTGGCTGGTGATATTAGTGACGGAATGACAGTCAAGGTCATGACGACCAATGACAAGCTGGTTATCAAGGGGAAGTCGTCTTCAAAAAAAGATGAGGAACGCTTGTCTGCCGCTTGAATGATTTCGTAGAACGCCTATCGTATGCAATGGGAAATCATTGATAGGCGGAAAATGATTACATATTACGAATTCAACATGTTTTGCTCCACCCTGCCGGCCAGCCACAAGGTTATCCAGTGGGGTGGAGCCCACGTTTGGAAGGTGGGCGAAAAGGTTTTTGCAATTGGCGGCTGGTCAAATGGTGAAGAGCCTTATGTCACTTTCAAATGCTCCCCTCAAAGTTATGAGATCATGAAAGATCAACCGGGATTAAGACCGGCACCCTACTTCGCCTCGCGAGGTATGAAGTGGATACAAATGATCACTGCTGAAAGTCTTTCCATTGAAGACCTGAAATTGTACCTGCGTGAATCACACCGCTTGGCATCTGAAAACATGACCAAGAAAAAGCGCAAGGAACTGGGATTGCTTGAATAGGTTCGCAGATCATAGCGCAACACACACCTGAAAGCTTGCTGTGTGTTGCAAATTTCTGAATTGTCAGTTTAGTGCAATCTTGTCGTTGCCTTTTGGATTGACCAATTCGTCGATGCGTTTCTTTTCCGCGAGGAAAGTAGCCAGTTCCTCATTTTTCAAGGCCTTGCCCTTGGGCAGACGAATGCGCATCGGGTCAACGCGGTTGCCATTCACTTTTACCTCATAGTGCAGGTGCGGGCCAGTTGAATAGCCGGTTGAGCCGACATAGCCAATAACCTGACCCTGTCTTACTCTTGCGCCCGGTTTCACACCCTTGGCATAAGCTGTCTGGTGAGAGTAGCTGGTTTCATAGCCGTTTGCATGGCGAATAATGGTTTGTTTTCCGTACCCGCCACTCCAGCCGGCTTTTTCGACAATGCCATTACCAGCCGAGATGATGGGTGTTCCGCGCGGAGCAGACCAGTCAACACCGCCATGCAGTTTCAGGCGTCTTGAGATCGGATGACGGCGCATGCCGTAAGCAGACCTGAACTTGCCGTTTGGAACCGGTTTTCTCAAAAGAAACTTCTTTGAGCTTTTTCCGTTCTCATCGTAATAGTCCACAATACCCTTTTCATCGACAAAGCGATAATATTTGCGCGTTACATTGCCCAGTGTAATGCCGGCATATAAGATTTCAGATTGGTCACTGGGTGCACTTTTGCCGTCTTCGAGCGATAAAAATACTTCGAGATTATCAGTGGGTGACACGCGACTTCTGAAATCGACACCAAACGCCATCATTCTGATCAACGACGTGGCCATTTCTGTAGTAAAGCCCTCGTTCAGGGCTGTTCTGTAAATGCCATCGTATATGGATGGCAGTTTTGATGCTGAAATGATCTTTTGTTCTTTTTGCTGAGTCTGCTCAACGATTTCTTCAGGGCTTTCAGGTGGAATTGCATAGACAAACTGGGTACCGGGTTCGCCATTGCTTTCGCTTGAGGCATTGTCCGGGCGAGCAATACTCACAAGGTGTGAGGCGCCACGAAACAGGCTGACACTGGCCAGACTTTTGAGCTTGTCACCAGCGGAGGTGGTTTCGTGTTTGAAATAGGCCTGAAGCCTGTCACCTGCTTTTAGTACATCTGTGCCAAGGTCGCTGGACAAGACTTTTACAATTTCAAAAATTTCATCATTGTTCAAACCCTCTGCAGAAAGGATTTGCGTCAGACTGGCATTCGCACGAACCTCGATAAGTCGGTCCTCATACCAGGTTCCGGTATAGGTTGTATAATCAGCCTTCTTTAATATAGAGACGTTTTCAGCAGTAATCGTCACATCGCCGGTTTCCACGTTTAAATTACTGGCACTGGCAAAGCGATCAGTCTCAATATTGATGCTGGATTGATAATTCGCAGTTTGTACATCCAGGTTTGATGCAAATAGCTGAACCTGTCGTCGGATGTCGCTTGAGTTTTTACGGGGTTTAAAACTTCTGCCCGCTTCCTCATACGGGAAGTCGGAAATATTGAGCGCAACTTCACTCTCTACATCGGCGCCATACATGAAGTCACTGCTTTTGGCGACAGTTACAGCCTTTCCCGAATCAGAGAAAACTGAAAGGGCATTAAAGGCCGGGTACCGTGTTTTGGGCTTGGGTGCAGTGGCCATTGAAGCCTTGATCGTCATAAAGGGCTTTGCCTTTACGATTACCTGGTCCCCCTGGCGGGTGGATGTAGATGCCATAATGATGTTTGAAGGCTCTGTTTCAGGCTGCAATTTTGCAAACAGGCTCGGGTGATTCCCCTTTAAAGCAAGATCCGTTTGAGAACCGTCCGAATTTGCACGGTCATAGGCCTGTGCGGGCAAGGTTAATTGTTGTCTGCCTTCCAACGCTGCATATAAAGCGCCGCCCATAAGAAGAAATGAAGTGACACCAACAAGGACCGAACTTGTTAGCCAGCGCTTACTGACTTGCCTGCGTTCGGGACGCTTTGCATGTTTGTGAACCAAGAGGGCAGGCAGTTCGCCAAGGAATTGAGCTTCCGTGTCTACGTGTTTATCCATGATTCTGCGATTTTCCCTGTTCGTTTGTACCAGTATTAGCTTTATTGGGCTCATCGTGTAAAGTGATAGGCAGATAATGGCAGCATCATCAAAATATCTGCAACTACGTTAAATTTCAAAATTGTCTTAAAATAGGCAAAATCGATGGTTTTAATGGCTAAAATCAGGCTTTGGAAACGGTTTGGTTAATAGGGTAAAAAAAAGTTCAAAAAAAACTCATTTTTTTCAAATTATCCGTTGACACTTTACGCTAACCCAGACTATATACCCAAACAACGAGGGCGCGGCGCCGCTGGCGGCAATAAACTTCGCTCTCTAGTTACCCTAAGAGTTTTGCACTAAGAGTGCTTATCTCAGTGGTTGATTGATAAGACAACGGATTGTCTTTCAGCCATCGAAACAGCTTCGGTTGTTTCAGTTCTTTGACAATTGAATAATTAAAGAAAGAGAAACGTGGTTGGCGAATACCTGCTGGACACGTCGCTGTAATCCTTTGCAGCTACGATGTCGAACAGAGACTTCGGCGGACACGTTTTTCGAGAATGTTACAAATACCAAGAATGGCTCCGGTCATTCTAGGTGTGTTTAAAAAATGTTCTCGTCAATTCGTTGGTCATACCCATGATCAACAAATAATATATGCAAATATATGCGTGACCAGTCATCGTTGAAATATACGATGATTAAAAAAGCCGGAACAAAATCTCAAATATCAAACTTGAGAGTTTGATCCTGGCTCAGGACGAACGCTGGCGGCAGGCTTAACACATGCAAGTCGAACGCTCTCTTCGGAGAGAGTGGCAGACGGGTGAGTAACGCGTGGGAATCTACCTAGTACTAAGGAACAAC
>CALDZZ010000153.1 GCA_937944075.1 uncultured Rhizobiaceae group bacterium
CAAAATGCCAATTGGGTCATGAACCGTAAAACTCAAGCTGAGGTTCGCAAGTTGAAGGATGCTGACGGTAATTACCTATGGCAAGCACCGGCAGCAGCAGGGCAGGCTGCAAGTCTCATGGGCTTTGGGGTTGTGGAAGCAGAAGACATGCCTGACATGGCAACGGACAGTCTTTCAATCGCCTTTGGAGATTTCAACCGCGGCTACTTGATTGTGGACCGGGCTGGAGTTCGTGTCTTGCGCGATCCGTATTCCGCCAAACCCTATGTGTTGTTCTACACCACAAAAAGAGTAGGCGGCGGCATTCAGGATTTTGATGCCATCAAACTACTGAAGTTCAGTGCAAGCTAGTAACGCCTCCTCCCACGTTACAGCTCTTTGAAGAGAGCATGCACTGCAAACGGGCCCCGTCATTATTTGGCGGGGCTTTTTATATTCTAGTCAGGAAAAACAAATGCCAATAGCAACGCTTTTACAGCCACAAGCCATGCCGGTAACCCTTTTACAGATCAAACGCCATCTTCGACTGGATCACGCAACCGACGACGAATACCTGGAAGAACTGGCAATGGCTGCAACACAATACGTTGAGGCTGAGACCAGGCACTTCCTGATTTCCCGTACTGTCAGGCAATATGTGGATTGTCTGCCGGCAAGCCGCTCCATTCTTCTACAGGCCTGGCCTGTCAGGCAGATTAACGAAGTGCGTGGATACGACCATGATGGCAACCCTGTTGTTTTTGAAGCATCGAATTATCAATTGGATACGCGCATTGATCCGCCAGCGTTGATCATTCGCACTTCTGTAAATAGCACTGCGTTTTGCAATGGAATAGAGATCGACATGGTGGTTGGTCACGGCGAAACAGGGCTGGATATACCATCGAATGTCACACGCGCCATCTTGGTTCTGATTGCTCATTGGTATGAATTCAGGGGTGCCACACCTCATGGCTGTGAAACTGCCCATATTCCCACTGGAATCGGTAAGTTGCTCAACCCTGTAAAGAGGCTTTCCCTGTGAGCAAGGAGAAAGCCTATGATGCCGGGCGGTTCAATCGGCAATTAACAATAGAAAATGAAATCGAGATTGCAGACGGTTGCGGAGGGTATGTCTCACGTTACGAGCCGCAAGATACGGTATGGGCACATGTTTGCCCAATGCGTGCATTGACCCTGCAGAGGGCTGACAATTCTGCAGTTGAAATATCACATCGAATACTCGTTCGGTTTCGCGCGAATATTTCAAGCAAAACAAGGTTCGTCACAGGGAGCCGTCGCTTTGAAGTCGAAGCGGTAAGAGACCCTGATGAAACCAGACGATATCTCGAATGTGATTGCGTGGAGCGCAAATGACCAGACTTTCTATCACCAAAACGCATCTTGATCTGCAGAGGCTTCTGCAAAGCATCAAGATGCAGACAAATCGGGAACTCAAAAAGCCGCGATCAAGACTGAAAGCAAAACGTGGCCCTGGGAGGGATAAACAATGAATCACTCTGCATTGGCCTTGCAGGCTACAATATATTCAGTGCTCGTTAACTCGCAAAAGATGACTGATCTGTTGGGTGGCGAGAAAATTTTTGACGATGTACCCAATAATGAAAAACCCCCGTATGTGGTTTTTGGTCAGTCCATCCATAACGACTGGAGCACAGGCTCTGAAAGCGGAATGGAGCATTCGATTACCTTGAACATCTGGTCCGAGCAGAATGGGCGCAAGGAAGTTTTACTCCTTGCCGATGCACTTGCCGATGCTCTCAAGAATTTGCCAAAAAATATCAATGGCCATGCATTGGTGAATTTTACGCATGAATTTACGGAAGTTGACCGTGAGGAGGAAAGCGAACTCTTCATTGCACGCGTCAATTTTCGTGCGGTCACGGAACCGATTAGCTAACGACAATAAAGGAGACAACAATGGTTGCTCAAAAGGGTAAGGATCTTCTGCTTAAGATAAACGCGGATGAGAACGGATTTTCTACAATTGCCGGTCTGCGAGCCAGGCAAATATCTTTTAATACTGAAACAGTCGATACAACAGACTCAGAATCTGCGGGTCGCTGGCGAGAGCTTTTGGCGGGTGCCGGCCTACGAAGAAGTTCAATTACTGGTGCCGGTATTTTCAAGGATATGGAAAGCGATGAAAAGGTAAGGTCCGTTTTTTTCAATGCCTCTATAGTTCCCTGGCAAATTGTCATTCCTGACTTTGGGATTGTTGAAGGTCTGTTCCAGATTGTTTCACTGGAATATTCCGGTCAACATGATGGCGAAGTCTCCTTTAACATTGCATTGGAGTCAGCTGGTGAGATCAACTTCGCGAGTGCAAGCTGATGGCAAATGCTGCAAGAGGCGAGATAGAAGCCAACCTTGATGGAAAGCAATGGATATTATGCCTGACACTTGGTTCGCTGGCATCTTTGGAAACACGGCTTGACGCTAAAAACCTGAGTGAACTTGCTTCAAGGTTTTCAAGCGGAAAACTAAGCGCTTCGGATCTTTTGAAAATCATACACGCAGGACTTTCAGGTGGCGGACATACACTAAGCCTTGAAGAAGTTTCACAAATGCGGGTTGAAGGTGGGGTCAGCGGTTATGTCTCCATTGCAGCCAAATTGCTTGAAGCTACGTTTAGTCCCAATCCCGAATTGAATTCAGATGGCTAGTAAAGAATGGCTGCCATGGAAAAAGCTGATCGGCTTTGGACTGTCGCAGCTTCATATGAGTTCTGAAGAATTATGGGCAACCACACCCAGGGAACTTGACGCTGCCATTGATGCTTGCCTTGGCTTTCAAAGCTCTGATGTAAAGCCAGCTAGGGCTGAAATGGAACGGTTGATGTCGGTATATCCGGACTGAAAAAGGAATAACAAACATGATTGAAAAACAGCTTTCTGTAGAAGTTTCAGCTGATACAACGCAATTTGATCAGGCAATGCAAGATCTCAATGATAGCACAAGGGATTTTGGCAGGGTTTTCAGTTCAACGATTTCAAGAGCCATTACTTCAAGCAAGAGTTTTGAAGATACCTTGCGCTCAATTGGTCAACGCTTTGTAGACCTTGCGCTCAATCAGGCTTTGAAACCGCTTGAAAACATTTTTGGCAATCTGCTCAGTGGGTTCGCGGGCGGTGGTTCAGGCATCGGAATTCCGGGCTTTGCAAAGGGTGGTGTTTTCAACAATCAGTCAGTGGTGCCTTTTGCAAATGGTGGGGTTGTCTCCAGTCCGACACCTTTCAACTTTGGTCAACGGCTTGGTGTGATGGGCGAGGCAGGGCCAGAAGCAATCATGCCCCTCAAAAGAGGAGTTGATGGCAAGCTGGGAGTAGCCGCAGGTGCAGGTTCCGCGCGTGCAATGAGCGTGGTCTTCAATGTCAATGCTTCTGACGCAGCAAGTTTCAAGCGATCTGAAGGACAGATTACGGCAATGCTCGCAAGGGCTGTCTCACGCGGTCAGCGAAATCTCTGACTGCACGCCAAACTTTATTCTGGTCACAAAGGTAAACCATGAACTCCACACTTTCATTCCATGAGGTGCAATTCCCAAACGATTTTGCATTGGGTGCAACAGGTGGCCCCATTCGCAGAACCGAGGTCATTACGCTTGGTTCTGGAAAAGAACAAAGGAACGCACGATGGGCGCACTCCAGGCGACGCTATAATGCCGGATACGGGATTAAAACGTTTGAAGACTTGCAGGCGGTTATCGAGTTCTTTGAAGAGCGTCGGGGAAGGCTCTTCGGCTTCCGTTTCAAAGATCCGCTGGATTACAAGTCATCTCCAGGAAAGTCATCTGTTTCCTCACTCGATCAATTGATAGCAACCGGCGACGGTACAACCACATCGTTTGAATTGACCAAGCGCTATGGGGATAAAGAAACCGGATATGTCAGGCGCATTCAAAAGCCGGTTGTTGGTACAGTAAAAGTCGCCGTAGATGATAATCCGGTGCCTGATAATGACTTTATGGTAGATTGGGTCAATGGAAAAATTGAGTTCAATTCAGGCAAAGCGCCAGGTTTGGATCAGGCTATTACGGCCGGATTTGAGTTTGATATTCCTGTACGCTTTGATGCCGATGAGATCATCATTAATATGACGCATTTCGAAGCTGGTGACATTCCATCCATTCCATTGGTGGAGTTGTTATTGTGAAGATACTTCCTGAAAAACTGAAGACTCATATCAAGGGCGAAACGACCACGCTGTGCCGATGTTGGATTATTGAAATGAC
Organism: uncultured Rhizobiaceae group bacterium; assembly: GCA_937944075.1. Taxonomy (GTDB): domain Bacteria; phylum Pseudomonadota; class Alphaproteobacteria; order Rhizobiales; family Rhizobiaceae; genus JAALLB01. Next base: position 4,235 of record CALDZZ010000153.1, read on the forward strand.
ATCAGGCAAGAAGCTTGGATTTACCGATCATGATCAAACCATCACACTCAAGGGTACAATATGCGAAAAAGATGCGGGTATGGAAGCAAGCAGTGTTGAGGAACGACTGGGTCTGAATACAAATACAAGTGAGATTTCTGGCGCCCTTCAGTCAGAACTGATTACCGAGGAGGCTATCAGGACAGGGTTGCTCGACCGGGCAAAAGTAAGCACATATGTGGTTAATTGGCAGGATAGCTCTCAGTATTTTCTTGACCAGGTTTTCCTCGTCGGTGACATCACGCGAGAGGATGGTCATTTCCGGATGGAGTTGAGAAGTCTTTCCTCCCAACTGGAACAAACCAAGGGCAATCACTTCATAAAAAAGTGTCAAGCCGATTTGGGTGACCTGAAATGCAAAGTGAACCTTTCAAGTGCAACCTACACTTCTACAGGCCTTATTGAGCGTGTGCGTTCTCCTGTAATATTTTGGGTATCGGGACTGAATGAATTTGAAAACGCCTGGTTCAGGGCAGGTGGAATGACGTTTCAAACCGGTGAGAATGCCGGGTTGAAGGTCGAGATATCAGAACACATTCGATCGGATGGCATTACCGTTTTGCATTTGTGGCAACCAATGCCAAAGAGCGTATCGGTTGGTGATGAATTCACCATTACTGCAGGATGCAACAAATCTCTCACGACATGTTCAGTGAAGTTTTCCAATACACTTAACTTCAGAGGTTTTCCGCATATGCCTGG
>CALDZZ010000154.1 GCA_937944075.1 uncultured Rhizobiaceae group bacterium
CATGTATCTCAATGATGCCCTTCATCCGGACGGGCACTAAGTTTAACCTGAATAAAAATTCGCATATCCATAAGGAGTAATCAAAATGGAAGCAGAAGCAGCAAAATTCCTCGGCGCAGTCCTCGCAGCAATCGGCATTGGTGCCGCAGCTATGGGTGTGGGTAACATCTTTGGTCAGTTCCTGTCAGGCGCTCTACGCAACCCTTCAGCAGCAGACGGCCAGTTCGGTCGCCTGATCTTTGGCTTTGCGGTGACAGAAGCTCTTGGCATCTTCGCGTTCCTTGTGGCGCTACTACTACTTTTCGTGGTCTAATCAATTTTGAAATCGGCAAGGGCAGGTGTTCTTTCACCCGCCCTTCATATAATTTCATTATCCTGGATCATATCTGGAGTAGAATAATGTTTGTCACTCAGGCTATCGCTGCTGAAGAAGCAACAGCAGGTGGAGTTTTCCCTCCATTTGATCCTTCTACGTTTGCCTCACAGATTTTGTGGCTCGTAATTACATTTGGCGTGTTCTACATGATCATGAGCCGTGTGATTATTCCGCGTCTGGCTGGCATTCTGGAAGTTCGTCATGATCGTATTTCACGCGACCTTGATGAAACTGAAAGACTTAAAAATGAAGCAGACGCAGCACATGCTGCCTATGAGCACGATTTGGCAGAAGCCAAGAAGAACGCTCACAGGATTGCTTCAGAAGCGACTGAAAAAGCCAAGGCAGAAACTGCTGCAGCCCGTGAAAAGGTTGAAGCTGAACTTGCAGAAAAAATGGCTGAAGCAGAAGCACGCATCGCCGAAATCAAGGAAAAAGCCATGGGCGAAGTTGGAACGATTGCCAGCGACGTTACGGTTGAACTTGTAAAAGACCTTATTGGCGGAAAAGTTACCAAGGCAGATTTTGCCAAGGCAACTGCAAGCCTGGTCAAATAGGAGAATAATCATGGACGCTACTGCATGGTCCCTTGTTGGTCTCATTCTCTTTCTTGCGCTGGTCCTTTACCTAAAGGTTCCGGCAATGGTCACAAAGGGTCTGGACGAGCGCTCGGAAAAGATCCGCAAGGATCTTGATGAAGCGCGCGAACTGCGTGAAGAAGCACAAAACCTTTTGGCTGAATATCAGGCCAAGCGTCAGGCTGCTGAAAAAGAAGCTGAGGAAATTGTTTCTGCTGCAAAGCGTGAGGCAAATGCCCTTTCTGAAGACGCAGCACGCAAAACGGCTGAATTTGTAGAGCGCCGTACCGCAACCGCTGAACAGAAAATTGCACAAGCTGAAGCACAGGCAATGGCTGATGTAAGAGCTTCTGCAGTAGATGTTGCAATTGCTGCGGCTGAACAACTTGTTGCTGGCAAGGCGTCAGGTGCTACTGCAAATAATCTCATCAAAAGCAGCATATCGGAAATCAAGACAAAGCTTAACTAAAAAGCTTTGATTTCGGAAACTTCCAAAGGCGCCAGTGGCGCCTTTTTTGTTGGCTTTTTTACAGTGCAGCGATCATCTGCTTGATGGGTGCAAAGCTTCTTCGGTGAAGTGGGCAGGGGCCATGTTGCTTGATGGCATCCCTGTGCTTTTGAGAGCCATAGCCCTTGTGGCTGGCAAATCCGTACTCGGGAAACAGTTTGTCTGCTTCAACCATCATGCGATCGCGGATAACCTTGGCTACAATGGAAGCTGCTGCAATGGAAAGAGAACGTGCATCGCCCTTGATATAGGCTCTTGCAATATCGGTTAGTTTTCCAGGTACATCCCGTCCGTCAATCATGGCGTAATCGGGTTTTACTTCCAGTGCGTGAACACTCATCTCCATGGCGCGAAGACTGGCCGCGCGGATGTTTAGCCGATCGATCTCATTTGCATTGAGTGAACACCAGGCCACATGGGATGTTTGCAAAATTTTTTCAAACAAGATCTCCCGCTTTCTTTCGGTCAGCTTCTTGGAGTCATCAAGACCATCAGGAAAGTTGTGAGGATTCAAAATGACCGCCGCTGCCGTGACGGGTCCTGCCAGTGGTCCGCGACCAGCTTCATCCACCCCTGCAATGGCTTGCTTGCCAAGTTGCAGAAGCTTTGTTTCAATTTCAAAAGTTGCCCTGTCAGGCGAGGAGGTATGTAAAAGGGAATCAGTAACAGGCATACGGGGGATGATACCCATGTACTGATTCCCTTGATAGCCCCAAAAGCCATTTGCGGCGTAGCTTTAACGAGAGGGGCTAACACATGTCAAAACAGGTTAAGCTGGTTTTCAACTTCCGGAGCAGGCGGTACAAACTGACTGTTGTCGAGGGTACGCTTCACTTCGTTGAGACCAAGTTTTTTACAGGCAATTTCAAACCGTCGACCAATTTGCCATGCATATGGTCCGTCACCGCGCATGCGTTTGCCATATTCGGCATCATAATCCTTGCCACCTCGAAGCGCGCGCAGAAGGTTCATCACATGGCGGTAACGGTCTGGGTAATGCTTCAAGAGCCAGTCGCGAAAGAGGGGAGATACCTCGCGTGGTAGTCTGAGCATGATAAAGCCTGCCTCTGTCGCACCGGCAGCTTGAGCAGAATCCAGAATTCGCTCAATCTCATGGTCGGTAAGTGCAGGGATAACGGGTGCTACCATGGTAGAGGTGGGAATGCCCGCCTGAGTTAAATCCCGTATGGTCTTCAGTCTGAGACCCGGAGTTGCAGCACGTGGTTCCATGGCACGCGACAATCGCCTGTCGAGCGAGGTAATGGAAATGGCAACCTTGGCCAGGCCCTTTGAGGCCATACGTGACAGGATATCAATATCGCGTGTTACAAGTGCAGACTTGGTAACAATTCCAACCGGGTGATTGGCAGCTTCCAGAACTTCCAGAATTTCCCGTGTCACGCGCCATTGTTTCTCAATTGGTTGATAGGGATCTGTATTTGTACCAATTGCGATGGTACGGGGTTTGTAGTTTTTCTTGGCCAGTTCTCTTTCAAGCAATTGGGCTGCATTGGGTTTGCTGAACAGGGTTGTTTCAAAATCCAGCCCTGCAGATAGCCCCATGTAGGAATGGGTTGGTCTGGCAAAGCAGTAAATGCAGCCATGTTCACACCCGCGATACGGATTAATGGAGCGGTCAAAACTGATATCAGGAGAATCATTTTTTGTTATGATGGTTTTCGGTTTTTCCACCTGAACATGGGTTCTGAATGGCGGCAATTCATCAAGCGTCTGCCAGCCATCATCAAACACATGACGGGAATGTTTATCGAACCGGGAAGAGGGATTTAGAGTTGCAGCTCTGCCCTTGTTAAGGGGGAGACGACGCAAACTATCGACTGAGGTATCCCTGCCTGAATGAATGATTGATGTATCCATATAAGCTTCATGCGCTTGATGGCTTTTTGTATTTGGTTCACGCATGGCACTCATTTTATTCTCCCTTGCTTGTCTGGAAAATATTCCTATCAAACAAAAAAGAACAAAACAAGAACAATTTACGGAAATTGGTATTTTGTGATGAAAAAATTTTGCTGAGTTATATGTAATATGGCTCAAGAATGTGCAACCTGTTGTTTAAATTGACAAAAATGGAAGCAGCATTAATTATGTAGCCATACTCTTTTAAAACCAGGGAAAAAAAGAGATGAGCGCGCAGGCATTTGCATTACCCAATAGCACTTTGAAAGTCTTGCAATCAGTCAATCGACTACAGGCTGTAGAAGCAACCGGCATGACTGGAGACAATACATCACTGAAGTTCGATCAGATATGTTCCATGGCATCTTCTGTGTTTAATGCACCGGTTGCGCAAATTACGTTGCTGGAAGAGCATCGCCAATGTATCAAGACAAGTCTTGGTTTTGAAATAAGTGAAGCACCAACCTCGACATCCTTTTGTGCTTTTACCATCAGCTCAGGCAAAAACATCACCATTATAAATGATACGCTTGAAGATGAGATATTCAAACACAGCCCCTTCGTTGTTGAGCCGCCATACGTGCGCTTTTATGCTGGTAGTCCGGTGGCTTTCGTGGGTGAAAAAGTAGGCACGCTTTGCGTTTATGATTTTCAACCCAGAGAAGAAGTCAGTCATGAACAAATAGAGTTCATGACAAAACTGGCCCGAGATGCAGAAGCAGCCATTTATGGGGAGCAGCCAGATAAAGCTCTGGTATAAAGGATTTGCATAAAAAAAGCGCCCTGGAGGCAAGGCGCTTTAGATGGTTGGTTGTCGTGAAATCACAAAGTGTGATTTTTCGCTCTGACAACTTCCATGAAACGGTATTTGATAACCGGAGCATCATATTCAATAACGGGAACCGGAATATTTCCGCTTTCACATTTACAAACGATGATTGTCATTTTGTCAGATGCCAGAGCATCCTTCATTACATCAACAGCTTCTTCTGCCTGGCACTCGATAACATTATCACAGCCACAAGCGCGTGCAACTGCGGCAAGCGATGTTTTCTTGCCTGTATAAGTAGGCTGATCACCCGTTGAGCCATAGCTGCCATTGTCGACAATAAACAGAATGAAGTTGTCTGCAGTGTTATTGGCGATTGTAGGCAAGGTACCAAGGTTGGTCAGAATGGAGCCGTCCCCATCAATCGAAATAACCTTCGCCTTTTGTGAAAGCGCCAGGCCAAGCCCGATGGAAGAGGCAAGCCCCATGGTACCAAGCATGTAAAAGTTGGAAGGCTGGTCATCCATCATGTGCAATTCCTGGCTTGGAAGACCGATGTTGCAAACAATCAGCTCACGGGAAATAACCGGAATCAGTTCTTTTAGAATATCACTGCGGATCATATCAGTATCCTCCCCAGAAGTTTGAGTCTGTCAAAATGGCCGTAGGTTTGCGGCTCATGTATGTGTGGTGAAGAATGCTGTCGAGATCCTTGATGTCTTCCGGTTCGTGGAAGTGGTAGGTCTGGATTTTCAGCTCATCAAGCAAGGCCTTGGTATGCTTTGCCATTTCAACCTGAATGGCAACCTTCTCCCCAATTTCTCCACGATAGGAAATCAGCATTGGCAACGGCATGTTATAAAACTGTGTCAGGGATGACAGCGTGTTAAACGTCACACCAAGTGCTGTATTTTGCATGATGATACAAGGGCGTTTACCACCCATGTGGGCACCGGCACAAAGTCCCATGCCTTCATCTTCCTTGTTGGAAGGAACATGCATGATGGAGGCTTCGTTTTCAACGCCTTCAATGACCCCTGCAAGTTGTTTACAGGGTACTGTGGTTACAAATTCCACCTTGTTACGTACAAGGCTATCTACGATTTCACTGCTCACGGACATTGTGTGTCCCTCCAGTTTGTGAGTTGCGGGGATGTTACGGTGTCAGGACAAATTCTTCGTCCGGGAAATATTTTTCCAGACGAATATCAGCTGTTCTTGCGTGGCCTTCCATGCCTTCAAGGCGTGAAATTCGGGCTGTTGCTTCTGCAATCGGTTTAGCGCCATCACGCGTTGCACGCTGCCAGGTTACGATCTTCATGTATTTATGAACAGAAAGACCGCCAGAGTATTTGGCTGCTCGTGAGGTTGGAAGCACGTGGTTGGTGCCTGATGCCTTGTCCCCAAATGCTACGGTCGTCTCTTCACCAAGGAAGAGAGAACCGTAACACTCAAGGCGCCCCAGCCACCAGTCGAGGTCTTCCGCCTGAACGGTCAAATGTTCAGGCGCATATTCATCAGATTTTGCAGCCATCGCCTCGCGGTCATCACACAGGATGACTTCCGCATAATCGCGCCATGCTGCTTCTGCGTTTTGTGAATTGACTTCAGGCAAATCAGCAATGAGCGGCGGAACCAGTTCCATCACTTTTTCAGCCAAGGCCTTGTCATCTGTTACCAACCAAACAGGTGAGTTATAACCATGCTCTGCCTGACCCACGAGGTCTGAGGCAACGATGGCCGGGTCTGCTGTTTTGTCTGCGAGAATAAGGGAATCTGTTGGGCCGGCAAACATGTCAATTCCGACACGGCCGTAAAGAATGCGCTTGGCTTCTGCAACAAACTGGTTGCCTGGGCCAACAAGGATATCAGCTTCCGGCAAGCCAAACAGGCCAAATGCCATGGAGGCAACGCCCTGAACACCACCCAGTGCCAGAATTTTGTCTGCGCCACAAATATGCGCCGCATACACAATGGCAGGGGCAATGCCAATTTCAGGGCGAGGAGGAGAGCAGGCAATGATGTTCTTGCACCCGGCAACCTTTGCCGTGGTAACAGTCATGATGGCAGAAGCAATGTGGCTATAGCGACCGCCCGGGATGTAACAACCGGCAGTCTGACACGGAATGCTTTTTTGTCCGGCAATCAGGCCCGGAACAATTTCAACTTCAACATCCTGACAGGTTTCCAATTGTAGTTCTGCAAATTTCTTGACGTTTGCATGGGCAAACTGAATGTCTTTTTTCAACTGGTCAGGAACAAGTGCACAAGCAGCTTCAACCTCTTCCTCAGTCAGCAAAAGGTTGCCGTCATACTTGTCAAACTTCTTTGCGTATTCGAGCGCCTTTGCATCGCCACCCTTTTCAATTTCGTCAAGAATGGTTTGCACGGTATCGCGAACATCAGAGGTATCTGTTGTTGGCTGTTTTGAAGATTTTTTTAAATAGGTATAAGTCATTTCTCGCTAATCCTCCAAGAATGTAAGCGCTTACATAATTTGACCATATTTCAACATAATTATAATTGCAAGCGCTTACATAATAATTTTTTTAAACTATATTCATTTTATGAGGAAAACCGAATTGAAGCCCGACATTCCGACACTTGAAGATGTTGCAAAGGAAGCAGGCGTTTCCACGGCTACAGTTTCAAGATGTATGAATGCACCCGATCAGGTTTCCAAGAATACCCGTGAAAAGGTAATGAAAATTATCAAGAAGCTTGGGTATACGCCGAACTTCGGTGCCCAGGCGCTGGCGGCAAAACGAACCAATACATTTGGTGCCATCGTTCCCACAATGAGCAATGCCATTTTTGCTGCAGGCCTGCAGGCCTTTCAGGAGGAGTTGGGAAAGCAGGGTGCAACGCTTCTGCTGGCTTCATCCGGATATGACCTGGAAGTTGAGGAAAAACAAATCCGCTCTCTGGTTTCGCGTGGTGCAGATGGTCTTTTGTTGATAGGGACACAACGCAGCAGGGAAATATACAGATTGCTCGAAGATCGCCGTATCCCCTTTGTCATAGCATGGAACTATAAAAAACACCCGACACGATCCTGCGTTGGTTTTGATAATGTGGCAGCAAGCTATAATCTTGCCAAACGCGCACTCGATCTCGGGCATACAAAATTTGCAATCATTTCCGCACCTCTGGAACACAACGACAGGGCGGAAGGCAGGGTGATAGGCATCAAGAAAGCGCTTGAGGAGGAAAGCATCGATACTGGAAACTTGCAAATCATTGAGAGTAATTACTCCATTGAAAACGGGGCAGAAAGTTTCGAAGCACTCATGAAGTCCAAATCAAGGCCAACGATTATCATGTGTGGCAATGATGTATTGGCTGCAGGTGCTGTAAAAATGGCTCACAAAATGGGGCTCAGTGTTCCAGGTGATATTTCAATAACAGGGTTTGATGACATTGAGCTTGCCAGCGTGATCGAGCCTTCGCTCGCAACCGTTCATGTGCCTCACAAAACCATGGGAAGGGTTGCTGCAGAAATTCTTCTGAAAAAAATGGAAAATCCGGAGTATCATTCCAATCTGAAACTCGATACGAGAATAATACAAGGTCAATCATTGGCAATGCCGGCCAAGGTTGAGTAAGGTCTCGGGATTGAAAAGATGCTGTCGCTTACTGGAACATCTCTCGAAGATTGAGGCTGGATTCCTTGCCAACCTTTTCAAAATTTTCCTCTATCCAGTTTTCAGCAGAAACCCTGCCCAGGTCTCTAAGGTAATGTAGAAAATCAAGTTCCAGGTTTAATTTTGAGGAAGAGGAAAGTTCCTGCATTGCTTGAGCAGGTTCAATGGCGTGCATTCTCACGCGCATGTATTCCTTGTCGCTAAGCTTGCCTGCATCAATCAGTTTGCTGACAAATTCAACCGTTCGCAATTCTCTCAACAGCGTTGCATTAAAGGTAATCTCGTTCAGCCGATTGTGTATTCCGCGTACAGTCATTGGAATTTCAGGCGTTTCTACCGGATTAACCTCAACCAGCAAAATATCACTGCATTCTGTTTCATAGAATAGCGGGTATAACGGTGGATTGCCCATGTATCCGCCATCCCAGTAAGCTTCGCCATCAATTTCAACAGCCTGATATATTTCCGGAAGACAGCACGACGCCATTACACTTTCGGCAGTGATTTCCTCGTTTTTGAAAACCTTTGTCTTGCCCGAACGCACATTGGTTGCACACACAAACAGTTCAAAGTTTTGGCAGGCATGGACGTGATCAAAATCAATCTCGCTCTTGATCAGTTCAAGCAGTGGATTGATGTTCATCGGATTGAATTCATAAGGTGAAAATGTGCCGATGAAACTATCGAAAAATATTCGTCCTGGCGAATAATCAAGGCTCCAGTCACTGCTGAGTTTTGACCAGGGTGTGCGTTGAATGGGGCTGAACTTTCCAAGGTCGCTTAGCTTGGTCCAGAAATTGTCAAGCGATTCACGCGCACCTTCGACACCGTTTTTGCTGTAGCCGTCTGCAATTGCAACAGCATTTATGGCGCCGGCACTGGTGCCGGAAATGCCCTCAATATCAAGACGGCCATCCTCAAGGATTTTGTCAAGCACGCCCCAGGTGAAGGCTGCATGTGCGCCACCGCCCTGGAGGGCAAGATTGGTTTTTTTGCGTTTGGTGCTTGCCATATCTGTTTAGGCCTCTTTAGCCCCGCCGGCTTCCGTGCGCAAGAAGGCCTCACCACAGGCTTGAGCCAGCTTGCGAACACGCAAAATATAGCTTTGGCGTTCGGTTACGGAAATCACGCCGCGTGCATCCAGTAGGTTGAACACATGCGAAGCCTTGATAGCCTGATCATAGGCTGGATGCGCCATCACGATTGCCTTGCCGTTTTTAGGGTCAATGTCTTCCTGAGACAAAATATGCTGACACTCAGCTTCTGCATCCTCAAAATGTTTTAGAAGCGTTTGCGTATTGGCAACATCAAAATTCCAACGCGAATATTCGCGTTCTGTTTGCTGGAAGACGTCTCCATAAGAAATCTTGTCCGCACCTTCCTGACCGTTGAAGTTAAGGTCATAGACGTTGTCAACATCTTGCACATACATGGCAAGGCGCTCAAGTCCGTATGTCAATTCGCCCGAAACAGGTGAACATTCAAATCCGCACACCTGCTGGAAATAGGTAAACTGCGAAACTTCCATTCCGTCACACCAGACTTCCCAGCCCAAGCCCCATGCGCCAAGCGTGGGGCTTTCCCAGTCGTCTTCCACAAAGCGAATGTCATGCAACATCGGATCAATACCGATTGCTTCAAGCGAGCCCAAATACAATTCCTGCATGTTGGGTGGGGATGGTTTTAGAAGTGCCTGATATTGGTAATAGTGCTGAAGACGGTTTGGGTTCTCACCATAGCGGCCATCTGTGGGGCGGCGCGAAGGTTGCACATAAGCAGCTTTCCAATGGTTTGGCCCAAGTGCACGCAAGGTAGTTGCCGGGTGAAAGGTGCCGGCACCCACTTCCATGTCATAGGGTTGAAGAACAACGCAACCATGATCTGCCCAATATTTGTGAAGGGTCAAGATCAGTCCCTGAAATGAGCGGGTAGGGTGCATGTGGTCTGGAAGTTTTTCGGCAGTAGCGTTCATCGTTACCTCGTACATGGTTTGCTGATTAGGGTTTACCCGATTGGTTGAAAGCGTCAAGGTTTATTGAATTTCATCCTTAAGCCAATACGACATTCATGACGTAATCAGAAATTCCAATTCTGCTGTTTCAGGTAGAGCTTTGCGAAATAATGTGAGTGTTTCGCCATGGAAGAAGAAGTCATCATAGAAACAACAGAAGTTCGTGTAAGCGCGACCCCTGTTGCCATGTCTGGTATCATTATTTCCATGATGATGATGGCGGCTGCCTCAGGCATTGCCTTTGCCTATATTCCGATTACGCTTGCGGCAGCCGGTTTTGAACCCTGGGTCGCTTCTGCCATGTTTCCGGCGCTATCGCTGGGTGGACTGTTGGGCTGTCTTGCGGTTGGCTGGTTCCTGCGCCTGTCAGGCCATGCCCGTGTTTTCATGAGCGTGTATGCATTGATTATCTGGTCATTCCTGATTGTTCTGCTCACGGATAATCCTTATATCTGGATCTTGTCACGTCTGCTTTACGGTTTTGGCATTAATGGTGCTTTTATCGTTGCCCAAAGCTGGTTGCATGATGCCTGTACGGATGAAAACCGTGGCAAGGTTATTACAGCTTTTTATGTTTCCTACGTCATTGCGTTGGGGCTTGGAGCGTTTTCAATCGGCTATATGCCTGTCGCAAGCCATATTCCAATGGCCGTGTGCGTCGGTTTGGTGACCTTGGCAATTCTGCCGGTTGGATTGACCCGCCTTCGCCAGCCGGAGGCACCTGAAGAGTTCAACATACAGGTTCGCAAGCTCTGGAAAATTTCTCCTGTGGGCATGATAGGCATGTTGTGTGTTGGCGGACTAACCATGACGCTACAAAGTTTTGCACCCATTTATGCAGGCACCTTGTCTTACACACCTTCCGATATTGGTCTGCTGATGCTGATGATGCAAATGGGTTTGTTGGTGGTTCAGCTACCAATGGGTGCCTTGTCGGATCGCATTGATCGCCGCTATGTACTGATGATCGTTGCTTCCATGTCCTCGGTGCTGGGTGTAGTTGCAATAGTGACTGAGTCCAGCCTGAGCTTCTTTTGGCTTGTACTGCTTTTTGCAATCTGGTCCGGATCGATTGAAACCTTCTATTCAGTTTCCAGTGCGCTTGCAAATGATCGTGCAGACCCGAAGGATTTTGTATTTCTGTCATCGACCCAAATGGTAATGTGGTCACTTGGCGCATTTATCGTTCCGCTTTCATCAACGATTTTACTGCAGTTTTTGCCAGTCACCATGTTCATGTGGTTGTTGCTTGGCCTGTCAGCAGCATTTGCGATTTTTGTTACCTTGCGTATTTTCGTGCGCGAAGCTGTGCCGCAGGATGAAATGGAAAATTTCCAGTATGCAACAGCGCAGGTTGTCAATACGGGTGAATACTATAATCCGGAAATGGTAGCAGAAGCCAACGCTGGTGTTGGCGAAGGGTTGCTGAATTAAGGCTTCTGACTATTCGTCATCCATGGGTCGATAGACGCCGTCCTTGTCTTGTTTCAGGATTGTCTTGGCGGTTTTCTTTTTTTCAGCTGCACGTGTTTCAGTGTTGATGCGATCCATCTCACGCTTGAAAGCCTTGTAGCCATACCACACGACACCCCCGATAAGGCCTATTGCAATCAGTTGTGGCATAGCATTTTCTCCCGAAGTCCTGGCTTACAAACCATATCTTGCGCGCAGGGCTTTTTCTTCCGCATTTACAATCGTGGCATCAACAAGGTTCGAAGCAGTTTCACCACCAAAAGTAATCCCGGGTGTTCCACCTCTGCCCAATAGCCCTTTTTTCTGGGTCATGAGCTTGAGTTTGGCATCCTTGCCGAAGCGCTGTTTTATGATTGTACCAATATGACCGAACCCGTCAACAAGTCCCAGATCCTTGCCTTGAAGACCCGTCCAGAATTTTCCGGTAAATATATCAGGATCATCGGAGAGTTTGTCACCACGCCTTGCCTTGACCATGTCAATGAAGACCTGATGAATTTCGAGCTGCAATTCCTTTAGGTATTTGATGTCTTCCTTCTTTTCAGGCTGGAAGGGATCAAGCGAGACCTTGTTTTTGCCGGCAGTGTAGACACGGCGCTCAATACCCAGTTTCTCAATGGCCTTGTCAAAACCAAAGCTGGCTGAAACAACACCAATGGAACCGACAATAGAGGTTTCGTCAACGAAGATCTCATCGCCTGCAATTGCCAACATATAGCCGCCCGATGCGGCGACATCCTCAACGAACACAAGGACGGTTTTATTATTGGCTTCAGCCAGTTCGCGAATGCGTTGATACATCAACCGGGATTGCACCGGAGAACCGCCAGGCGAATTGATAACAAGTGCAACGGCTGGTGCGTCCTTGTAGGAAAAAGCCTTGTCGAGAAGGGGAGCAATACCGCCAAGATTAAGGGTTCTGTTCAAGGGGCCGCTGGAAGCAGCAATGGCGCCCGACAGACGCACAACCGGAATAACGGCATGTTTATTGCCAAGTTTGCCTGGCAAATATTTTCTGAAATTCATCATGATTATCTTGATTGTTTAAATTGCACAGATTCATAAATGGTTTTGTGAACCGGCATTTACAAGGGGTATCGTGCCAGCCAAAGGCTTGCCTTGCAATTATAAGTTGGTTTTAAGATCAGGATTGCTTGCTTGCAAAGGCCAATCGGCTTTCGCCCTTGAATATAGCATCAGCTTGCGGAGTAAACTGACCGTCATTTTCATGAACAACAAACCCAGGTAAAATCGAGACAGGTGCACGAGAGGCACGCGTGCCCTTTGCAATAATACGCTTTGCAGTTTCTCCTGCCCGGGAATGAATGGGCATGATTTCAAGTCCGCCAAAGCGCCCTTGCGAACAGGCAAGTAATTCGCCGAGGTTTTCGGTTCTGTAGATTATTGTCATGGTCCCGCCAGGCTTAGTGATGGCTGCTGCTGTACGAAACCAAGAATCAATGCCACCCTTTGCCATCATGAAAGCTTCTGCCTTCAGCGTATCCCGAGGTGGACGTTCACGATCGGTATTATAGGGCGGATTCATGATGACATGATCAACACTGTCTGGCCCAAGGCCCGCTTTCAGCCGGTCAACACCGCTGGCAGTTACGTCATGTTCTATGATTTTTGATCGTTCTCTCAAGGAGACATTGCCTGGTAACAACAACGATTGACGGGCAAGGTCTGCCATTTCGTTATTTTTTTCAACTGCAAGAAGTTCAAGATTTTCGTTCAGGTTCAGGGTTGCAAATCCTGCAACACCTGCGCCCGCACCCAAATCTGCCAGAACACCTTTCGCTTCTTTCGAAACGGCAGCAGCCAGCAGGAGGGCATCCATGCCACTTCTGTTGCCACGCTTTGAAGGTTGAATGACCTCAAAGGCGCCAGAATGAAATTTGTCACAGGTCGTTTCCATAGTACCGACAGAATAATCGAGCGATCTTAATGAATTTGATTTTGCAGTATTCATGTTAAATGCCATCTTTTTATCAGGCCAAGAGACAAAAGGCTATTGGCTGGTAATTTCTTTCGCGAGACCGGCATCTTGCAGCAGCTGTTTTGCTGCAAGGTGCATTTCATCAGTAACCATGATGCGTTTTGGAATAATACCAAGGGAGCCTTCAAGGATACTCATGTTTTGATCGAGAACCAGAAAATCGATATTCGAATCCTCGAGTAAAGATTCAATATATGAAATTGTCACCGGATTATTGGTAGCTACAAGCTCTTTCATGACAGGTCCGACTTCAACTTCTATGGTTCAGGGTATCACTTGGAATTGTATAATATGAATCATAACAAATAACGATCCTGTTATAAATCGTAAGCTTAAATTCAACTGCTACAAAATATCACTTGTCTGACTGCGCTACACGCCTTATTTTCCCGTTATATTGAAAAAAGGATATAAGATGTCGGGTGTTGTAGTTTCCATTGATGATAAAAAGCTTGCCAAGGCCAGTATTGCACCCTTGATGGAGCTGGTCGCCGACGACATGAAGCGCGTGAACACGCTCATACTTTCCAAAACCGGGTCAGAAGTTGAGATGATACCGGAAGTTGCCAAACACCTCATTGACTCAGGCGGCAAGCGTCTGCGCCCGATGATTACCCTGGCAGCTGCCCAAATGTGTGGCTATGAAGGTGAGGGGCATATTACCCTTGCATCCAGTGTTGAGTTCATGCACACCGCAACGCTGCTTCATGATGATGTGGTTGATGAAAGTGACATGAGGCGCGGCAAACTTGCTGCGCGCATGTTGTGGGGAAATGAAGCAAGCGTTCTGGTCGGTGACTTTCTATTGGGTCAGGCTTTTCGCATGATGGTTGAAGTGGGGTCGCTACAGGCACTCGATATTCTGTCCCATGCTGCAACCGTTATTGCCGAAGGAGAAGTGCTTCAACTGCAAACAGCCAAAAACCTGGAAACCACGGAAGATGAGTATCTTGAGGTCATCCGGTCAAAAACGGCTGCACTGTTCGCAGCAGCTGCTGAAGTAGGCCCTATCATTGCAGGTAAGGATCCAGCACATATTAATGCGCTTCGCTCTTACGGAAATAACCTTGGTCTGGCTTTCCAGCTGATTGATGACGCGCTTGATTATGGTGGTAACGCCGGAGATCTTGGAAAAAACACCGGCGATGATTTCCGCGAAGGCAAAGTGACCTTGCCCGTCCTGCTGGCTTTTCGCCGTGGCAGCGATGAAGAGCGCAAGTTCTGGCATGAGGCAGTCGTCGAGGGCAAAACAGATGAAGCCCGTCTTGAGCAGGCCCTTGAAATATTGGTGCGCCATGACGCAATTTCCGATACGGTTGCAAGGGCCAGACATTATGCCGAGATGGCAAAGGATGCACTTGGAACGATGCCTGATTCAAAGCACAAGGATGCCTTGATCGAAGTGCTTGAGTTCTGCGTAAGTCGCGCAACCTGAGGCCTTGAAACTTAAAGGCTTCACACGCTTGTTAAGCGAATTTTATTCGATTTGAGGCATACTTGATTATTATCCGTAAAACCGCCATGTTTTACGTGTCGATAATAATATTGATTCATATTCGAACTCAGGTCGCTACTTCATGAAAAGCCAAATTATCCGGTTATTGTCCACTTCCTTTCTTGCTTCAGCCGTTGTCTTGTCTGCAGGCCTTGCGCATGCAAACAAGGAATTGACTGAAACAGTCAAGACAACCGGATTATCCGGCAGCTATCTCGCTGCCCAGGTTGCAATTGATGACAATGATGACGATGCGGCCGTTCAGTTTCTGGAACGTGCGCTGGCACTTGACCCTGAAGACGTTGATCTGAAACAAAAACTTTTCGTTGCCTACGTCAGCAATGGCAAGCTTTCACAAGCTGCTGAATTGGCCAGAAACACACCAAAGCTTGGAAACAGCCAAAATCTTGCAGGCTATGTTTTGGCATCGCAGGCCATGCGAAAACGCTCATGGAACAATGCAATCTCTTCATTAAAAGAGGTTGCCGGTGTCGACCTCGACAAGACCTTGCGGGAAATTACTCATGCATGGGCCTTGCAGGGACTTGGAAAAACCGAAGAGGCACTTGCCCGAATTGATGATCTTGAAGGCCCTGAGTGGATTTCGGTCATGAAAAATTATCATTCAGGCCTGATCGCAAACGCGGGCGGTGAACAGGACCTTGCCGCCAAGAAGTTTCAGGCGGTGATTGATAACAAGGCAGTTATCTCGATCCTGACTGAAACCTATATCCGCGCAGTGGAGGCAATGGTTCGCAACCGCAGTCAGGCAGGTGACAAGGAAAAGGCAAGGGAAACGCTTGACTACGGCCTATCTCTGCTTCCAAGCCATTCGCCTTTTACAAGGATTGAGGCTAGGCTTGATGAAGACCAGATTCTAAAACCGATTTTAAGTTCGCCATCACAAGGCATGGCAGAATTGTTTTACAATATTGCCACTGCAATCAGGCGCGACGGGGCTAGCAGTTTTTCAAAAAACTATCTCCAGATTGCAAATTCCCTGGCTCCCAAAAGCGATGTTATCCAGATTGCATTGGCAGAGCTTTATCTCCAGCAGGGCGATTATGAAAAATCAAACAGTTTCTACACAAAACTAGACGAGACCTCTCCGTTTTTCAGGATTGCAAGACTGGAAAAGGCAACCAATCTTTCAAGACTTGAAAAGAAGGAAGAAGCCATTGCCGAATTGAAGTCGCTGATTGAATCCGATCCAAACGACCTGACCGGTTACATGACACTTGGAAGTGTTTTCAGCAGGGAAGAACGCTACCGGGAAGCAGCAGACGTTTACGACAAGGCCGTAGAGGTCATTGGTGAACCAAAAACATATCACTGGAGCCTGTTTTTCAGAAGAGGCATTGCATATGAGCGCCTGAAAGAATGGGAAAAGGCTGAACCTAATTTCAAAAAGTCGCTTGAGCTCTCTGCCAATCAGGCAGAAGTTCTCAACTATTTAGGTTATTCGTGGATTGATCAGGGTATCAACCTTGATGAAGGTATGGACATGATCCGCAAGGCTGTAAACTTGCGCCCGCGTTCCGGATTTATTGTTGATAGTCTTGGTTGGGCGCATTACCGCCTTGGCCAATATGAAGATGCAGTTCGGGAGCTTGAAAAAGCAGTTCAACTGATGCCGCAAGACCCTACCATCAACGATCATCTGGGAGATGCGTACTGGAAAGTGGGTCGCAGACTGGAAGCAACCTTCCAGTGGAAGATTGCCCTTGCTTCAAAAACACCGCCCGATAATCCTGAAGAGATCAAGAAGAAACTTGAAGACGGCCTCAAGGATGAAGACAAAGACGCCACCGCCAAGGCTGAGTAATGCTTGAGAGGACGGCGCACGCAAAGGTAAACCTTGCGCTTCATGTAACGGGACAACGCGACGATGGCTATCATCTGCTAGACAGTCTCGTTGTATTTACCGAGTATGGCGATCAAATCACGATTTCGGAAAACGAAAAAGCGCTCAGTCTTGTCTGGCTGGAGATTGATGGGCCCTTTGCAAAGGGGCTGGATGCAGGTGCAAATAATCTTGTAAACCGTGCGGCCCTGGCGCTTGCCTATAAAATCATGGAAACTTCACCCAAGCCCGTTCCGGTTAAAATCACCCTTACCAAAAATCTGCCGGTGGCAAGTGGTATTGGAGGCGGATCAGCGGATGCAGCGGCAACCCTTTTGGCATTGAAGGAATTTTGGGCAACTGATACAGGCCTTGATGATATTGCACTCAAGTTGGGAGCAGATGTGCCAATGTGCCTTGCTTCAAAGCCCTTGAGGGCTAGAGGCATAGGAGATGAAATCAGCAGTTTAAAAATGAATGCTGCGCTTCATATGCTTTTGGTCAACCCGAATGTTGAAGTCTCAACACCAGCCATTTTCCAAAAACTGGAAACAAGGCATAATCCACCCATTCTCAATACAGACATTTCTGTAGATGCGCTCTCTTTAACGCGAAATGATTTGCAGGTTCCTGCCATCGCTATGGAACCGGAAATTCAAACTGTTTTGCAGGCGCTTGAACAAACAGACAGCCTTTTTGCCAGAATGAGTGGTTCTGGCGCTACGTGTTTTGCACTTTACGAAACAGCTACACAAGCAAGGCTTGCAGAAGCGCAAATTAAAAAACAACATCCCGAGTGGTGGTGCGTTGCAACTTCCACGACGGTTTCGTAGGTTTAATCATGTCAAGAATCGATGAAACCAGACCCTTTATCCCGGTAAGCATAGCGGTGCTTACCGTTTCAGATACGCGCAATCTGGCAGAAGACAAATCCGGCAAAACCCTTGCAGACAGGCTTGAGAAGTCAGGGCACAAACTGGCTGACCGGGCAATCGTCACGGATGATATCCCGCTCATTCAAGGCAAGCTTCGTGAATGGATAGCAAATTCCAAAATTGATGTCGTCATTACAACTGGTGGCACGGGTTTTACAGGACGTGATGTAACGCCTGATGCGGTTGAGCCCCTGTTTGAAAAGCGCATGGATGGGTTTTCCGAAGTTTTTCACCGTATCAGCTATGACAAAATAGGTACCTCCACCATACAATCCCGTGCAACAGCAGGTGTGGCAGGCGCTACCTTTATTTTTTGTCTGCCCGGCTCACCAGGCGCTTGCAAGGATGGATGGGATGAAATTCTGGTTAAGCAACTGGATTATCGTCACATGCCCTGCAATTTTGTGGAAATCATGCCGCGACTTGATGAACATCTGAAACGCAACAAAAGTTAAAGAAAAGAGATTAAAATGGATAATCCGGTAAGGGCAGGCGATAGTCCTGAACGTGTTGAAGTAAAGGCAGGGCAATCCTATTTTTGGTGTACTTGCGGTAAATCTGCCAAACAGCCGTTTTGCGACGGATCCCACAAGGGAACCGAATTCGCACCAATGAAATGGACAGCAGAAGAAGACGGCCCGAAGTTCTTTTGCACGTGCAAGGAGACTGCCAAGCCGCCCTTTTGTGATGGCAGTCATTCCAAATCATAATAGAGATATAGCCTGCTTCAATGGTGACATTTACTTCAGGTCTTGCTATGCCGCGAGTAAGACTTACCAATCATAGATAGTTTTCCATGCCTGATCTATTATTAGAACTTTTCTCCGAAGAAATTCCATCACGCATGCAGCGCAAGGCTGCGGGCGATTTGCGCTCGTTGGTAACCAATGCGCTGGTAGATGCTGGCCTTACTTATGAAGGCGCCAAGGAATACTGGACACCCCGTCGTTTGACGCTGGATATTCGCGGCCTAACCGCAAAATCTGCCGACATCAAGGAAGAGAAAAAAGGCCCTCGCGTTGATGCGCCAGAACAGGCAATCGCCGGGTTCTTGCGTGGTGCGGGTCTGGAAACCGTTGAACAGGCTCAGATTCAAAACGACCCAAAAAAAGGCGACTTCTATGTTGCTGTTATCGAGAAACCGGGACGGGAAGCAACAGACATTATTGCTGAAGTTATGCCGGGTATTATCAAGAATTTTCCATGGCCGAAGTCCATGCGCTGGGGAGCAAGCTCTTCTGACGCAGGTTCACTAAAGTGGGTAAGGCCGCTACAATCCATCCTTTGTCTGTTTGGACCTGAAACGGAAGAAATGGAAGTGGTTTCATTTGAAGTGGACGGCATCAAGACAGGACGTTCTACACGCGGTCACCGTTTTATGGCACCTGATGTGTTTTCAGTGAACAACTTTGACGACTACGCGACCAAACTGGGTCGCGCACATGTGATGCTGGACGCGTCCGAACGCGCAGATCACATCTGGGCTGATGCGACAAACCAAGCCTTCGCGAATGGTCTTGAAGTCGTCGAAGACAAAGGGCTTTTGGCAGAGGTCGCAG
>CALDZZ010000155.1 GCA_937944075.1 uncultured Rhizobiaceae group bacterium
GGACGCAGTTCTGCGGATGGGGCCTTGTCGATGATGTTTTTCGGGATCACCTCGCCTGATGGGCCCAAACAATCTGATGGCACGTTTTCATTGCGCCATGCAGAAAGTTTGTAGACTTCCATTTTATAAAGGTCCTTGATCGGATTATAGCCGCCATTCATGTCGCCATAGAGCGTGGCATAACCAACCGACATTTCTGATTTATTGCCCGTGGTCACCACCATGGAGCCGAACTTGTTGGAGACCGCCATGAGAATTGTCCCCCTCGTCCGCGATTGCAGGTTTTCCTCGGTTACACCCTCATTGGTGCCTTCAAAGAGATCCTTCAAGGCTTCATTGAAACCGCCAACGGGTTTCTGAATGGGTACAATCTCATAACGAACGCCCAATGCTTTCGCGCAGTCGGCAGCGTCTTTAAGGCTTTCTTCCGAAGTGTAATCAAACGGCATCATGATACAGCGCACACGTTCTTCGCCCAGCGCATCGACGGCCATGGCTGCACATATCGCTGAATCAATCCCGCCAGAAAGACCCAACACGACATTGGCGAAACCGTTTTTGTTGACATAATCGCGCAAGCCCATGACACAGGCGCGCCAATTGGCTTCGTCCTTGTCCGGCAGATTGGCCTTTGCGCCATCGTCACAAGACCAAGTGCCATCTTCGCTCCGTCGCCAAGTTGACAACACGAGATTATCCTCAAACTGGTTCATCTGGATTGCGAGGTGGTGATTGGCGTTAAGCACAAACGAGCCGCCATCAAACATCAGCTCATCTTGTCCACCAAGCTGGTTAAGATAACAAATCGGCAGGCCACTTTCTATGATCTGTCGAATAACAACCTGATGGCGAACATCCATCTTCTCGCTCACATAAGGCGATCCATTCGGCACCAGCAGAAGTTCTGCCCCACTTTCAGCCAGCGTTTCGCAGACGTCCATGTTGCCCCAGATGTCCTCACAAATCGGAACGCCTATGCGCACGCCCCTGAAATTGACCGGGCCTGGCATGGGGCCCTGGTCAAAGACGCGTTTTTCGTCAAACACACCATAGTTGGGCAAATCAACTTTCATGCGCCAGGTTTGGACCTTACCCTCGTCCAGCAACGCAACCGCATTATAAAGCCCATCCTGATTTCTGTAAGGAGAACCGATTAACACACCGGGGCCGCCATCCTTGGTATCCTTCGCAAGGGCCTCAACCGCGTTCATGCAATCTTCAACAAAGGCAGGCTTTAAAACCAGATCTTCGGGTGGATAGCCTGAGACAAACAATTCGGTGAACAGAATCAGATCAGCCTTTTGGCGCGCAGCATCGGCTCTTGCCTTGCGGGCTTTTTCAATATTGCCGGAAATGTCCCCAAGCGTGGGGTTAAGTTGAGCAAGGGCAATTCGGAGAATATCTGGTGTCTTGGTCATTTGGCTGCCATTCAAGTTTGTTCCTGAACCATAAATAGGCACCTTAAGCCCTGTCAGCAATGCCATTTAAAGCTGAATACAAGATAAATGCGCTTTCAGAATTCATTCAGAGCGCAAATGCCAATGTGGCTTCAACAAAAGGCGAAACTGGTCGCCATAGCCCCGAAGGAGAAGACTCATGACACAATCAGGAAACCTTGCAAAAACCACTGCACTTGCCCTGGCAACATCCATCGTAGCAAGCGGCCTGCTCCCCATTGCACAAGCCTCTGCTCATGACAGACATCACGCTGGCAAGCATGGCTATAGCCATTCAAACTGGAACAAGCGCAACCATCGCAAGTTTCACAAACATTATGGTCGTGGTGACCGTGGTATTCACAGATATCAAAAACAGCGTCATCATCAGGTTCGTCGCAAGAAGCGCAACAACAAGGGTGATTTGATTGCCGCCGGCATCATAGGCCTTACGCTTGGAGCGATTATCGCCAGTGAAGCCTCCAAGAACAAGTCTGCATCAAGACAGACCTATCGTCAGCCAACACATCAGCCACAGTATCGCTATGATGGTTATGGTCAGGTCCAAAGCCAACAACGCATTGAGCTGGACCGTTATGGCAATCCTGTTTCAACCACGCCGCGCAGCTATAATGAGCCGGAAGTGATTACATATCGCGATAACGTTTCCCTGGAGCCATGGACACCTGGCTGGAGAGAATGGTGCTCAAACCGCTACCGCAGCTTTAATGCCCGTACAGGAACATTCCGCGGATATGATGGCCTCGATCATTTCTGCGTACCAAAATAAACAGAATTTACAGACTGCACTCCTCAAACATTTGCATCTGTAATATCATGCCGCAAGCGTGCCCTTTTAAAGCTTGCGGCATGTTTTGTTTAAAAATTCAGGGTGTGACAAACTGCACATTCTTGGACTTCTGCCTGTGACATCTTGATACTCAAGGAAACAAAGGAGAAGAAAATGATTTATCAAACTCAAGCTGTACGCCAGGGTATTAACGCAACAAACCACGCTGTTGCCAAGATGGTTGTGATCTCGACATCACTCACGTTTTTGTCTTTGGCATTCATTGCATTTGGCGGTGTCTGATACTACCCAAAATCAAAATCCAGCCTGATTATCCCTACAGGTTTACAAGCGGCGCTACTTGCGTCGCTTTCCTTATGTCCGCAAATTAATCAGGCAAGTTCCTGAAGAACTTCCGCAAATTCCTTTTCAAAGATATCAATTTCCGTATCCAGACCAACACTTACCCGGATGCATCTGGATTGCGGCTCGACTCCGGGCATTCTCAAGAACACCCCCCTCTCAAGCATTTTTGACAGTATGGTTTTGGCGTAATCACTGTCCCTGCCGCAGTCGATGGTAACAAAATTGGTTGCTGAGGGGATTGACGTCATGCCATGAGAAGCCGCAATGGTGTGAATGCGTTCTCGCGCCTTTACAACCCTGGCCTTAACTTGTGCAAGATAATCCTGGTCTTTTAAAGCAGCCAAAGCCCCTCTTTGACCCAAAACATTTACACCATAGTGATTTCTGACCTTGTCGAAAGCCGAAATAAGCTCTGGGTGGGCAATCACATATCCAATACGTGCACCTGCCATTCCATAAAGCTTTGAAAAGGTTCTGAAACGCAGCACTTGAGGGTTGGATACATCGATTTTTGGAGAAACACCGTCTTCAGCAGTTTCGATATAAGCTTCATCCAGCACCAGAACTGCCCCTTTGGGCAAGCGTTCAATCATTGCTTCCACTGCGTCTGAATCATACCATGTTCCCATTGGATTATTGGGATTGGAGAAATAGATCAAAGCAGCGTCCGTTTCTTCCGCCTTTGCAATCAGTGCATCCATGTCTTCCATGTCATTTTTGTAAGGCACGAGATGCAGATCACCGCCACGGGATTTGATATGGAAATTGAATGTGGGATAGGAACCAAGAGACGTTACAACACTCACGCCCGGTTCAACAAACATATGCGCAGTGCAACCCAACAGGCCATCTATTCCCTCTCCGACTATGACATTCTCAAAACCCACATTGTAGTGATCTGCCAATGCCTGTCTCAGGTTGTGATTATCAGGATCTGAATATTGCCAGCTGATACCTGCAGCATCATTCATTGCTTCAAGCGCCTTTGGAGACGGGCCAAAACAACTTTCATTTGCACCCAGCCTTGAACGAAAGAGGATGCCTGATTGTCTTTCCTGCTCATCTGGCCCGACAAACGGAACAATCGAGGGTAATTCACGAACAACGGGTGTAAAACGAATATCGGTTTTTTTAGTCAATGTTTTTCCACTTAACTTATCAATGTAACAATATCATATTCTGCTTGTTATCAGTTTGAAACCGGCAAATCCGAAAAATCCTGAAAACAAAAGGTTTATCGGCCTTTTTGCTCTCAAGTAGATTGCAGACATTCGCCTTGTTGAAAAAACACATGCATATAATGCATGGCATAGAAAAGAAATGAACACGCCGCCTATCACAAGCACAAAACTTACCCATAATGGTGAGGAAGGCGTTACGCCCAATGCTATCATAGCTGTCCACCCAATAACCGCTTTCGGGTTGGTTAAGTGAAGCAAGAAGCCTGCCCTCCAAAGCTGCCAAACAGTGCCCGATTTGCTTTTCAGGTTTATCGTTTTATCTTGCGGTTCTATCGCGCTTTTTAAAGACTTCCAGGCAAGCCATAAAAGATATATGCCACCTGCGATTTTTATGAATATCAAGACATTTGAATAAGAGATCAAAACGGCAGATATACCCAATGCAGCAGCACTGCCCCAAACGGCAGAACCACTTATCACGCCTACTGTTAGCCATAAGCCGGGCTGTCTGCCTTTTTCCATTGACGTGCCTATGATAGCGAGAACAGCAGGTCCCGGGCTCAATGCGCCGACTGCAAGAATAGAATACGCCAGAAAAATTCCGGATAAATGCGCGTTATCTGTAAAAAACTCATGCATGAGAACACTCTGTATTAATTCTTATTGTCAATACACCATGAGACAGTCGATTTTCCAAGCCATTCTGGTTAAATTATAACGACTGATTCTCTTTTTAAGATGTGGGCCGACATGAGTGAAGATATCGATCTGTTTTCTGCCAATAATGAAACTGCACCAGCAGTCGCTACAGACAAGAAAGATGCGCGCAAGGCGGCAAAGTCAAAAACGGTCAAGGCTGAAGCAGGGGGTGATTATTCCGCAGCAGATATTGAGGTCCTTGAAGGACTTGAACCTGTCCGTCGCAGACCTGGCATGTATATTGGCGGAAC
>CALDZZ010000156.1 GCA_937944075.1 uncultured Rhizobiaceae group bacterium
ATACCGGCCAGCCCGATGCCTGGCGCTTCATACATGGTTTCTGCCATGTCATCCAGCATTGCCAGCAGTTCAGGCGTAATCTGCTCAACAGGCTTTGAGACCTGGCGCAAGATGGGATCCGGAATATTGATAATTTCTCTAACACTCATGTACCACGAGATAGGCAATCATGAAGCTTGCGTCAACACATAGCATTTTGTTGTAACCCTGAAACAAATCAGCAAGTTATGTTTTGGCAAATATTCCTGTTTTGTTCTTTTTTGACAAGGCAGAATCGGTTATGCTTTTAAAATGACCCTGACTGAAGAACTCAACGCACTTTTCAACCAGCCTTATTTAACAATGGGCTCGAACACCTTTAGCCTTGGGCAGGTTGTGTTGTTTGTGCTTGCGCTTTTGGGGCTGTTTTTCCTCTGGATGATTATCACTTCCATCAAGGCTGGCAAGCGGCGTGCAGCCAATGAGGCAGCGGCGCTGGAGCGTGCGCGTCAGGCCGAGATGAAAATGGCGCAATTGGTTGAAAGCCAAAACGAACTAACTGGGCGTATGCAGGAACTGGGTTCCAGTCTTGTTAACCGACAGACCGAGCTTGGTACGGCCGTTAACCAGCGCCTTGATGCCATGGGTGGTCGCATTGGGCAATCCATTACCGACACAACAAAGAATACGCAGGAAAGCCTCGCCAAACTGCAGGAACGCCTCGCTGTGATTGACAAGGCACAGGACAACATTACCGGTCTTGCGGGCCAAGTGGTGGAGTTGCAGAATATTCTTTCCAACAAGCAAACCCGCGGTGCCTTTGGTGAAGGTCGGATGAAGGCGATTGTGCAGGATGGTTTGCCAATGGGGTCTTATGAGTTCCAGGCAACACTTTCAAATTCCAATCGCCCTGACTGCCTGATCCACATGCCGAATGACACGCCCTCACTGGTGATTGATGCGAAGTTTCCGCTGGAAGCATGGAATGCCATTCGAGCGGCAGAAAGCCCGGAACGTGCCAAGATTGCAGCCCAGGCTTTCAAGCGTGATGTTGAAGTGCATCTGAAAGCAATTTCTGAAAAATATCTGATTACAGGCGAAACGCAGGATACAGCGTTCATGTTTGTGCCGTCTGAATCAATCTTTGCCGAAATTCACGAAAACTTCGAAAGCATTGTCCAAAAGGCGCACCGTTCACGAGTCGTCATCGTCTCCCCCTCGCTCCTTATGCTCTCCATTCAGGTTATCCAATCTGTCCTGAAAGACACGCGGATGCGCGAACAGGCACACCTAATTCAGGGTGAAGTCATGAGACTGATGGAAGACGTCGGAAGGCTTGATGACCGTGTGCGAAAACTCGACACGCATTTCAGGCAAGCCCAGAAAGATGTCGAAATGATTTTGACGTCGAGCGACAAGGTTACGAAGCGCAGTACGAAAATATCTGATTTGGACTTTGAAGAAGGTAAGGAAGTTGATGCGGCTGTGAAGCCACGGTTAAAGGCTGTGGAGTGAACCTCACCCATGCACCCCGCATACTTTGCACATGACTTTTAGATCCTCATTTTCTGCCAATTGCTTTTTCATGTAATCGTAGCCAATCTGTTTGGCTTCGTCGTAGGCTTTCCATTCCTTGATGTCTATTTCGCCCAGGGGCGGGTTTAACGTCGCATAGGAGCTTTCGGTCTGTTCGCGATATTGATCTTCACCCGAGACAGTGCCTGTTCGCATCAAGAGTGAAATGAGTGGCGGGCGGAAAATGCGTTTCCAGAGTGGCTGGGAAATTTGTTCAGTCCAGCTTTCAGGGGTAATCCCCAAATTGCGGGATACATCCACCGCCAGTATTGGCCCGAAACACTGAAGCGCCATTTCAAGCGTTGGCAGATTGTTGATGACACCGCCATCCACCAACACTCCCTCTTTTTCCACAACCGGCGGCAAAACCCCAGGCAGGGAAATGCTGGCTCTCAAAGCGCGCCAAATCTTGCCCTTGGTGTGAAGATGCGGACTGGCCTTTGTGAGATTTGTCGAAACGCAGAAATAGGGCAGCCAAAGGTCTGTTATTTCTGCATCGCCAAAGTTCTGGCGCAAAAGGCGTTCCACTTTCTTGCCGCTTACCAGTCCCTGCAAGGGCAAGGTGTAGTCAGACAGCGGATTGGTTTCCACGAATGAAGAGCGGATGCTCTTGTCAATTTCATCCAGCGATTGCCCCATGGCAAGACAGGCGGCAATAATGCCACCCATGCTGGTTCCTGCAATAAAGTCTATTGGAATATTGGCCTCTTGGAGTGCCTTGATGACACCTACATGGGCATAGGCTCTCGCACCACCGCCAGACAAGACCAGCGCTATGCCACGCCCGTTGATGACCCTGCCCCAACGGTTCCATTCACTGCCCAACGATTTTCGAATGTGAAAATGACGATCCGAGTCAATGCGATCAAGATAATCACTTGTCGAATTTTCGCACTTGGAAATTTCATTATGAAGAATAAACAGATCGACCATCTGGTGGTCGTTTTTGACTTCCAGAAACTGACGGGAAATTTCACTGGACAGTTTTGCATCACACTCTGTAACCAGACAAATCCGTTCACTTTGTCTGGCGCAGGCACGCACCCACTCCTTGTCATTCAACTGGCAACACAGGAAGATCAGGTCGTGCTCGTCTTCCAGCGCTTCCAGTTTCGCATTGTTCCAGTCCGGCGTTTTCTCCTCCTGCACATAAACGGTCTCGCCACAATCAGCCGTCACCGTTTTGGCAAGCCGGTTTGCGATGTTTACGATATCAACGTCCGGGGAGGCCGCAATGAAAGTCAAAACCTTGGGACGCATCCGGATCGAATAGGCAGCCGTTGTGTAGCGCAAACGCTCTGCAAGAATGCGGCTCATGACAATCGAGATTTTCGGATATTTGTTGATGAGCTTTAAAAATTCATCCCGTCCAATCTTCAAAAGTTCACTGTCACGCAGGGCCACAACATCTGCTGAACGCTTGTCACCATCCAGTATGGATAACTCCCCAAGGCTCTCACCCTTTTTAACCAGCGCAACAAGACGTCTCTTTTCATCTTGTCTCGGGTGAACGAAAATCCCCATCGTGCCTGACAGGACAACATAAAACGCCTCGGCAGCATCTCCCTGATTAAACAGGGTATCACCAGCTTTCATGATGAGGGTTTGCGCCTTAGCGACAATGGCCTTCCGTTCTGCTGAAGACAAACAGGCTAGAAAGTCCTTGTTGCTGTCGTTGCTGCTACTCATCCAAACTGACCAGCCATTTGAGTTGTTACCTGCTCAAGGAACCTGGCTGAGGCAACCGGTATGGTTCGCCCCTTGAGGTGACCGACAAATACAAAACCTTCAGGAACATCGAGAGGATTTATCGGAACTGCCAGCATGCCACGCTCATCAAGATTTTCAGGAATGTTGATCGGAATGTCAAAGGACAATTGCTCGCTGGTTCGGCCATAGTTATTCAGGAAGCCACGGGAATCCGATTGAATGACAGCACGCAAATTAATACCCAGCCGGATTGCCGATTGTGACAAGAGGTTCCTGACGCCCCAGGTCTTGTCAGTGAGGATCAATGGAAATTCTGCGCACTCATAAAGGCGCAGGCTTTTCTTGGCAGCCAGGGGATGTGACTTTTCCATGATGCAATATACCGGCTGCACGAGATTATACAGCGTTTGAAAATCCGCCAGTTTGGTTGGTTCATAGACAATCCCGATATCAGCCTGATGCTCGATCAACGCCTGCTCTACTTCACCTCTGAATTTTTGGGTTATCTGAAAAGTAACGCCTGGAAACTCTGACTGATATTTCAAAACTTCGCCGGCAAGAAAACTGCCCTGCAGTTCCGGGCTTGTAACGATTGAAACCGTACCGCGACGTTGACCGGACAAATCTGCAATCTGTGACTTGACCCGCTCCATGTCCGACATCTGGTTGCGAATGTGTTCCAGCAGGATCTCTCCAGCCGTGTTCAACCGAACGCCAACCGGCAGGCGCTCAAATATCTGTACACCCAACTCATCCTCAATGGTCAACAATCTACGATTGAGTGCAGAAGGCGTAATTGCAAGTGTTTCTGCTGCCTTTCTGATAGAGCCAGCCTTGGCGATCTCTTCCACATATTTATAAGGCAATAAGTGCCGCATGAATCGTTCTTCCCCAAGCTTTTTCAATAGTGATGCATTTTTTGCAACGCCCTTAGCCGAAACTAACAGCAGACAATTCACCATGTCAAAGCGTAGTTTGGCCTCGGGTGGGCTGAAACAGATGTTTTTTGTCCTCAATTCAAATTTTGAACCAAGCTGAAGGAAAAAAGATGAATATCGTAATGGCAATCATAAAGCCGTTTAAGCTGGATGAAGTCCGCAAAGCGTTAAGTGATGTTGGCGTGGAAGGGCTTACAGTGACAGAGGTAAAGGGATATGGCCGTCAAAAGGGTCATACCGAGATTTACCGCGGCACAGAGTATGCAATCAACTTTCTACCCAAGATCAAAATCGAGCTTGCTGTAGACGACGGTGTAACAGAGGCAGCCGTTGAGGCAATTGCAACAGCTGCTCGTACCGAGCAGATCGGTGATGGCAAAATCTTTGTTTATGACCTCAAGCAAGCGATGCGCATTCGCACAGGCGAAACCGGTTCAGAAGCGCTTTAAGCAAATCGAAATCACAGGATAAAATCATGTTAAAATACAAACTTCTCATACTAGGATCGGCATTGGCGGCTGGGGCAGTCATTTCCGATGTGTCAATGGCTCAGGAGGCTGTAACTGCCGAGCAGGTGCAAACCAACACAGCCGCAATTCTCAACACTTTGCTCTTCCTAATCGGTGGCTTTCTTGTCATGTGGATGGCAGCTGGTTTTGCCATGCTGGAAGCAGGCCTTGTTCGTTCCAAGAACGTTTCAATGCAATGTCTGAAGAACATCTCGCTCTATTCTGTTTCCGGTCTGGCCTTCTGGTTCATCGGTTACAACTTCCTTTATAATGATGTTGGTTCAACTGGCGGATATTTTGGTATTCCCGGACCATACAGCATTCCTGGCCCTGGCGAAGAGACCATGGAAGCTGGCTACTCAGTGGGTTCAGACTGGTTCTTCCAGATGGTATTTGCCGCTACAACTGCGTCCATCGTTTCAGGTACATTGGCTGAGCGCATCAAGTTCTGGCCTTTCATTATCTTTACAGCTGTTTTGACAGGCGCGATTTACCCAATCCAGGCATCCTGGGAATGGGGTGGCGGCTGGTTGGACGGCATGGGCTTCTCTGACTTTGCCGGTTCTACCCTTGTTCACTCAGTAGGTGGTTGGTGTGCTCTTACAGGCGCAATCATACTGGGTGCCCGTAAAGGCAAATATACAGAAGATGGTCGCGTTGTTCCAATGCCAGGCTCATCCATTCCGCTTGCAACATTGGGTACTTTCATTCTGTGGCTTGGTTGGTTCGGCTTCAACGGCGGTTCGCAACTTGCCATGGGTACAATTGCGGATGCAGGCGACGTATCACGCATCTTCATCAATACGAATACAGCAGCTGCTGCAGGTGTTGTAACGGTGATCATTCTTCTTCAAATCCTTTACAAGAAGGTTGATGTGACCATGGCTCTTAACGGTGCACTTGCCGGACTTGTTGCAATCACTGCCGAGCCACTAACACCATCTGTTCCAATGGCCGTTCTTATTGGTGCTGTCGGTGGTGCAATCGTGGTCTTCACAGTTCCGATGCTGGACAAGATGAAAATCGACGATGTCGTAGGTGCTATTCCGGTACACTTGCTCGCAGGTATTTGGGGTACACTGGTTGTGCCACTAACAAATGGTGATGCCAGCTTTGGTGTACAATTCCTGGGTGTGATCGCATTTGGTGCATTCTCGGTAATCGTATCGTCTATCGTCTGGATTATTCTGAAATCAACAACAGGTATTCGCATCTCGGAAGAGGAAGAGGCTCTCGGTCTTGACCGCAGCGAAGTGGGTGTTGAAGCCTACCCTGAGTTCTCAAGAGGTTAATCACCTGAAGGCAACAACCGGAAAGCTTCCGCTTCCCAACCCCACCGGTTGTTGCCTTTTCCCAAAACTAAAAAGCGCAGGAGACTGCGCTTTTTTTTGTTCTAAAACACTCTGTACTACAATTTGACATTTTTATATCCAATCGGCATTCTAATAGAACAACTTAATATTATTGGTCTATTTCCATGAAAAAATTTGTTTTATTTTTTGTCACTGTTTTAGGGTTTTCATTTTTTACCTCTTCTTTTTCGTACTCAAAGACAATTAAATTTCGAGGCAAGGTTACGATTAAGGTCGGACAATCAATCGTACTCAAGGGGGTAAGAAGTCGTAATTGTGGTGACCAGGCGGAAAAATGGGCTGATTTAGTCTCCCGGCTTCCAAAATCCAAACTTGGGACCTTCTCAGATGGAGGAGAAGGTACAGTAAACAGTAATTTCTGTGGTGGGATAGTAGGAGGACGCGGAATACGATTTACAGCTACAAAAAAAGGGAAAGAGCGCCTCAAGATATATGGTGATTTTATTCGTATCAACGTGCGCTGATAAAAGATCTCAAAAACTAAAAAGCAAGCAATAATTTCATTGCTTGCTTTTTTTGTTTTCTCTAATTGAAGATCAGGACTATTGATTTTCTATTAGCTGGAAACCACGAAGTTAAAAATATTTCTTCTGGTTGCCTCAGCTTGAACTTCTGGCTTGTGGGCCGCAGGCTGTTCAGCACCAAGTATAATCGGAGTTATAGAAGGATTATTCAGCGTTACAATCTGTGGATTGCCATTGGCATCCAAGGGTAGCGGCAACGCGATATCAAATGGTTCTGGTGGTGGTGTCCTTGAAATCATCTGTTCAAGCGGCTCAAGTGAGTCACCCAAAACAATTTCTTCGGGCAATTCGATTACAAGCTCAATGTCAGCAGGATTATTTTCTGTTGGTGGAGAAACAGGCCTCACCACCTGCTCAAGCGGCTCAAGTGCATCACCCAAAACAATCTCTTCAGGCAAGGATGGCGTAAGCGTGTCCGTTTCAGGATTGCCCAGGCTAACTGTTTGTGGATTACCATCTGCATCAAGCGGTATCGGCAATGCAATATCAAAAGCGACTTGAGGCTCCGTTATTGTTGGTTCATTGGACACCGGGTGATCTACTTCAGGCTCAGGCAATGTGCC
>CALDZZ010000157.1 GCA_937944075.1 uncultured Rhizobiaceae group bacterium
GCATCTGTTTGATTAGCGCTTTGAATGTTCGTCAGGAATACGTCATCAGCCAATTTTGTGAGTTCATTGTTAGTAAGGCCTGATGCAGTAGATGCTGACAGAACGGCCGCATCTGCTGCTGCCTGATAATCAGTCCTGACGTTTTTCAGACGAGTGTAATCTATTGCAGCTCCCACAGCTGCCAATAAAGGAATGATCAATAAGGCAGTTGTTAATGCAACATTACCTGAGGTGTTTTTTAAAAATGATTTGTTTGGCATAATATTCCAGCTTTACCAATTAAAATTTGGAATTTTTATAAACAAATACCTTTAGATACTATTGAAATTTTATAGTGTGATTTTAGGGTTTGAATTAAGGGTTTATAAAGAAGGATATTCCCCTTGCGCAGCTTGTTTATTGAATTCTGGCTGCTCATTGCACTGCAACGTTTTGCAGTCAAACTGAATAGGTAAAAATCATGAATCATAATGCTACATAGTTCAGCTAAGTATATGAATTAATTTGAAAATCTCATTTTAAAACAAGCCTGAAATACAGGCGTAATATCCCCTGAGCATCATTTCAGGATAGCCATGGTTCTTCAGATTAACACGTCATTTGAACTAGACTTAAATCCATTTTAGCCATTTGAGGATGATGATTTCAAGAATTCCAATCACCAACATCAAAATACAAACGATGATAAATGACCAGGGATTGTCCATGCCCGGTACCCCGCCAACATTGATGCCCAGCAGGCCGGTTAAAAACCCTAATGGTAAAAATATGGCTGCAACAATGGTCAGGACATATGTATTGTTGTTCGCAATCTCGACGCTGCGGTTTGCCATCTCTTCGTGAAGAAGTGTTGCCCGTTCGCGTATGGCATCCAGCAGTTCTATAATTCGTGACAGATGATGAAAAGATTCCCTGATATTTTCACGGTCGATCTGGGAAAGCCATTTCACATCAAGACGAGACAACTCTTCAAGTGCATCCCGCTGTGGCGTCAGAAAACGCTTTAGCGGTATTGATTTTCGCCTGATATCCATCAGCGCGCTTCTGTCTTGGGCATTGGGGCGTTCAATGGATAATTCTTCCAACTCATCGAGACTGTCTTCAATACTGTTCAGTCGACCAGAGATGCGTTGTGCCAAACCATTGCAAAGGGCTGCGATGAAGGCGCCGATTGAGGCGGGGCCTGTGCCATTTTCATATTTGTCCCGCAAATCCTGCACCGCCATCAACTTGTAGCGCCGCAAACTGATAACCCTGCCCGGAGTGACCCAAAGCCTGACTGCGACCAGATCTTCATCCGGTTCCGAGGAATTCAAGTTAATGCCTCGCAGGTTTATCACATATCCATCTGCAAAAGCCTTGATGCCAGGTCGGGTTTCTTCTGCCAAAAGCGAAGAAACCGCAGTGGGTGGAATGTTATTGTCTTGGGTCAGCCAAGTCTTGGTTTCAACGGATGTGCGTTCCAGGTGTATCCAGGTCCAACCCTTGCTGTTTGGCGAAACAGAAAGCTGCTCACCGTTAAGTTGTTTTGCCTTTCCTTGTGGCGAAACTTGAAAAGCACAGATTAGCGAGTCGTCACCAAGTGTCTTCAATTGATAAACCCGCCAGCTCTCAAGGCCTGGGTTATATCAGCTTTCAGGTCTTCAGGGTCTTCAAGACCGACATTAAGCCTTACCAGAATACCATCACCTGAGCCCTTGGCAATTTTACGGTCTGAAAGGTTTACCAGAACGGCAAGGCTTTCAAACCCGGCCCAGGAATAGCCGCGTCCAATCAGCTCAAGGGCATCATAGAATCTTGCTGCTTTATCCATGTCATCTGTTTTTAGGGTAAAGCCGAACAGGCCGGTTGATCCCTTGAAGTCTCGCTTCCAGATGTCATGCTGTGGGTGCGAAGGCAGGGCAGGGTGCAAAACTGATGCAATTGCCGGGTGATCTTCTAGCCATTTGGCCATTTCGAGTGCATTCTTTTCGTGTTGGCGAATGCGAACACCCATGGTTCTGATGCCACGCAAGGTAAGATAGGTATCATCTGGACTGGCGCAACATCCCATGACGCCATGATGATGATGCAATTTCTTCCAGCAGCGCTCATTTGCGGACACTGATCCAAGAACAAGATCAGAATGCCCTGCAGGATATTTGGTCAAGGCATGAATCGAAATATCAACGCCATAGTCCATCGACTTGAAATATAAAGGAGTTGCCCAGGTGTTATCAATCATTACGATGGCATTTCTCTCATGAGCAGCTTTGCAAATCGCAGGGATGTCCTGGACTTCAAACGTGTTTGAACCTGGTGACTCGGTAAAAATAACCGTGGTATTGTCTTTGAGTAGTTGAGAAATTCCGGCACCGATCAGTGGATCATAATATTCAACTTCAACCCCCATTCTGGCCAGCACACCATCGCAAAATTCTCTCGTTGGTCCATAACAGCTGTCCAGCACTAAAATGTGATCTCCGGCACTTGCAAAGGCCAGCAAGGGAACCGTAATGGCGGCCAGGCCTGAGGGAACGAGCACTGTGCCGGCAGAGCCTTCCATCTCATCGATGACTTCACACAAGGCATCTGTGGTCGGTGTTCCCCTTGTGCCGTAGGTGTACTTTTGAGAGCGGTTCTTCATGGTCTCAAAATCTGGATAAAGAACAGTCGAAGCGTGCACGACAGGAGGGTTTACAAACCCATGATATGCCTCAGGATGATTCCCCGTATGGGTTAGCTTGGTATCAAGCTGATATGTTTTTTGTTTTGATTGGTCAGCTTTTTTATCACTCATTGCAGATATCCTGAAAAGTCATGGTTTGGAACAGCCTTAACTGAAAACAGAAAATATTGAATTTCGCAATCAAATCCGTAAAAAATGCTCTGAATGACAAGCATTTGGATGGATTTGTCCATTATCAGCTTTTTAAAGCTTACCATAGGTGAATATTTGTCTCTGTTTGGAAATTTACCCTTGACGTAATGGTCACAATGCAATTTTATTGCGACATTGATTTCCGGGGAGAATTCCATCTGATGGGATAAGCTTTTAAAGCTTGTGAGAAATCATATAATCAAGCCCATCGCGTAACAACGCTTTGGGAGGAAACTAAATGGGTAACAGAAAAGGCTGTTTTCTATGAAAAATACTATCGTATCTACGCTTGGCGTAGTTGCTCTAAGCGTATCTGCACTAAGTGCATCTGCTGCAACACTTGACGATGTCAAAGCTAAAGGCTTTGTACAGTGTGGCGTGAGCCAGGGTCTTCCTGGTTTCTCAAATCCTGATTCTGCAGGCAACTGGACAGGTATCGACGTTGATCTTTGTCGTGGTGTTGCTGCTGCTGTCTTCGGCGATGCAACAAAAGTGAAATACACACCACTATCAGCTAAAGAGCGTTTCACAGCACTTCAGTCTGGTGAAGTCGATGTACTGTCACGCAACACAACTTGGACAGCAACACGTGACACCACTCTGGGCCTGAACTTTGCTGGCGTAAACTACTACGACGGACAGGGCTTCATGGTTCGCAAGGATCTTGGTGTTAAGTCTGCTCTTGAGCTTTCAGGTGCATCTGTATGTACTAACACTGGTACAACAACAGAACTTAACGTTGCTGACTACTTTGCTTCAAACAAGCTTGAGTACGAAATCGTAGCATTTGAAAAAGCTGACGAAGTTGTTGCTGCATATGACGCTGGTCGTTGTGACGTATACACAACTGACGCATCAGGCCTCTATGCTCAGCGCTTGAAGCTTACAAATCCTGCTGACCACACAGTTCTTCCTGAGATCATCTCAAAAGAGCCACTTGGTCCGGTTGTACGTCAAGGTGATGACCAGTGGTTCAACCTTGTTAAGTGGACACATTACGCAATGGTAAACGCTGAAGAGCTTGGCATTACTTCTGCAAATGCAGATGAAATGAAAGGTTCAGAAAACCCAGCTATCAAACGCGTTCTTGGTGTTGATGGCGAATTCGGTGCTGCACTGGGTGTTGGCAACGATTGGGCATACAACATTGTCAAGCAAGTTGGTAACTACGGCGAAGTATTTAATCGCAACGTTGGACCAGACACACCGCTAGCAATTTCTCGCGGTACAAACGCATTGTGGACTAACGGTGGTCTACAGTACGCACCGCCAATCCGCTAAGGGTTGATTGAATATTCAGGGCCAGTCATTTGACTGGCCCTGTTTCTATATAATGCGGCAAAAGACTGTAATTACAAATAATTCAAATTCATATTGATGAGCGCATCATAGCGAACACAAAATGAAAAAGGTGAGGGACAATGGCTGTAACTGATTCCCCGGCTGGCGGGTCGACTGTACGTGAGAAGCCAAAGGTAAAGCTTCTTAACGATCCAAAGTTCAGATCAATCATATTTCAGATAATACTCGTATCATTTCTGGTATGGATAATTTGGGGCATGATCAACAATGCCGCATTTAACCTTCAAAAAGCTGGCATTGCTTCCGGGTTCGGGTTTCTGGATACAGCATCCGGCTTTGGGCTGAATTTCTCACCCTTCATAGATTACACATCCAGCTCCTCCTTTCTTTCTGTATACTGGGTAGGCTTGCAGAACACATTGGTTCTCGCTGTTATCGGTATCTTCTTTGCAACGATTATCGGATTCCTGATGGGCGTTGCACGATTGTCCAGCAACTGGGTTATCCGTGCGATTGCCTACTGGTATGTCGAAATAATGCGGAATATCCCGCTGCTTTTGCAGATTTTCATCTGGTACAAGGGCGTATTGGCAACCCTACCAATCGCCAAAAACTCAATAGACTTGGGCGCTTTTGGCTTTTTGAACACTAAAGGTCTGTTTGCACCGCAATTTGTTTTCGGTGAAGGTTCTGGCATGATGGGTTGGGCTTTGCTGATTGCCATAGTCATTACGGTTGTGATTGGCAAATGGTCAAAGAAACGCCAGATGGCAACGGGACAGCGTTTTCCGGTTTTCTGGACAGGTTTAGGGCTAATTATCGGCCTTCCACTCTTGATGTATTTTATCATGGGTCAGCCCGTATCAACCAATTATCCGACAGCAGGTAATTTTGGCCCGAAAGGTGGCATGCGTGTCATCCCTGAGTTTATTGCGCTTATTCTTGCGCTATCGCTTTATACAGCTGCCTTTATTGCAGAGATAGTTCGCGCTGGCATTCTGGCGGTCAACAAGGGACAAACAGAAGCTTCTTATGCTTTGGGTCTTCGTCCTGGACAAACCTTGCGATTGAATATCATTCCACAGGCACTTCGTGTGATCATTCCGCCTTTGACCAGCCAATATTTGAACCTGACGAAAAATTCATCTCTGGCGGTAGCAATTGCCTATCCGGATCTGACTGCTGTGTTTGCGGGCACTGCCCTCAATCAGACAGGCCAGGCAGTTGAAATCATCGGTATGACCATGTTGACCTATCTGGCAATATCACTCGTGACATCTCTCTTCATGAACTGGTACAACGCCAAAATGTCACTTGTTGAGCGATAGGGAGATAAACATGTCTGGTATTGATTCACAAACATCCATGAACCGCGCTGAGACAGGTGGGCTGGAAGTGGCCTATGTCCGGCAGGAACTGGTGCCTGCCATTGCGCCGCCGATCAATGATTCTGGTGTTATTGGCTGGATGAGGAAGAACCTCTTCTCGAGTATCTTTAATACAGCTTTGACGCTGTTTTCACTTTATATTCTGTATTTGACTGTACCTGGTATCATCAAATGGGTGTTGACCGATGCAGTCTGGTCCGGTGAAGACCGTCTTGCCTGTGCAACAATTGCACAAGGGGGCGCGCTGCCCGATGACTGGAAGGCTGCTTGTTGGCCTTATGTGGGTGCGTATTTGAAACAATTCATATATGGCCGTTACCCGGATGCAGAATTATGGCGTGTAAATCTAACGCTGGTCATGTTCTTTGTTGGACTTGTACCCATGCTGATGCCTTCATTGCCATTCAAGCGTGAGAATATCATATTCATGCTTGGAGTTTTCCCGGTAGCAGCCTTTGTCCTGCTTTCAGGTGGCAACTTGGATTTCAACGGCTTCCTTCTTCCAGATGCAATCATGGCGCCGTCTGAATTAAAATTCTGGGTCGATTTTCTCATCGTCTCGCTCATCATTTGTGCGGGTGTCGGTGCTTACATGAATGCAACAGATAGTGACCCCAAGCCTGCTGTTATTTTGACAGCGATAGCGATGGGTATTCTTGCGCTGGTTCTGTTTGTAATGTCGGTTGATTTTGGACTTACCCCTGTTGAAACGGATCTCTGGGGCGGCTTTGTCATGACGCTTGTCATTGCCGTAACCGGCATTGTTGCCGCGCTACCACTGGGCATCCTTCTTGCGCTGGGTCGCAGGTCAGACATGCCTGCCGTAAGTTTGTTCTCAGTCATCTTTATTGAGTTCTGGCGCGGTGTGCCTCTCATTACCGTTCTCTTCATGTCATCGGTCATGTTGCCGTTGTTCTTGCCCGATGGTGTAACCTTCGACAAATTGCTACGTGCCCTGATTGGTGTGGCTCTCTTCTCGTCAGCCTATATGGCGGAAGTTGTTCGCGGTGGTTTGCAAGCCCTGCCAAAAGGCCAGTATGAAGGCGCCATGGCCGTTGGTCTTAACTATTGGCAATCCATGCGCCTTATTATCATGCCACAAGCCTTGAAGATTGTTATTCCAGGCATTGTGAACACGTTCATAGGCCTCTTCAAGGATACAACGCTCGTGTCGATTATTGGTCTTCTTGACTTCCTTGGCATGATTAACCTTTCGCACTCAGACTCAACCTGGGCAACGCCGGTACAGGCAATGACCAGTTACGTCTTTTGCGCCTTTGTTTTCTTCCTCTTCTGTTTTGGAATGTCACGATATTCCATCTACATGGAAGACCGACTCAACACTTCTCACAGGTGATAATAAAATGGCTGAAGCTACACAGAAAAAAATGGAAGTCTCTACAACCGATGTTGCTATCGAAATATCGGACATGAACAAGTGGTATGGCGATTTTCATGTGTTGAAAGATATCAACCTGAAAGTCATGCGTGGAGAGCGCATCGTTGTCGCAGGGCCTTCAGGTTCAGGCAAGTCTACGATGATCCGCTGCATCAACCGCCTGGAAGAACACCAGGCTGGAACCATCATGGTCGATGGAACCGAACTGACAAATGATCTCAAGAAGATTGATGAAGTTCGACGTGAAGTCGGTATGGTTTTTCAGCATTTTAATCTTTTCCCGCATCTGACCATTCTTGAAAACTGCACACTTGCTCCAATCTGGGTGCGCAAGATGCCAAAGAAAGAAGCTGAGGAAATTGCAATGCATTTCCTTGAAAAGGTGAAAATCCCTGAGCAGGCGCTCAAGTATCCAGGCCAGCTTTCTGGTGGTCAGCAACAGCGTGTGGCGATTGCCCGTTCGCTTTGCATGAACCCGCGCATCATGCTGTTTGATGAACCAACATCTGCACTTGATCCGGAGATGATCAAGGAAGTGCTTGAGACCATGGTAAGTTTGGCCGAAGACGGCATGACCATGATTTGTGTGACCCACGAAATGGGTTTTGCCCGTCAGGTTGCAAACCGTGTTATCTTCATGGACGAAGGTCAGATCGTTGAACAAAACGAGCCTGAAGCCTTCTTCGACAATCCTCAGCACGAGCGCACAAAACTCTTCCTGAGCCAGATTTTGCATTAGGTTTCATGATAATTTTTCTAAAACGAATGGGGCTGTTCATTGCAGCCCCTTTTTTTATGGTCATATTATACCTTTTGGCCTCACTGGTAGGAGGGCTTGTTCCTTCTGGCGTGAGTGGCAAGGTTGATGCAGAAGAAGCAACGGCTGAACATACAGTCTATCTGGTCTCCAATGCTCTTCATGCAGATGTTGCCATTCCAGTAAATGACATGACCCGGCAGCAATTTTCATTCTTGAGACAATCCGGTTTTCCGATAGATAATCCCAATCTGAAATACCTGGTAATAGGGTGGGGCAGTCATGATTTTTACACCAGTACTGCTGAGTATTCCGACATAAAGCTATCAACAATATGGAAAGCTGCGACAGGTGATCGTGCCGTGATGCATGTAGCGCCTGCTGGTGATATTAGTGCATCTGACAGC
Source organism: uncultured Rhizobiaceae group bacterium (assembly GCA_937944075.1). GTDB lineage: Bacteria > Pseudomonadota > Alphaproteobacteria > Rhizobiales > Rhizobiaceae > JAALLB01. Next base: position 8,114 of record CALDZZ010000157.1, read on the forward strand.
GCGATGAGAATTCCGTTGGGACCGAATGCCTTTGGTCACCTGCTAGAGTATGTTCTTGATAGTTTCAAAACCAGAAATGACAAACCCGTACCTTTACCGGAGGCTACATTTGGGTATGGCGATGTCTTCTATGAGGCTGAAGGCCACTTCAATATTTTTCATCCATGTAACGTGTGGGTTTCTAAAGCGCTATCCATGGCGGGTGTTTCAACCGGAATTTGGACACCAACAACCTATAGCTTGTTTATTCATCACAAGCTTTATCATTAAGATGAAATCTATTCAGTGTTTTGGCTTCCAGCGATAAATCCAGTCCTGTTTTTGAAGAAGTTTTTTGCCTGAAGTCTTTTTCAAAATCAGGTTTCTGGCAAAGGCCATTATGCCGGACATATGATAGATCCGACCATTGGTTCGGGCAGTTTTCATCACCTCTCGAACACGTGGTAGTCTTGCCTGCTGGAAAACATTTAGGGCATTTTTAGTATCATTATGCTCATTCAGACAATGGGCGAGGACAAAGGCATCTTCTACAGCCTGAGCAGCACCCTGTGCTGCAAAGGGCAACATGGCATGTGCAGCATCACCAATCATAGCCACCTTGTTCTCTGCTAGACGTGTGGGCAAGGCCATTTCATACAAGGGCCATGCTGTCCAGTCATCTGAATTTGCAATCAGGGTTTTGATATCCTCATGCCAATGTGTGAAATGCGAACTCAGGTTTGAAACAGTTCGGCCCTGTGTTTCATCTGCATTCTTTTCCTGGGTCACTGCAATGATGTTCAGAAATTGCTTTTTCTCAACAGGATAACTGACGACATGTGCGCCGGGTCCCAATCTGGCAACTGTATTATTGAGTAACCTGTTGTCCTCAACAGCCTGTGCCGGGATCAGGGTGCGCCATGCAATTTTTCCGCTATATTGCGCCTTGGGCAAATCAAGTGCATCAACCCGCAATTGAGAATGAATTCCGTCTGCAGCTACAAGAACATCCACAACCCGTTCCTGCTGCTTCTTGTCGGTTCTAATCAATGCTGTCACCCCGTTTGGATGGGAAGCAGCATCAATAATTTCGCTGCCCATGCGAATATCAATATCAGGGTGTTCGTGACAGGCTTTGAGCAGAATGTCATGCAGTGTACTTCGATGAAGAACGAGGTAGGGGGCTTCGTACTTGTTCTCAAAATCGAAACCCAATGGAAGCTCTGCGAGCATTTCTCCAGTACTGGCATTCATCATCAAAATGGAGTTTGGTTCATCCGCCGCCAAACGGATTTCCTTGCCAAGATCCAGCCATTTCAGGACATGAAAAGCATTGGGTGATATTTGAATGCCAGCGCCCAGCTTGTCAAACCGTTGAGCGCGCTCATGGACTTCAATATTATTGTTGTATTTTGCCAGACAAAGCGCTGCGGTTAAGCCTGCAATGCCACCGCCACTAACCAGTATTTTTCGACGTTTGACAGCCATTTAACATGCGCTACGCAGCATCTTCAAACGTGCAGCCATGTGGTCTGGTCTCACTAGCCTTTAGGTCTTTTGCATGGCGATATACCGTTGAGCAATAGGGGCAGACTATTTCATTATCAGAACCCATGTCGAGAAACACATGTGGATGATCATAGGGAGCGCTTGCACCACAGCACATGAATTCCTTGACGCCCACTTCAATAACATCGACACCCTTGTCGTTTTGAAAATGTGCAACGGATGTTTCAGCCATGGCCCTGTCCTTGAATATTTGCTTTTTGATACAATAGTCTTCTAAAAGATTGTTGTGTTTATGCAAAGAAAATAATTGAGAGAATCCATGAAAATCGCAAAGCTATCAACCGCAGAAATAGCCTATCTTGACGAAGGTGAAGCAGGGGGCGATGGCAAAATCATTCTGCTTGTTCACGGCTTCGCCTCGAACGCCAAGACGAATTGGGTAGGCCCTGGTTGGATACACACGCTCAGCGAGAGTGGGTACCGCGTGATTGCAATTGACAATCGGGGGCACGGAGCCAGCCAAAAATTTTATGATGAAGAGGCTTACACACTCGATAAGATGGCAAGTGACGTGGCAGCCTTGTTGGAGCATCTCGATATCGGAAAAGCGCACCTCATGGGGTATTCTCTTGGCGCCAGAATATCCTCAACCGTGGCAGCAAATTATCCCGGCATGATAAACAAGCTCATTCTTGCGGGAAACGGTTACAATATGATTGAAGGGTCCTTTGATTCAAGCGATATTCATGATGGGCTTATCGCGCCTGAAATCGATAAAGTTAAAACCCAGATTGGCAGGGACTTTAGAACCTTCGCAGAGGCAACAGGAAGCGATCTCAAGGCTTTGGCTGCCTGTATCATGGGTGGTCGTTCTTACATCCCCAAAGAGTTGTTTGAAACTCTGGAACCCGAAACAATGGTCATCGTCGGAACGGAAGATTCTGTTGCGGTAGATGGCGAAAAGCTCGCAAGTCTTATTCCGAACGGACATTTTGAACCTATCCCCAAACGCAACCACATGAATGCAGTGGGAGACAAGGTCTACAAGGAAAAAGTGCTGGCGTTCTTGGGTTCATAATTCTGCTTAACGATTGTTTACAAGAATGAGGCTTGTGAATATGAAGTCATGGCTTATATTTGGATGAAGCGAAAAGGATAATGACATGACTGCAGCAACGCTCAAACAAAATGATGCGCCTAAGATTGATCCGGTCTGGGGAGCAATCCGCAAGGAGGCTGAGGCCGTTGTTGACAAAGAGCCAATGATGTCGTCCTTCATCTATAATACGATATTAAATCAGGCCTCACTGGAAGATGCCGTTATCTTCCGTATCGCTGAGCGGCTACACAACCGTGATTTTTCTGCAGATTTGGTCAGGCAAAGTTTTCACCAGATGAAGGAACATTCTGGTGAATGGTCAGAGGTACTTCGAACAGATATTGCAGCCGTTTATGACCGCGATCCGGCATGCAGTCGGTTCATTGAGCCTATTTTGTATTTCAAGGGTTTTCATGCAATTCAAACCCACCGTCTTGCCCATTGGAATTTGAAAAACGGCAACAAGGACATTGCGCTTTATCTTCAATCGCGTTCTTCCCAGGTATTTCAAACTGATATCAACCCTGCAGCAGAATTTGGTCGAGGTATCTTCCTCGATCATGCAACAGGTGTTGTCATTGGTGAAACTGCTAAGATAGGAGATGATGTTTCCATTCTGCACGGGGTAACGCTTGGCGGTACTGGCAAGGAATGGGAGGACCGACATCCAAAAATTGGAAATGGTGTACTATTGGGAGCCGGTGCTACCGTTCTTGGAAACATTGAAGTGGGTCATTGTTCCAGAATTGCTGCAGGCTCCCTTGTGATCAAACCGGTTCCGGAAAAGGTAACCATTGCAGGTATACCTGGAAAGGTCGTTGGTGTTGCTGGTTGCACAGAACCATCGCGCACGATGAACCAGATTTTGGCAGAAGACAAAAGTTAATTCACAGTCTCTCTACAACCTGGTTCAAACGCCTTTACAAGGTTCGTCCAGCTGTGCAAAAAGCAGTTCAACAAATCACCAGCTGGAGGTTCTCTCGTGACACCTGAAGAAATCAAAAAACTCGATGCCTATTTCAAATCAGTGTTTGGCAACGAGCAGCTAGCTGTAAAACCGCGTCCCAAAAAGACAGACTCTTGTGAAGTCTATAAAGGCGATGAATTTCTGGGTGTAATTTACCTTGATGAAGATGAAGGCGAGCGTTCGTTCAGCTTCTCAATGGCTATCCTCGATATTGATCTGGATATGGTCTAGGCTCTTAATTGAGTTTCAGCGTCGGTTGTACAATCATGGATTGCACCAATGCACTCAGGGATTGCTCAAGCTCTATCCAGTTTGCCAGATGCTTTTGGTGAAAGCGATAAGTCAGCATGATGTTCTTGCCAACGTGAATGTCGCGAATACAAAAGGGTGTCGCTGCAGCGGCTCCACGCACACAGCGCGCAGCAAAAGGATAAGGGCTTGAAGCTGCATAATACAGGTCTTCATCAATATAACCGCCCGAAGCACTCAAAGCCTGTTTAACCAGTCCGTTATTCAATAGTTTGCCACGTCCTTCAAAAAATTGGGAATATATTGGCCCGACACGGCCCGACATGTCATGTGACATTGAACGCGGCTCAAGGGACATGAAAATCAGGTTTTCACCCTTTGCAGCATTATTGAACTCTTCCAGCAATCCCTCATGATATCCCGAGAGGGAGGGCCAGTGCATGTAAAGCTCAAGCTTGGAATAAGCCCCGGATGAGCGTTGTGAATAAAACCGAACCTTGTTGGCAGGCACTTTCAGGTATTCATCCCCAATGACAATTTCCAATTCTTGGGTTGATGAGGATTGACCGGCACTCGACAGGCTATCGCCAAAAAAATGTGCCAGTGCTAGTATTGAAAGGGCAATCAACAATAGCGAAACTGAAGTGATCATGATCCACTTGAGCAGTTTCTCGCTAATTGTGTTCTTTTTTTCCTGATCATCCATACGGGTTTTGGCCAGGCGCTCAATATGCCCGGGTAACTGTCGCTGAAATCCGGCACTTCCATTTCTGCCGACAATCGCCAGAGGATCTGAAAGTCCGTTATTTTGTCTTGCCATAGTTTGCATGATGCCCAGGTCCGCAATCGTTGTCCGCAGTTTTTCGGATACAATAAAAAGCTGGCATGGTTATTGCTTTCTTAATTTCAGTGAAGAGGCAACCCATATCGCTTGACTCTACACTCCATGAACATGGTAAATACTAGGTAAATATAAGGGTAATGAGTTCAATGTTGGCCGCTTTTGTTATTGTGTTCGGTTTTGTCACGGCTGGTTTTATCGCAACAGTCTCTTCAATTTATCAAAATTCGAATGGCGATATCATTTTGTCATTGGACACGCCTTTATCTGCCATCAAGGGCTTTTTGCTTTGCATGTTTGTAGGCCCTTATATTCTGGCAAAAAACACAGCAATGCTTTGGCTGGGTCAAAAAATCAGCGGCTTGTCTTTCATAGCCTGTTTGTTTGTTTCAATCTTATGGAGTTTTTGCATTGGTATTGTTGCCATACAAAGTCTGATTGGCTTTGGTCTTTTGTAAAAACTGAAAGGGTGCTTATGAGTATCTATGAACTGGATGGCGTAAAGCCTGTTTTGCCTGAAGAATTTCACTGGATTGCACCATCTGCTGTATTAATCGGCAATATTCATTTGAGTGAAGGCGTTGGCATCTGGTTTGGAAGTGTTCTGCGTGGTGACAATGAGCCTATTAAGATTGGGAAAAACAGCAATATTCAGGAAAATTGTGTCATGCACACGGATCCTGGTTTCCCTCTTCTGATTGGCGAGGGATGCACAATCGGTCACAAGGCCATGTTGCATGGCTGTATGATCGGGAATAATTCCCTGATAGGCATGGGTGCAACTGTTTTGAATGGTGCAAAAATTGGCAACAATTGTCTGATTGGAGCGAATGCACTGATTCCGGAAGGTAAGGAAATTCCAGATAATTCACTGGTTGTCGGAATGCCGGGCAAGGTAATTCGCCAGTTTGATGAAGCCGCAGTCCAGGGACTTAAGGCATCCGCATTACATTATGTAGAAAACGCAAAACGATTTTCCAAAGGCCTCAAGGCAGTTTAAAAAAAAGGCCGGTTTGTATAAATACAAACCGGCCAGATTGATCTGGTCTGGTGGGGACGGGGGTAGGTGGGGATCGACCAGATCAAAACCTAATTACCAACCCGAAGTCGTACTTATTTTCCTAGCTTCTGCGATCCACGATCTTTGTCCAATGGCCTGAGTATTTGGCCGATTGTCGCTTAAGATAAGTATATTCTGTTTCATTCCATGGCTTGATATCTTCCTTCAGATTATCAAGCACATAATCAGCCTTGTCTGTTCTGACTGTCAGTACTGCATGGCCATCGCCATTGGGCAGCAAGACAACCGTTATAAGCAAGGACGATGCCGGCCAGCCGCGCTGCATAAGCATGTGGCGTTTCATCAGGACATAATCCTCACAATCACCGATACTGCTTGGATAAATCCAAAGTTCCTCAACCCCAAAGCCCTCAAGGTCGGTTACAGGTTTGATTTTAAAGTTGGAGAAGGCATTAACTTCGACAAGGTCATGCCAACGCTCCCGAGTTAGTTTGACCGCATCACTTGATTTGGCTTTTATTCTGCAATCAGAACTGTACTTCTTGCAATATTCGTAATGGCCAATTGGTTGTGACGTTAAGCCAGCCAATTGCATATGGTTCGTGCCAGAGGCTTGCGCTGTTGGCGTAACTACTGAAGTAACTAACAGTGTAGTGCTCAGCAGAAGTGTTTGTATTGTTCTTTTTATCATCGTTTGGTTCCCCGTCTGTCACTAAACATGACAGGGAGTTCTTGAGATCAAAAAAAGAAAAACAGTCGTCTTTGAGCAAAGATTGAATTGAATTAAAAGCTAATTATCATCAAGTTTTCATAGAGTTTTACGCAAGTTTGAATAAAATTTTATCTATTTACCAAAAGGGTATTGGAATAGAAAAAAACATATAAAAAACAATGCAATGAGGGAGCATTCCGAATCTGAATGTTAACAATTCAGCAGATATGAAAGCCTTTTGACTTTTTATCCTTGGTCATGGGAGTGCGACTGCAACAGATGACGCGCAAAAACAGGCAAAATAAAAATGAAAAAAAGTATATTTTATTTTTCGAGACGACTTAGAGTAGAGTTTTATTGCTGAATTTGTTTACTGAGCAATAAAATCACGCAGGGTATCGTGCGTCTGAAGGATGGCGAATTCGATCGCAATGCCTTCATCAAAGTGACGAACAACACGACCGCGCATGTTACCAAGCCACATAAGGGTGCCCATGGCTGGTCTCACGTCCATTTCGATGGCAGCACCGGACAAAGACAAGTCAAGTATGCGGACTTCGTAAGATCTGCCATCTTCCATCTTGATTTCTGTAATATTTCTATTTGGTATAATACGTTCATGACGGCGATCTTCAGGCAAGCTGAGTTCGTGTCTGTTTGCAATCCATGTAATTTTTGCTGCAAGCTTGTCGCGTTTGTGTGCTGTTGCATTAACGCTCATGGCGAAACCGCCACTGAAAGAGCGTAGTACCTTGCCTTCAAGTCGACCAACATGATCAACGTAGGCAATGATGCGTTCGCCAGTTTCACCAATATGTGGCGTGATCAATGTGGCTGTTCCTGCAGAGATGGTTTGCACCTGGCAAGGATATTCCATTTTATCATGCCTCATGAAGCGTCCAAACAAGGTCACAGGAACACTCTGAAATTGCATTTCTGTTTCAGTGAATTCTTGGATTTGATTGGGTTGTGCAAAACTTGTCATCAAGGGCCTACAAACATGTACTTTGGTTAGGTGCAGTATCAGCTTATTAGGTTAATGAAAGGTTTGTTTCTGGCTTATTTTTTATATCCGGAAGGTGAGGCAATTTTATAGGGAATAATGACTAGGATTTGCCTCCATCCAATATTGTAAGGTGTCCAACACGTCTTGGAGATTGTTCTGCTTCTTCGTTTATTGTCATGTCCTTCAGAGACGGCACCAGTGAAGCATCCTGCTGAAACATGCTGGCAGGTATTTTACGAACAGATTTGATGCGGTTGTTGATAATTGCATCAACGCCAACCCAGGATGGAATGCTTGATGGCGCGGCTGTTCCCAATATTCGAACTGTCTGTGACGTGCCGTTTGAAAGGGGTAATAACAGCGTTTCATATTCAAGAAACTGTTTTTGTTCGGTTTCTGCCAGATGTGCAATCACCACAGGGGAGGCCTGTTCATAGACCTGTTTGACAGCATCAAATATTTTCATGTTGTCGGTTTCATCCCAAAGGCCAAGATACCCAACATTTTTCAACTCCCTGCCGTAAGAGCTGCACAATTTGGTTCCTGCGAGGCGAAAACTGATTGTTCTGTAAGTATGGTCAACTTCAAGAATAAATGTGTCGCCCAGAACATCACGAATATCGCTAGGTTCTATTTCTGTACGTTCCGGGGCAAATCGATTGCCTCTAAGATTATTCCAGTATGTGAATATCTTTTTCGAAGTCGTATGTCTCATTATAGTATCAGCCTTGTAAACTCTGCTGACCATTCCAGGAAGGGTTCACAATCGATCTGTTCAGATTTATGACACTCTTCATGGAACTGGCCCAATCGAACACAAGGTTGCAATTGCTATGCCAGTTCAAAAAGCAGTGCACGGGTAGAAAATGCTTACGTATTCTGGGAACTCTTGTTTCTCACAGGGCTCGTTAACCTTAACAAGAGGTTAAGCTTGCAAATGGCTTTTTAACATGGGAATTTGGCTCAACTCCAGTGAATGCTTAAGTATACGAGTTGTGCATTCTACACTTTACGGTCTGGACTGAAATTCAGATTTCAGTTAGGGGATTGACCAGCAGCCCAAGGCTTCGTGCCTTGGGCTTTTTTTTGCCTTGTTTTCTGATAGGTTCAGGCACGTTTATAACGGGACATTGATCAATGCAGTCATCATCAGAAGAGCAGGAAACACAAGAAAATCAGCCTGTTTTCAATCTGCCAATGATCATTCCGGTGGTGATTGGCCTGATGGCACTGCTTCATGCCTTGCGTGTTTATGTTTTTGACAATGAATTAAACTATCAGACAATTCTTGGTTTCTCATTCATTCCTGCCAGATATTCAGACGAGGCAATCGCAGCCATTTATCCGTTGTCTCAATATTGGACACCTGTCTCATACGCTTTCCTCCATGCAGACTGGACGCATCTTTTCATGAATTCATTTTGGTTACTTGCTTTTGGCGGGGTGACCGCCCGTAGACTGGAAGCAATCAGGTTTATGGTTTTGTTTGTGGTAGGGGCCATGTTTGGCGCCGCATTACATTATGTGTTCCATGCAAATGATATTTCTCCCATGATTGGCGCATCAGCATCTGTATCGGCCTGTATGGGTGCAGCTTTGCGCTTGCCATATTTTTCGGAAGCTAGATTCAAGGGAGATATCAGACAAATCCAAATTCGGTCTGTCATACAAGCGTTGACCAATCGTCAGGCGCTAACATTCATCATTATCTGGTTTGGTGTTAATCTATTATTTGGAACAGGCGTCGTGGATATCACAGGCAATGGTAATCCAATTGCATGGGAAGCGCATATTGGCGGCTTTATCTCGGGATTGTTGTTGTTTGGCCTGATAGATCGCTTAGGCCGCTGACGCTTAACCAATGGCTTCCATGAAACCATTATCAATCAGTGATGACAATTTTTGTTTGGTTTCCTTATATCCCAACTCGATAGACTCGGATGCCTTGTGAAAATCCGTCAATCCGATTTCTGCCAGTTTGGGCCTTATCGTAACATCCGGTGGATCACCTGCTAAACGGGAGCGTATAATACGGTCCTGTATGATGTTAAAGGCTTCAATCATTACCCCGGTGATACCAAGCTTTTGTGCTTTGGTTGAGCTGTCTGCGCCAAATCCAAATGGTAGCCAGCTGGAAGGAACCTCTTCCAGCGCTGTTGAATTCGCGCCCGTGTGACATGCCTCAAGTGAACTTGAACGAACAACCGATGATCTTGCGAAGGTGAGCCGGTCAAGATTAACAGCAATGACGGTCTTTTGTTCAAAAGCCCTGCAGGCAGAAACCGGAACCGGGTTAACGAGTGCACCATCAACCAGGTATTTACCCATATGGTGAACAGGGTGGAAGACACCAGGCAAAGCATACGAAGCACGGATTGCCGGTGCCAACGCTCCATTTTCGAGCCAAACCTCGTGGCCTGTATCGATTTCAGTGGCGACCGCTACGAAAGGTCTGTCGAGATCTTCTATCAGCATATCGCCCAACTCTTCATCCAGCCGTTCAGCAAGCCTGTTTCCTGCAATCAAGCCGGATTTGCCGAGGGTAAAATCTATGTACTTGAGAATATTTCTTCTGGTAATGGATCGGGAGAAGGTCTCAAGCTCATCAAGCTTGCCAGCCAGATAACAGCCACCAACCACAGCACCTATGGAAGTGCCTGCAATCATTGAAACAGGAATTTTGGCTTCATCGATTGCACGAAGGACGCCAATATGAGCCCATCCACGCGCAACCCCACCACCCAGTACAAGCGCAACACCCTGGGCTTCACTACGTTCAGTGACTTGCGGAACAACCTGCAAATCAGGTCCGTTGGCTGAAAGTTTATCCATTGCACTGTCGTCAACCACAGGTTGGTCAGTATTCAGACTGGACAATTTGTCAGTGTTATTCATCGGATAACCTTTACGATATGCTCAATGAGAAGCAAATATCATGCTGGGGCAGCGGCATAACGCTCTACTGTGATATTCATCATAAGACAAAATGGTTAAAATTTGTCTCATTATGAATTTGCCGAATAGTTCAGGGTAAGATTTAGCCAGAATTAAGCGCTAGCAAAACAACTATAACCATGGAGACAGCCATGAATATGTTTATGCCGCGTTGTGTGCGAGGAGCTAGGTTTAACTTCCTCAACGCAGAACCTGCATACAGCCAACCAAAATGAATGGGAATCCAAACAGCATTAAACAAGACAAGTTTGGCAATTGTCATGGCAACAAAATCATTTGGCCAGAAGTTGAAGGTGGTAAAGATTGTTGTGTTCACTGCATAGGCTTTGGGATTGATCATTTGTAACAAAACTGCATCATAAAAACTGGGTATGCGTTCTGCCTTGATGAAAGCCACTTCCGAACCTGCAAAGGCAATTTTAATCGCCAGATAAAACAGATAACCTAGTGATAGGATCAACAAGACTTCCGGCATGTAGGGTACTGAAAATATAAGTGCCTTAAGTCCGAAGATTACCGCAAGTGCGACAAGCATGTTTCCAGCGCACAGACCCCACAAAAACTTTTGTCCGGCTGAAAAGCCAAAAGCCGAGCCAATACCGGCAATGCTCAAAACGCCTGGACCGGGGGTGACCAGGAGAAAGAAAGTCGCACCTAAAAATTTTAACATGGTAGCAGCGCTCAGGTTCTTTTTAGCGCGAG
>CALDZZ010000158.1 GCA_937944075.1 uncultured Rhizobiaceae group bacterium
AAATCACCAATACCCTGCGTTGAACGGGCGACGGCCGAGATAATGCCACTGGTTACCGTCTGCCCTACCCCAAACGGATTACCGATCGCAAGCACCAGATCCCCAACCAGGGCGTTCTCTGAATTACCGATTTCAATTGCAGGAAAATTAACATCGTCGACGGTTTTGAGAACAGCCAGGTCAGACGCTTCATCCTTTAGAACGATCTCTGCTTCGAACTCGCGCCCATCAGACAATGCAATCTTTACTTCATCGGCACCTTTGATGACGTGATGGTTGGTTATGATCACACCTGATGGATCGACAATAACACCAGAGCCAAGCGAGTTTTCATTGCGCTGACGATTGCGTCCACCAAAGAAACGTTCAAAGAAGGGATCACCTGCAAAAGGGGATAACTGTCTTGGCTTGCGTGCCGCGTAAACATTTACCACCGAAGGGGCAACCTGCTTTACCAAGGGCGCGAAGGAGAGTTGAATTTCTGCATTGCTTGAAGGCACAACAGCTGTTTGTGCCGTGGCTTGCGATGGCATTGCAATCAGGATCATGATGGCCAGACAATTTCTCAGGGTTGAAAAAAACACTTTAACTTTCTCCCATGGTGCAAAATGCACTGTTACTGTTTCAGAATGTATCTAAGAAAGTTATTTCATGACACAAGCAATTTTGTGATTATTACAAAAATTGGTGACTTTAAAACAAAAAAGCCCAAAGCATCAGCTTCGGGCTTTTATTAAATCCTTGGGTAAACAGAACTTATTCTTCTGTTGCTACACCCTCTTCAGCTTCCATTGCTTCCATGCGAGCACGGTCCTTGGCGCCTTTGGCTGCCACATCGCGGTCTACAAGCTCGATAACTGCCATAGGCGCATTATCGCCATAGCGGAAGCCGGCTTTCAGAACACGCGTATAACCGCCATTACGATCCTTGTAGCGAGGGCCCAATACGTCAAACAGCTTTTTGGCCTGTTCAACATCACGCATTCTGGATATGGCCTGACGACGTGCATGCAGATCGCCACGCTTTCCAAGCGTAATCAATTTATCAACGATAGAACGAAGCTCCTTGGCTTTTGGCAAGGTTGTCACGATTTGCTCGTGCTCAATCAATGCTACAGCCATGTTTGCAAACATCGCCTTGCGGTGACTTGCTGTTCTGTTCAGTTTCCGGCCTTTTAAACGGTGGCGCATGATGTGCTCCCCTTCTCTTCTTTGCTAATAACCTGGCTCTTAAGATTACCGCGTTGCTTGGCGGAGCCGGAAGACCGGCTCCTGTTTAATATCAATATTGGTCTTCGTAGCGCTTTGCGAGTTCTTCAATATTCTCTGGCGGCCATGTCGGAATTTCCAGTCCAAGATGAAGACCCATGCCTGCAAGCACTTCCTTGATTTCGTTCAAGGATTTGCGACCAAAGTTTGGTGTACGAAGCATTTCTGCTTCTGTTTTCTGGATCAGGTCACCAATGTAAACGATGTTGTCGTTCTTCAGGCAGTTTGCAGAACGAACAGACAATTCCAGTTCGTCGACCTTTTTAAGCAATGCAGGATTGAAGGCAAGTTCCTGAACTTCTTCCTGTACTTCCTCTTTTTGAGGCTCTTCAAAGTTCACAAAGATCGATAGCTGATCCTGCATGATGCGAGCTGCATAAGCCACAGCATCATCGGGTGTAACCGAGCCGTCTGTTTCAACAGTCAAAGTCAGCTTGTCATAATCGAGAACCTGGCCTTCGCGTGTTTTATCGATTTTATAGGAAACCTTGCGAACCGGAGAGTAAAGACTGTCAACCGGTATCAAGCCGATTGGAGCGTCTTCTGCGCGGTTGCGCTCTGCAGGAACATAGCCCTTGCCAGTATTTACAGTAAGCTCCATGCGAATTTCTGCGCCTTCATCAAGCGTACAAATCTGGTGCTCAGGGTTCAGGATTTCAACGTCACCGACAGTTTGAATATCAGCAGCCGTTACAACACCCGGGCCTTCCTTGCGGACGACCATACGTTTTGGACCTTCACCTTCCATGCGAAGTGCGATTTCCTTAACGTTCAATACAATGTCAGTTACATCTTCACGGACACCGGCAATCGATGAAAACTCGTGAAGAACGCCATCAATCTGGACAGCGGTTACAGCTGCACCCTGCAAGGATGACAACAACACACGGCGCAGGGCATTGCCCAACGTCAGGCCATAGCCACGCTCCAAAGGTTCAGCAACAATTACAGATTTAAACTGATTGCTTGATACAACATCCAGTTTGTTGGGCTTGATAAGTTCTTGCCAGTTCTTCTGTATCATAAAGTATATCCTTGGTTTTCTGCCACCATCCCTTCGTGGCAAATTTCAAGATATCTACCTGCAATGTGGATTTGTTGCAGGTGGATCAGTATTAAACGCGACGCTTTTTCTTTGCACGACAGCCGTTGTGCGGAATTGAAGTCACGTCACGAATGGAAGTGATTACAAAACCGGCAGCCTGTAGCGCACGAAGTGCAGACTCACGACCAGAACCCGGACCGCGAACCTCTACTTCAAGAGATTTCATTCCGTGTTCCTGGGCTTTTTTGCCAGCTTCTTCAGCAGCAATCTGCGCAGCATATGGTGTAGACTTGCGAGAGCCCTTGAACCCTTGTGCACCAGCTGAAGACCAGGAAATTGCGTTCCCCTGTGCGTCAGTGATTGTAACCATTGTGTTGTTGAATGTTGAATTCACATGAGCCATGCCCGATGTTATATTCTTCCGCTCGCGGCGGCGAACTTTACCGGCTTCTTTTGCCATTTGTATTTCCTTTTCTTCGATCTCTACACTGCCGTAATTCCAGCAGCTCCACCTGAAAAACCAGAAAGGTCTTTCAAATACTGAACAAGGCTTTCGCCTGTATTATTTCTTCTTGCCTGCAATAGCCTTTGCAGGACCCTTACGAGTGCGGGCGTTTGTGCTTGTACGCTGACCGCGTACCGGCAAACCACGACGGTGACGAAGACCACGATAGCAACCCAGATCCATAAGGCGTTTGATGTTCATTGAAACTTCACGACGAAGATCACCCTCAACCACATAATCACGGTCGATGACTTCACGGATTTGAAGTACCTCAGCGTCGGTCAACTGGTTGACACGACGGGCTTCATCAAATCCGGTTTGTTTCATGATGTCAGCAGCGCCCTTGGGGCCAATGCCATGAATATATTGTAGCGCAATGATTACGCGTTTATTTGTTGGAAGGTTTACACCGGCAATACGTGCCATACTTTGAACTCCATCTCTCGGTTAATCTTGCGTCCGGTGGAGGCCGGCCCATGCAAGTGCTTACAAAAAAACTTATTAGCAAACAGATTAAAGGCCAGTACCCAACTATCCTTATGGATAATGGAACTGACCAGCAAAAATATTGCGAATATGTATCGTTTAACGGGACTCCAATCTTTC
>CALDZZ010000159.1 GCA_937944075.1 uncultured Rhizobiaceae group bacterium
TTTTGGGCAGCTTCGCTAGATTGCAAAAACGCCAATTCGGCAACTTGCATCTTCTGGTCAAAGTTAGAATTTGCAGGAAACTGATGCATCAGGGATGAAAACCACCAGCTAAACCGTTCAACTTTCCAGACCCGTGCAAGAGCTTTTGCTGAATAACCATCCAACCCATGCCTGTCTTTATCCTCATAAAACTGCCTTAGCCCATTATAGAGATAATAGACGTCTGATATTGCGGTGTTCAACCCCTTTGCGCCAGTGGGCGGTACGATGTGGGCTGCATCTCCACACAGAAATAGAGCGCCATACTGCATCGGTTCAGTTACAAAAGAACGAAGTGGCGCTATTGATTTTTCTATGGAAGGGCCGGTTACCAGTTGATCTGAAAACTGATCCGGTATTCTCAATTTCAACTCTTCCCAAAAAGCTTCATCCGACCAATTGTCAACACTGTCATTCGCGTTGCATTGAATGTAGTAACGGCTGAGATTTTCATTTCGCATGGAGCAAAGCGCAAAGCCCCGATCAGAGTTGCTGTAGATCAGTTCTTCATCAGCAGGGGGTGTTTGCGAAAGAAGTCCAAGCCATCCAAACGGGTAGACTTTCTCAAATTCCTTGCGTTTGTTATCTGGAATTGATTTTCGGCTTACTCCGTGAAATCCATCACATCCTGCAATAAAGTCACATTCTATTCGCCTTGCTTCACCGTTGCCGTGATAAGTGACAAAAGGATTGGGGGTATCAATATCATTAAGGATTACATCAGTAACTTCAAACTCTATATTCCCATCAGCCTCTTCATGTGCCTTGTAAAGATCAGCGGTTATCTCGGTTTGCCCATAAACGATGACGCCGGTTCCTGTATGCTCTTTAAAATCAACTCTAAAGGATTGATTGCCATGTGTGATGAGCGTGCCACTGTGTGGAATGCCTTCTAAAGCAAGCCGTTTGCCAACACCCGCCTCGGTCAAAAGTGCGCAAGCTCTTTGTTCAAGAACTCCGGCACGAATACGGCTCAAGACATGCTGTTTTGTTTGGCGCTCCAGAATAATGCTTTCAATGCCATTCTTGTGAAGCAATTGAGATAGTAAAAGCCCGGATGGGCCACCGCCAATTATGCAAACCCTGGTTCGTTTTCTGGTTGATGTTTGGTTGATCATTCAGACCCTTTCAAGGGCGATTGAAATACCTTGCCCCACTCCAATACACATCGTGGCAAGCGCCAGCCTCCCGCCATGTTCATGAAGATCCAGTGCTGCAGAGCCGGTTATCCTTGCTCCCGACATTCCCAGGGGGTGACCCAATGCAATGGCGCCACCGTTTGGATTGATGTATGGCGCTGTTTCATCAAGCTCCAATTTCCTTAGAACTGCCAGCCCTTGAGCTGCAAAAGCCTCATTCAGTTCAATGATGTCAAAGTCAGAAGGGGTTATACCAAGCCTTTCGCAGAGCTTTTGAGTTGATGGAGCAGGTCCAATGCCCATGATGCGCGGCTCAACCCCTGCTGTTGCACCGCCCAGTACTCTGGCGAGTGGTGTTAGACCATGTTTTTTTGCGCCAGCTTCAGATGCAATAATAAGTGCAGCAGCTCCATCGTTTACACCCGAAGCATTGCCGGCTGTCACGGTTCCGTTTTCCTTGAAGGGGGTGCCCAACGATCCCAGTTTTTCAAGGGTAGTTGCCCGCGGGTGCTCATCTTCGTGAAAAATCAAGGCGTCCTTTTTTCTTTGGGGAATGGTGACTGGAGTTATTTCCCTGGAAAGTCGTCCTGAAGCTTTTGCCTTTGTAGCCTTTTCTTGAGAATGTAATGCAAAAGCATCCTGGTCTTCACGTGAGATATTAAATTGTTCTGCAACATTCTCACCTGTTTCAGGCATGGAATCGATGCCGTATTGCTTCTTCAGCAATGGGTTCACAAACCGCCAGCCAATTGTAGTGTCGTAAATTTCTGCCTTGCGTGAAAAAGCGCTATCTGCTTTGGGCATTACAAATGGTGCGCGAGACATGCTTTCGACACCTCCGGCAATCACAAGGTCAGCTTCTCCTGATTTAATGGATCGTGCGGCACTGATGATCGCATCCATCCCAGAGCCACACAGTCTGTTCAGCGTAACAGCCGGCATGTCTTGTGGCAGGCCTGAAAGAAGAAGGCTCATGCGCGCGACATTGCGGTTATCTTCACCTGCCTGATTTGCACACCCATATATAAGATCATTCACTGCCTGCCAGTCTACAGAGGAATTTCGTTGCTGAAGTGTGGCAAGGGGAATTGCACCAAGGTCATCTGTTCTTACAGAGGAAAGGCTGCCACCAAAACGCCCGATGGGGGTTCGGATGTAATCACAAATAAATGCTTCAGCCATAAGGTCTTCTTCCTGAGATGTCATGCTTGGGCAAGCTTAAAAGCACTTGCAGAAAAATGCCAGAGTGAATTATTTCCCATTTTGAGGATTCATCATTTATTTGCCTGCATGTCTGCAACCATTGTCCCTAATAAGAAATATTACGTCTTATATATGAAAGTGCTTTCACATCATCTGTTTTAATGATTACCTGATGATTCATTAATCTCTTATGTGGATACGATATGCGCTATTCGGCTTTTGAAATTTTGAAGCAGGGTTTGACCGGTAACCGGAAATGGAAACCTGCCTGGCGTGACCCTGAGCCAAAGTCCGACTATGATGTGATAGTCATAGGCGGTGGAGGCCATGGTCTGGCCACGGCTTATTATCTTTCCAAACATCATGGCGTACGAAATGTTGCAGTCCTTGAAAAGGGCTGGATCGGCGGTGGCAACGTCGGTCGTAATACAACGATTATACGATCCAACTACATGCTTCCTGGTAATGAACCTTTCTATGAACTTTCGATGAAACTCTGGGAAGGGCTTGAGCAGGACTTCAATTATAATGCTATGGTTTCACAGCGCGGTATTATCAATCTGTTCCACAGTGACCCACAGCGTGATGCCTATATCCGTCGCGGGAATGCGATGATGATGGCGGGGGCAGATGCCGAGTTTCTGGATGAAGAGGCATTGCGCAAGGAACTGCCGTTTCTTGATTATGACAATGCCCGCTTTCCAATCAAGGGAGGATTGGCGCAACGCCGGGGCGGATCCGTTCGCCACGATGCCGTTGCCTGGGGCTATGCGCGCGGTGCTGATCAAAACGGCGTTGACATTATACAAAATTGTGAAGTTATCGGTTTTGATATCAAGGACGGTGTGTGCCATGGCGTGGAGACTACCCGCGGCAGGATTGGTGCCAAAAAAATAGCTGTTTGTGTTGCCGGTTCTTCAGGCCACGTCATGTC
>CALDZZ010000160.1 GCA_937944075.1 uncultured Rhizobiaceae group bacterium
AGCAGCAGTAAAACCGGCGACAAGGGCATTTTCAATCATATAGCCGGAAAGTCTTGTGTCCTTGCCAATCACAACACGGTGCCTGTGATTACCACGACGAAAGGCTATCCCTGCCGCCATGCCAACACGCATCGCTATTTCCGGTGTCATTGGAAAATGGTTTGCAGTACCGCGAATACCATCAGTGCCAAAATACTTCCGTGCCATATTACTATATCCGAGTTGTGTGTGTTTACCGCTGTATTGAACATCCAACTACATGAATAACTTTCATGTGAGGATTCAAAATGTGTATCAGATTATAACACATTTAAAACAAAAAGACCGCAATTAAGAAAATTGCGGTCTTTTATGGTTAATGAGTGTTTACCAACTCACGATGGTTGCGGTTCCATGTCGCCTGCATCAGGCTCGCCACCTTTTTTCTTGCGGCCGGCAGTTGGAACAGCAGAGCCTCTTGTTGGCGGCTTGCCGGAATCCTCATCCCGGTTTGGCGGGTTGCCCTTGAGCAACTCCTTGATCTCGTCACCGGAAAGGGTTTCATATTCCAATAATCCCTTGGAAAGGGCTTCCCAGTCCTTTTTCTTCTTTTTGAGAATCTTGGTTGCCTCGCTGTAGGCATCATCCACAAGTCTCCGTACTTCGCTGTCGATAATCTGCGCAGTAGCTTCCGAAGTGTTACCCATGGAACCGCCCAGACCAAGATAATTCTGCTGGTTTTGGTCACCACTGTAATTAACCTGACCAAGCTTGTCTGAGTAACCCCACTCGGTCACCATGGCCTTGGCAAGTTTGGTAGCCTGCTGGATATCAGATGACGCACCCGATGTTATGTTTTCCTTGCCGAACTTCAATTCCTCGGCAACACGACCACCCATCATGATGGCCAGACGTGAGACCATGTATTTGTAGCTCATGGAGTAACGATCACCTTCAGGCAATTGCATCACCATGCCAAGTGCACGGCCACGCGGGATAATGGTTGCCTTGTGAACCGGATCAGACGAAGGCACGTTAAGCGCTACAATGGCATGACCGGCTTCGTGGTAGGCAGTATTAGTCTTTTCTTCTTCCGACATCGCAGTTGAGCGACGTTCAGCACCCATCATGACCTTGTCCTTGGCATCTTCGAATTCTGCCATGCTGACGCGACGCCTGTTGCGACGTGCAGCAAGCAACGCAGCCTCATTTACAAGGTTCATCAAATCAGCACCGGAAAAGCCCGGCGTACCACGCGCAAGGATTTTCAGGTCTACATTATCTGTGAGCGGAACTTTCCTTGCATGAACCTTGAGAATTTTCTCACGACCCGTAACATCCGGATTGGGCACAACAACCTCACGGTCAAAACGGCCAGGACGCAACAAGGCCGGATCGAGAACATCCGGACGGTTGGTAGCAGCAATCAGGATAATACCTTCATTGGCTTCAAAGCCATCCATCTCGACCAATAGCTGGTTCAAGGTTTGCTCACGCTCGTCGTTGCCACCGCCATGGCCAGCGCCACGATGACGACCCACAGCATCAATCTCGTCGATGAAAATGATACAAGGTGCATTTTTCTTGGCTTGTTCAAACATGTCACGAACGCGGCTTGCACCAACGCCAACGAACATTTCAACAAAGTCAGAACCTGAAATTGTAAAGAAAGGTACATTGGCTTCACCAGCAACAGAACGTGCAAGCAGGGTTTTACCAGTACCTGGAGGCCCTACGAGCAGGACGCCGTGTGGAATCTTACCACCAAGACGTTGATATTTTGTCGGATCGCGAAGGAAGTCTACAATTTCTTCAAGGTCTTCCTTGGCCTCATCAACGCCGGCAACATCCTCAAAGGTCACACGCCCCTGGGTTTCTGTCAGCATCTTGGCCTTTGACTTGCCAAAGCCCATGGCGCCCTTGTTGGAACCTTGCATCTGACGCATGAAGAAAATCCATACACCCAGAATAATAAACATCGGCAACCAGCTTATGAACATTCCCAAAACCGAAGAACCTTCGTTGGGTGGCGTTGCATTGATTTCAACGCCACGCTCTTCAAGCTTGCTGACAAGAGCAGGATCATCCGGTGAATAGGTTTCAAAACGACTGTTATCATCGTTGTAAACACCGGTTATCACACGTCCGGCAATCTCGACGCTTTTGACGTTATTGTTTTCCACTTCATTCAGAAACTTTGAATAGGCAACTTCAGAAGCCTTTTGCTGTTGGGCAGGGCTTTGAAACAGGTTAAACAGGGCAATGAGCATCACACCGATAATTGCCCATAACGCTAGATTTCTGAAATTCGAGTTCATTGGAACATCCTGAAGTAATATACCTTGTATGAGATTATAGAAGGTTTTGGCTGATTTGTCTTTAAATAGGTTCTGTTAGGTTAATTTCCAAGGCCGGTCGTCATAAATAATAGATAAACTTCGACCTGAATATTCAACAAGGTTGAATGTTAGTCGACATGCCCAAGACTTCCCATGCGGGTTTTTAACGCATCCACGATTTTCAAAAGCGAGAAATCATATTCCGGGCAATAATATTCAATGGAACGCACACATGGCACAATGCCAAGACGTACAGGCATTTCAAAGCCTTTTACAAACGGCAGAATAAAATCATCTCCATCACCACACAGACAAGGCGTTGCACCCAGCACAGCCCTGGGTTTTATTGAAAACTTTCGTCCTCTTGCATCCTCCAGACCCTGCAATTGTTCCTTGTCAATCGGACCGCAGAAATAGGAGATTGAACTTGTATTATCGATGAAAAAACGACCATCCCACAAAACCGTATCACCTGGCCCTACAACTACAGAAGGCAGATTACGCGTTTCACGGTAAAATTTTATACACCCCGCATCCTTCTCAACCACGCAATTGCCGAGCGTCAAGCGGATGTCATCTTGTGCCTTTATCAACTGTTCCAGCTTGGTCATCGAAACAAAGTACTCCGCACCACCAGCCATTGCGATCAGCACCTGCAGGATAAGGCGCTGTATCGCAGGCGCCTCAGCCATTACCACCTCATTGGCGATCGTATACATCGGCCCTTCACTCAAAACAATATGCTCCGATAAAACCAACGCGGCTTTTTCATTCACGGATTTGCGTAATCGTCCCGATAGCGTTGCAAACCGGCACAAGGCATCGATTTGCCCTTCATCTTCTGCGAGCCGGTTTCTAATACGAACCCTTTCATAGGATTCATCAAAATTGCTAGGGTCTTCAATCCAGCTTTGATTGAGAGTCTTCAGATAGTCACGAAGTGATTTTCGCGTCACTCCAAGCAATGGGCGCAAGAGTTTTGTGCGCGCCGGCAATAGCATCAAGGGAGAAATGCCAGACAATCCCCTTGCCTGTTCATGTTGCCCACGCCTTGCGTTGCGCATCAAAATGGTTTCTGCCTGATCATTCGCCGTGTGGCCGACAAGAATTGTTGAGGCTCCGATATCAAGTGCAAATTCTTCCAGCAATTGATAACGCGCATTGCGAGCCGCCTGGGAGACCCCGCTTTCAGGCTTTTGCCCATCCCATGCAATGGTGAGATGAGGCAAGTCCAACCCCTCGCAAACACCAGATACAAAAGCAGCCTCTGCTGCTGCTTCCGGTCTTAACCCATGGTCAATTGTTACGACCTGCAAACTGGCGTCGACACTTTTTGCCCAAGTGGAAGCAAGCAACAACAATGCAATGGAGTCACTGCCACCTGACACTGCCACAATTACAGGTGCATTGGTTTCAACTCGTTCAAAGAGTTTTAAAGGATCAGGAATGTGTTGCATAAAATGGCTGGTCTGCCTTGCTTAATTGGTGAGACACCGGGCTGCATTTTGCTCGTAGGAAACATTACGACGAACAACCCTTGAGGAATTTGGATATTTTTGCACTACCTTGGCAAAGGTTGCGCATGCCAGCTCTCGCTGGTTCAGGCCTGCAAGGGACACGCCCAGTTTCAGGAGTGTTTGCGGTCCGAACTTGCCGTTGGGCCAGCGGTTCTGGGCATCAAGATAAACTTCTGCAGCCTGTTTGAATTGCGACCGCCCCAAATAACTTTCCCCAAGCCAAAACCGGGCTTCCGGCAGACGCGGATGATCCGAATGGATTTCTGAAAAGCGAACAAGAGCTTTTTCAGCATCTTCATAACGACCTGTTTGAACATGGTCATAGCCAAGGTCAAACAATTCATTTGCATCCCCTGGAAGCACGTCACTTTCTTCACCCGCACGCGGCAAGGCTGTCAGGTCAAGTGGCTTGCCAATCGTGCTGTCAACAATGTTGCCATTTGCATCAAACTGGATGGTGCCAAGTGTGCCGGAAGGATTGGGATCCAGTCCCGGCTCACCTTGAAATATTTCAACACCATCAATTGTTGGCGCATTTGCGGCTGGCTCATTGCCTATGGATGCCGTAGCAGTTTGTGTTTCCCGCGTGGCGGAAGTCCCGTCTGTATCAGTGTTGATTACAGTCTGATCAGACGGTTCAGGCTTTTCCAGGCCATCGTCTCCTTCAGCGGAGGCTGCCAGATTGCCGCTTGAACCATTTTCAAGGGAACCCTTTTCTTCCAGTTCCTGAAAACGAAACTCGTTGTCTTCATTTTGCCGACGAATTTTTTCCTGCATTTCCAGCAGTTGGAAAGTCAGCTCTTCGATGCGTCCGTTAAGCTGGCGAATTTGCTCTTCCAGAACGCTTATTCGATAAGCTGCGTCCCCCGACTGAACCTTGATCACAGGTGTTCCCGGCTCAAGTGCATTTGCTGGCATGATAACAGCGCACCCAAGACACAAGGAAAGAAAAAGTCTTTTCATTCTTGATTCCCCAAATTTGTAATATTGATAACGGCAATGAAGCAGTGTTGGACAAAATAAGCAATAAAACTGCGTCCAAATTTTGTTGCTATTCAAACTTGAATAACAAAAAAGCGGCTCAAACTTGAGCCGCCTTGAAACGCCAAACAGGAAATTTGGTTGGTTTTTAACCTTGAGGTGTAGTCAAGGCTGTTCTTGCCCGTCTGTTTTGTGACCAGCAGGAAATATCATTACACACCGCTACAGGACGTTCCTTGCCAAAGGAAATCGTGCGAATTCGATTTCTTGGCACTCCTTGTGAAGAAAGGAAGTCACGTGTTGCAGCTGCTCGTCTTGCGCCAAGGGCAAGGTTATATTCACGTGTACCGCGCTCGTCCGCATGACCTTCAATGGTAATCGGATAATTGGGGTAACGCAGCAACCATTGAGCCTGTCTTGTCAAAGTAGAGCGTGCAGTTGGTGTCAGAATTGACGAATCTGTTTCAAAGAAAACACGGTCACCAATTTGAGTTGTAAATTCACCTGGTGAACCCGGTGCATTGGCACCACCCAGATTGTTGTTGTTAAGACCAAGCTGTCCCGAGTTGTCAGGAAGCTTTTCTTTCTTTGCACAACCTGCAACGGCAAGGCCGACAGCAAGGGCAAGGAAAGCAGGTGATTTTAAAATTGATGTTGCAGCAAGCATGTGCCCGTCGCTCCTATGAAATTTTATCTGTCTTGATAATAACTTGTTCAGGTTAATACCCGTTCAAGAAACAGGGTTAACAAACCCTTATCAATCATTTGCTCAAATTCGTCTTTATTCTTGCTGGCCTTGAAACACTTCAATATGTCGAAAAGGCGGCAACAGGTTACATATGGTCATCTGTCACCGTCATTCAAGCTGCTTCAGAAACAAGCAGCCAAAATCAGTCAAGCAATGGCGACCAGGCCGGATCTGAGGCAAATGAAGGTGTCTTGATACGACGTTCATTTCTGCCGGTCAGATCAATTGAATAAAGTCGCGGACCGCCTTGTGCCCCCGGTGTTTCACGGAAGAACATCAACACACGGCCATTGGGCGCCCATGTTGGGCCTTCATTGTGAAAGCCTTCAGCAAGAATACGCTCACCACTGCCATCAGGTTTCATGACACCAATGAGGAATTTACCACCAGTCTGCTTGGTAAAGGCAATAAGGTCTCCACGCGGTGACCAGACAGGCGTTGAATATCGGCCATTGCCAAACGAAATGCGATTTGGCTGACCACCACTTGCGTTCATCACATAAAGTTGCTGGCGACCGCCCCTGTCAGATTCAAAGACAATACGCGAGCCATCGGGTGAGTAGGAAGGTGCCGTATCAATGGCTGCTCCACTTGTGAGGCGGGTCGTGTTGCGGGAACTTAGATCCATTGAATAGATATTTGCATTTCCGTCTTGCTGCAAACTCATCACAATCTTCTGGCCATTTGGCGAAAATCTCGGTGAGAACGTCATGCCGGGGAAATTGCCCACTACTTCGCGTTGGCCCGTTTCGATTTGCAGAAGGTAAACACGCGGCTGACCGCCTTCAAAGGACATGTAAGTGATTTCCTGGCGTGTAGGCGAAAAGCGTGGGGTCAAAACCAGATCGCTACCACGCGTCAGTGTACGCACATTGGCGCCATCCTGATCCATGATGGCCAGGCGCTTGACGCGTTTGTTTTTGGGTCCTGATTCATCTACAAAAACGATACGGGTATCGAAGTAGCCTTTTTCACCAGTCAGGCCTTCGTAAATCTTGTCTGAGATAATGTGCGCTGCACGACGCCAAAGCTTGGCTTCTATTTCAAGACGCTCGCCCGGAAACACCTCATTGGAAGCAAACACGTCCCACAACCGGAAATCAACTCTCAGACGGCCACCGCCTAGGCTTGTGACAGCACCATTGGCAAGAGCCTGAACATTGAGAACACGCCAATCCTCAAACTTCGGGCGGCCTCCTACCTCAAGCGTTTTCTGGATGAAAGCCGCCTTGTCCGTGACCTTGAAAAGTCCGGAATTACGCAAGTTATTTGCAATGACAGCAGAGATGTCCTGGGCAACCTTATCCCCCTGAAAATCCATGATTGCTATCGGCAAGGGTTCTACATTACCCCTTGTGATATCAAATTCGATCTTTGCATTTGCACTCAGCGTCAATGCAATAACAGAAATTATTGAAATTATGATTTTCTGAAGTAATGAAAACATAAGAGTCCCTTTGATTTTATACTCTACTGAAACATTTTTGCCGGATGAAAAGTCGGTACGATCTCGGCCCATGTATCATATTTGTTCTTTGGCAAAAAGTCATATGGCGCACAACGTTTCACAGCTCGCACCATCGCGGAGCCATAGCGTTTGCGTTCTGAAACGGTTCCACCAAATGTATCGACAACCGGTATTTTCTTGATGGAACCATCCGGTGCAAGCTGAATGACAACCTTGATCCGCAAGTCATCGGATATCAATTGTCCTGCCAAACCCGTAGCACAACGTTGAATGGCGGTCTTCAAACCATCCAGCTCACTGCGTGATAGCTTACCGCTTGCCTTGCCCTGTGTGGTGCCAAGCGAAGCCGTCTTGGTGGATTTTTTCTGCCCACCCGAAGAAGCCTTCTTCTTGTCCTGAAGCTTGGTCTCCTTCTTCGCCTCTTTTTTGGCAGGCGCATCAGGCTTGCCGGTTTCCTTTGTCAGCTCAGCCAATTGTTTTCGATCATTGGTTTTGGCCGTATTGGGCTTTGCCGGCTTAGGCTTGGGGCGAACCGCCACCTTTGGAACCGGGATTCTGTTTTGATCAATCAATTCCTCAAGCGGATCCTTGGTCACCTCGGGTTCAGGCGTAGGCTCCTCAACGGGCGGCTCTGGCTTGACAGGTGTAACCGGATCGGGAAGTGCAGCCACCTCGGTTGCCTTGGCAGTAGTCTCTTCAACTTTCTCGACCGGCTTTGGCTCTGGCGGAGTAGGCTTAGGTTCAGGAACTGGCGCCTTGGCAGCTTCCGAAGTCTCCTCAGTCGGGATTTCATCAGCCACCTGTTCGGTTTCAACCTTCACATCTTTTTTGGCATCACCCACATTGGAAGCATCCGGAACAGTTTCAGGCTTCTTGGTTGGCGTTGGCGCAGGCGTATCCGTTACATCTGCTTCTTGCGCGCCTTGCACGGCGTTGGCGATGTCTTCGAAGGGA
Organism: uncultured Rhizobiaceae group bacterium; assembly: GCA_937944075.1. Classification (GTDB taxonomy): domain Bacteria; phylum Pseudomonadota; class Alphaproteobacteria; order Rhizobiales; family Rhizobiaceae; genus JAALLB01. The sequence continues at coordinate 7,987 of CALDZZ010000160.1, forward strand.
ATGATATCAATCGGCACAGAATCCACATCCGCAACCTCAAGTGGTGCAGGCGCAGTTGCGCTCAGCAGACCCCATGAGAGGATCGCCACATGCGCAACACTGGAAAGGGTCGTACCTAGTTTCATGAAACGTTACTGACCTTGCTCTTGCAATGTAACCAAACCGATTTTCTTGTATCCGGCAGCAGAAATTCGCGCCATGATTTTCATGACTGTGCCATAGTCAGCCGTACGGTCACCACGCACATAAATGCGTTCCTCGTAACCGTTCTTTGCAATGGCTTCCAACTGCGGGAGAATATCCTCAGCCGCAATTTCGCTTTCCTGTATATACACCTGGCCTTGCTGATTTACCGAGATGGTAATTGGCTGGGTTTCAGGTTGTAGAGACTTGGCCTGCGTTTCCGGCAGGTCGATTGGCACGCCTACGGTCAGCAGCGGTGCTGCAACCATGAAAATAATCAGCAAAACAAGCATGACATCCACAAAGGGTGTCACGTTGATTTCACTCACAGGCATATGGCGTTTTGCACGGCGTCTTTTGCCACCGCCACCACCAGCATTTCCCATTGACATTCCCATTGTCTGATCCTTACTCAGCTGCTCGTGATTGCTGGTTTCCCTGCCCTGTTTTCTCATCAATCTGACGAGACAGTATCGCAGAAAACTCATCTGCAAATCCTTCAAGGCGGGTTGTTATTTTTCCAACATCCGAAGAAAGCTTATTGTAAAAAATTGTCGCTGGAATGGCAGCAAGAAGGCCAAGTGCTGTCGCCAGCAAGGCTTCTGCAATACCAGGTGCCACAACAGCAAGGTTTGTTGACTTGGAACCTGCAATCGCCTGAAACGAGGTCATGATACCGATAACAGTACCGAACAGCCCGACAAATGGTGTTGCCGAGCCAACGGTTGCCAAAAACATCAAGCGGCTTTCAAGTCGCTCGGCTTCCTTTGCCAGTGAAACATCCAGCACCTTGTCGATGCGCGTGCCCAATCCGATTTGTGAATTTGCACCGCGTTCAAAAGAGCGCTTCCATTCGCGCATGGCAGCAACAAAAAGTGCGCCCATGCCGGTAGGGTTGCGGTCTGCAAGAGATTTATAAAGATCCTCAAGGGACTGGCCAGACCAGAAAACCTTTTCAAACCGATCCAGTTGTCTCTTGGTGCGCTTGTATAAAAACCATTTGTCAATGATGATTGCCCAGCTCCACACAGAAGCCAGCAGCAGTCCAATCATGACGATTTTTACAATCAGGCCCGCTTCGAGAAACAGTCCGATCAGCGACACATCAACCGTGCCACCAAGTTCAGAACTTTCCACGCCTTGTGCCATAGCGGCTGACACACCAAACAGTGCAGTTTCAATCATATCTGCCAAATCTTTCCTATTCAGGGCAATCCATCAGGATCCTGCCCCCAGGGTTACTTTCATAGTCAAAACTGTGGTCAAAGAATGTCACACTTTGATTCCACAAATGACTCTACGTTACGTTAGAATCGATTAGGGTTAATGAAGGGTTAGGATTTCGTGAAATCAGACAGAAATCACAACGCCTTTATGGATGATCCCTGCCCTTTTATGCCGGACTGAAAAGTCCGGTCAGCCAATGACTAACCGCCCAGTTTGGCGCGCAAATCATCGGGGAAGCGTTTTGCCCCTCCCCCATGGTTGATAAAGGCCACTTCAACATCTGCCCCGCAAAGCATGATCTCATCGCCGTTTTCATCAATCCGCAAAACATCCTGACGTAGAAAAGACCGCGCACCGGTAAGTTTCTGCAATACGGTTCTGACCGTCAGCAAATCATCGATGACAGCCGGAGGGCCAAATTTCAGCGTCATGCGGTGAATAGCAAAGGCACTGTCATCCTCAGCCAGATCAGTGTGGAATATTTCCAGATGTCTCAGCCACTCCGTTCTGGAGCGCTCCATGTATTTCAGGTAGTTGGAATGATAAACCACACCGGAAAAATCCGTATCCTCATAGTAGACGCGGACCTGCATTTCATGGCCGTTTTCTATGAGCTTGTTTTCAAGTTCGGTTTTTTCGCGTGACATTGTCAATTTCTTTCATATGGTCTGTAATGACCTTAACACATTGAAGAATGAATATGACAGATTCAAATACCCCAAGGCTTCAAAAAATCCATCGATATCCGGTCAAGGGCTTCCCTGGTGACGTCCTCACGCACACCAGTCTTCAAGCTGGAGCAGGCATTGCAGGCGACAGACGCTATGCGGTGACGAATGGCACAGTGGATACGGGCGAATGGATGCCCTCTCGCAGTTTTTTCATCAATGCTGTCAATGATGGCATGATGAAGTTCAGCTTTGAGAACTCCGACGATCAAATCAGGCTTGAAAACATAGAGGGGATGCAGGTTGTCTTCGAGATTGATGACGCAGCGAGCCTTGCAAAGGCAAATGATGAAATCGTGGAATTCATGCGGCCTGTCGGTGTTAAGCCTGACATGCCGAAACCGCAAATCATCGACCGTGGTGAAGGCGCCATTTGGGATTATGTGGACACACCCATTTCAATCATCAATGCAGAAAGCGTGAAGGCGCTCGACAAGAAACTGGACACAAACCTGGATCCGGCTCGGTTCAGGGGAAATCTGATTGTTGAAGGGTTGGCAGCGTGGGAAGAGTTTTCCTGGATGGGCAAACGCATTCAAATTGGAGATTGCATTCTGGATGTGCACCGACCGATTGACCGCTGCCCGACACCTGGCGTCAATCCTGAAACAGGCGAACGCGATGTCGAAGTCACGCCGGGACTGCGCGACCACTTCGGGCATATCTATTGCGGCATGTATGCCAAAGTTGTTCAAGGTGGTGAAATCAAAACCGGCGATTCAATCGAGGTTTTGGGAGATGCAGACCTAAAACTTGAAGACGTTATGGTTTCCAACGCCAGCAACTACGCGCTGTGGCCACGCGCGGCAGAAGTAATCGCCTGTGATATAGGAAACAACAAAACCAAACTCACGCTAAAAACCACCTCTCCATGGATACCACCAGAAGCACAACCCGGCCAACGCCTGAAACTTCACTTGGGTGAAAAAGGCTGGACACAGGAATATATAACTGCCTCCAGCGAATTTAGCTTTGAAGTGGAAATTGAAGATAGTGTAACAGAAGACCCGAATACTGAATA
>CALDZZ010000161.1 GCA_937944075.1 uncultured Rhizobiaceae group bacterium
TGCATTGGCACATGATACTTTTCAAACGTATCGATTAAGCAGCTTTTCTGAACGCAGAGCCTCTATGTTGAAAGCGGCAGACATACTCGATTCTGAAACCGAAAAATGGGCGAAGTTGCTCACCTCGGAAATGGGAAAAACCTATAAATCAGCCATTGCTGAAGTTGAAAAATGTGCACTGGTTTGTCGCCATTATGCAGATCATGCAGAAAACATCATGCAGGATGAAATTATCGAAACAGAAGCATCCAAATCCTACGTAAAGCATCTCCCAATAGGTGTTGTGCTTGCAGTGATGCCCTGGAATTTCCCCTTCTGGCAAGTTTTCCGCTTTGCAGCACCTGCTCTCATGGCTGGAAACGTTGGCTTGTTGAAGCATGCCTCCAACGTTCCTGGATCCGCTCTTGCAATTGAAGAAATTTTCAACAGAGCTGGCTTTGAAAAGGGATGTTTTCAAACGCTTTTGATAGGCTCTGAAAAAGTGGAAGCAATTTTGAAAGACGATCGTGTACGCGCTGCAACTCTTACCGGATCAGAGCCTGCAGGAAGATCTGTTGCTGCAACTTGTGGCAGTGAAATAAAAACAACCGTACTCGAGCTTGGCGGAAGCGACGCCTTCATTGTTATGCCATCTGCAGATATGGAACTTGCAATCGACAAAGCTGTCACAGGGCGAACCATGAACAATGGACAGTCCTGTATTGCAGCCAAACGGTTTATAATCCACGCCGATATCTATAATGAATTCAGGGATAAGATGGTTGCACGCTTCGAGAACCTTAAGGTCGGTGATCCAATGGATGATGATACAGACATCGGACCTCTTGCCGTAAAGCAAATAAGGGATGAACTGGATGAGCAAGTAACAGCATCTATAAAGGCAGGTGCAGCACTTCTGTGTGGTGGAAATATTCCTCAAGGCAAAGGTTATTTTTACACCCCTACAGTTCTGGATGATATACCTGAAAATGCACCGGCTTTTTCTGAAGAACTGTTTGGCCCTGTTGCCTCACTCTACAAAGTGGAAAGTCTGGAAGACGCCATAAAACTTGCCAATGCAACACGCTTTGGTCTTGGTTCCGCTATCATGACACAGGATGAAAAAGAGATGGAAATAGCTTTCCGCGATTTGGACGCCGGATCAACATTTGTAAATTCCAATGTAGCCTCTGATCCAAGGTTACCCTTCGGCGGTGTAAAATCTTCCGGCTATGGTCGTGAACTTTCGAGTGATGGCTTGTTGGAATTCGTAAACAGAAAAACCATCTCAATAAATTAATCAAAAATTGCACCTTCCCCAAATATTGAATTATTTGCGACTTCATGATTTTACTGAAAAATGGATTTCTACGGTAGTCAGAAATATAGCAGGGTTGACTACCGTAAAAATCCGAATTGCCCCAAATCGGACTGTCAATATTTACAAAAAAACTTACGTAAGGTCAAATTAATTCTTCTAATGCTGTTTTCACGATGCTATATTGCCATGCAGCCAAAAGCTTGAAATACAAAAAAATTTCAGCCTCAATTCAGCTTACATTTCATAATATTTAAGCTAGCACTATAAAAGTGGCTCTTTGCTAATAGAACAGTCACGAACCCGGGACTTAGCACATGAAGTATTTTTCAATCATTTCAGCAGCAGCTCTTGCCGTTATTTCCACAAATCAGGCGCACGCCCTATCCTGTCTGCCGACAGGGTTTGACGCAACCTTGCAGGCAGAAGCCAATGTTAAAAACAACCTTGAGCGAACTTATGTTTTGGGAAAGTTTTCCGGCTATAAAATCCCCAAGAAACAGCCCCGCAAAAAGCAGGCAAGCAGCAATGGTAATCAGCAAATTATACAAATCATTCCTGCAGCAAAGGCTTTCAAGACAAAGGCATCGTTTTCTGGTGTTGCGATTACATCCAGTGGCGAGAGGAAATTCAAACAGAATGTGATGATCCATGCCGATTGTGCAGCTTCCTGGTGCGGGAAGATACCAACGCCGGGAACCAGGATGATTGTGATACTGGAAAAAACCTCAACTGGCTATCAATTGAATTCCGGTCCTTGCCAGTTTAATACCTATGAAAGCAACTTGAAGGCGACCTGGAAGAAGTTGAAACGCCAATTGCGATGAACTGGAATGATTGTCTGCGACGGTTGAGTGCAGAGATCATGAAACAAAAAAGCCCGCATCGTTTGATGCGGGCTTTTTCATGATTATGTGACTGAAAACCTTACTTGTCTTCATCCTGGTCCTTGAGCGCTGCGCCAAGGATATCACCAAGAGATGCACCGGAATCAGATGAACCGTACTGTGCGACTGCCTCTTTTTCTTCTGCAATCTCAAGCGCCTTGATGGAAACACCAACGCGACGTGTTTTCTTGTCGAACTGGATGACGCGTGCATCAACCTTTTGACCAACAGAGAAACGCTCAGGGCGTTGCTCATCACGGTCACGAGACAAGTCAGAACGTTTGATGAATGAGGTAAGCTCTGTATCAGCAATGGAAACTTCAAGACCACCGTCTTTCACTTCCAGCACTTCACAGGTCACGATACCACCCTTGCGGATTGCGCCAGAGTCTGCCGCCTCACCCACAACATCCGTACCAAGTTGCTTCACGCCAAGTGAGATACGCTCTTTCTCGATATCAACATCAAGAACAACGGCCTTGACCATATCGCCCTTGTTGTAGTCTTCGATTGCTTCTTCGCCAGACTTGTTCCAGTCCAGATCAGACAAGTGAACCATGCCGTCAACATCGCCCTCAAGGCCAATGAAGAGACCGAACTCAGTCTTGTTCTTGACTTCACCCTCAACTTCAGCACCAACCGAGAATTGGTCAGCAAATGCATGCCAGGGATTGTCCAGTGTCTGCTTGAGACCCAGCGAAATGCGACGCTTGGAAGGATCAACCTCAAGAACGATGACTTCAACTTCCTGAGAAGTGGAAACGATCTTGCCAGGATGAACATTCTTCTTTGTCCATGACATTTCAGAAACGTGGATCAGACCTTCAATACCCGGCTCGATTTCAACAAACGCACCGTAGTCAGTGATGTTTGTTACGCGGCCGGTAATTTTGGCCTCGATTGGGTATTTCGCTTCGATTGCTTCCCAAGGATCGCTCTCAAGCTGCTTCATGCCGAGGGAGATACGGTGTGTTTCCTGGTTCACTCGGATGATCTGTACTTTTACAGTCTGGCCGATGTTGAGGATTTCACTTGGGTGATTAACACGACGCCATGCCATGTCTGTTACGTGCAGAAGACCATCGATACCGCCAAGATCAACAAACGCACCATAATCGGTAACATTCTTGACGACGCCTTCAACAGTTTGACCTTCTTCAAGGTTCTGTACGATTTCCGAACGCTGTTCCGCTCTGCTCTCTTCAAGGATTGAACGACGCGATACAACGATGTTGCCACGACGACGATCCATTTTGAGGATTTGGAATGGCTGCGGATTGTTCATCAGCGGTGTCACGTCACGGATAGGACGGATGTCCACTTGTGAACGCGGCAGGAAGGCCATCGCACCATCAAGATCAACAGTGAAACCACCCTTGACCTGATTGTAGATAACACCTTCAACTTTTTCGCCATCTTCGAATTGCTTCTCAAGGCGGATCCAGCTTTCTTCACGGCGGGCTTTTTCGCGAGACAGAACCGCCTCACCCATCGCGTTTTCAACACGGTCAACATAAACCTCGACTTCATCGCCGACTTTCATCGAGCCGTCGCGGCCTGCTGCACCAAATTCTTTCATTGCAACGCGACCTTCAACCTTGAGGCCTACGTCAATCACGGCAAGATCTTTTTCAAATGCAGTGATAATGCCTTTTACAACTGCGCCTTCAACGACGTCATGTGTTTCAAAGGACTGTTCCAGAAGAGCTTCAAACTCTTCCATGCTTGGACTATTTGTCATGGATTCTCCTGAACAGAGCGGCGACTTTAAGATTTGCGGCTCTGCAAGCGCTACGGGTTTGTGTTTCAATTAAATCCAAATGCCTTCGCCGGTCATGTTCAAATGCCGGTTGGTAGCGCGATAAAGGTATCAGGATCGCTTTTATTCAGCCAAAGTTCTCTCAACCAGTGAAAGTGCAGTGTTGAATGCGGTTTCTATAGACATTTCTGACGTATCAATCAAGTGGGCATCTTCTGCCGATTTTAGAGGACTGTCAGCCCGTCCCATGTCGCGCTCATCCCGCTTGATGATATCCGCCAGAATTTGGGCGCAATCTGACGTTTGCCCCTTTTGCTCCACCTCGCGGTGGCGACGTTGCGCGCGGCGTTCAGGGGATGCCGTGATATAGAGTTTCACCTCTGCTTCAGGACACACAACCGTGCCAATATCCCGCCCGTCGAGCACTGCACCCGGCTCACGGTCTGCAAACGCACGCTGCGCCTCCACCAGCACCTTTCGAACCTCGCTCATCACCGCAACTTTTGAGGCCGCCTCGCCAATCTCCTGCGCAGAGAGAATTTCCTTGTCGAGTGCGCCAAGATCAAGCTTTTGCGCAACCTCACAAGCGAGAGCTTCATCATCCAGCGGCATCCCCTGTTGCAACAGGGCATGCG
>CALDZZ010000162.1 GCA_937944075.1 uncultured Rhizobiaceae group bacterium
CCTGTCCGTCGCAGACCTGGCATGTATATTGGCGGAACAGATGAAAAGGCCATGCACCATCTGTTTGCCGAGATTATCGATAATTCGATGGATGAAGCGGTAGCCGGGCATGCAAACTGGATTGAAGTTGAGCTTTCTGCTGATGGGTATCTGTCTGTCATCGATAACGGTCGTGGCATTCCGGTAGACCCGCATCCCAAATTCAAGGATAAATCCGCGCTTGAAGTGATTATGACCACGCTACATGCAGGCGGCAAATTTGATTCCGGAGCCTATGAAACTTCCGGTGGATTGCATGGTGTGGGTGTATCTGTTGTGAATGCCCTGTCCACCCATCTTGTGGTTGAGGTTGCCCGCAATAAAAAGCTTTATATACAGGAATTTGCAAAAGGCATCCCCCAGGGTGGCTTGCAGGGCGGTGGAGATGTCCATAACAGACGTGGCACGAAGGTTTCTTTCAAACCGGATGAAGAAATTTTCGGCAAGGGCTGTAAGTTCAATCCTGCAACCCTGTTTAAAATGGCACGTTCCAAGGCATATTTGTATGGCGGTGTCGAAATTCGCTGGACCTGTGACCCTTCCCTCATCAAGGAAGGAACAGAAGTAACAGAAAAGGCTGTTTTTCATTTCCCGGGCGGATTGAAAGATTATCTGGAAGCTTCTCTGGGAAAGGCACACAAGGTAACGGTTGAACCGTTTGCAGGCAAGTCAGACAAGACAAGCGGACACGGTTCCCTGGAGTGGGCAGTAACCTGGCACGGCGATGATGGTTTTGTGAACTCATATTGTAATACCATCCCAACACCTGAAGGCGGTACGCACGAAGCGGGCTTCCGTATAGCTCTTACCCGTGGCCTGAAAGCCTATGCGGAAATCATTGGCAATAAAAAAGGCTCCATGATTACAACTGACGACGTCATGACTTCAGCTGCTGCCATGCTGTCTGTCTTTATTCGCGAACCTGAATTTGTCGGGCAAACAAAAGACAAACTTGCCACCGTAGAAGCGCAGAAAATTGTCGAGAACATTATTCGCGACCCGTTTGATCACTGGCTTGCTGGCTCGCCCCAACAGGCAAACAAGTTGCTGGAATGGGTCATTGACCGCGCTGAAGAACGAATGCGGCGCCGCAAGGAAAAGGAAATCAACCGCAAATCAGCCACGCGCAAACTCCGTTTGCCAGGAAAACTTGCCGATTGCTCCGCCAACGCAAAGGGCAACACGGAACTCTTCATTGTTGAGGGCGATTCAGCCGGTGGGTCTGCAAAACAGGCGCGTAACCGTGTCAATCAGGCAATCCTGCCTCTGCGTGGTAAAATTCTCAATGTGGCCAATGCCGGACGAGACAAACTGGCAGCCAATCAACAGTTGGCTGACCTTATTCAAGCGCTGGGTGTTGGGACACGCTCCAAATACCGCGATGATGACCTACGATATGATCGCATAATCATCATGACGGATGCCGATGTTGACGGAGCGCATATTGCCTCCCTTTTGATTACATTTTTCTTCCAGGAAATGCCGGACCTAATTCGAAGTGGCAAGCTTTACCTCGCAATTCCCCCACTCTACAAGATTACGCAGGGTGGAAAGACCCTCTATGCACGCGATGATGCACACCGTGAAGAGCTCATGAAAACAGAATTCACTGGCAATAAAAAGGTCGAGATTGGCCGGTTCAAGGGATTGGGTGAAATGATGCCTGCGCAATTGAAGGAAACCACAATGGATCCTTCAAAACGCCAGATGCTGCGCGTTGAAATTCCCGAGCTTGACGAAAACATCACTGGCGAAACCGTCGACCAGTTGATGGGCAACAAACCGGAAGCGCGCTTCAAGTTCATTCAGGAAAATGCAGAATTTGCTGAAGGTGAAATGCTGGACGTTTGAACCTAGTTTAACTCGTATCTCTAGGTATTTTCGCCACATTGACATTTCTGACTATTTAACATACCTAATTATCAAAGTGGAACAATATTCACTTACAGGGCGTTATTTCGATTAGTAATATCGAAAAATTAAAACCGAAAGAAATCACCATTAAATGAGTTTCGACACGCTGGGTCTCAGCGATAAGGTATTGGAAGCAGTAAAGGCTTCCGGCTATACAGAACCTACCCCCATTCAGGCTGAAGCTATTCCGCATGTCATGCAACGGCGTGACGTTCTTGGCATTGCTCAGACAGGTACAGGCAAAACCGCATCTTTTACGCTTCCCATGTTGTCTCTTCTGGAAAAGGGTCGCGCCAGAGCGCGAATGCCTCGAACGCTGATCCTTGAACCGACACGGGAACTGGCTGCCCAGGTTGAAGAAAATCTGAACCGTTATAGCGAAAACCAGAAACTTAGTGTTGCGCTACTCATTGGCGGCACCTCCTTTGAAGACCAGTTCAAGAAGCTTGACCGTGGCGTTGATATTCTGATTGCCACGCCAGGTCGCTTGCTGGACTGTTTTGAACGCGGCAAAATCCTCATGAATGGCGTAGAAGTCATGGTGATTGATGAAGCCGACCGCATGCTGGACATGGGCTTTATCCCTGACATTGAACGCATCTGCAAAATGGTGCCATTTACACGTCAAACCCTTTTCTTTTCTGCAACCATGCCGCCGGAAATTGAAGGGCTTGCGAACAAGTTCCTGCAAAATCCGGTTCAAGTGACTGTTGCAAAGGCATCCTCTACATCCGATACGATTACGCAACATGCTGTTGCATCTGAATATGAAGATTACGAGAAACGAGCAAAGTTGCGCGAACTGATTGAAGGCGCAGTAGAGCTGAAAAACGGCATTATCTTTTGTAACCGCAAACGCGATGTAGCTACAGTTTTCAGAAGCCTTGATCGACATGGTTATTCTGTAGGCGCCTTACATGGTGATATGGACCAGACAAGCAGAAGCGCTACCCTGAACGCCTTCAAGGATAACAAGATTACCTTGCTTGTTGCCAGTGATGTCGCCGCACGTGGTCTGGATATTCCGGACGTCAGCCATGTGTTCAACTTTGATGTTCCTGTCAATGCAGAAGACTATGTTCACCGGATAGGCCGTACCGGTCGTGCAGGTCGTAGTGGTGTTGCCTACATGATCGTTGTGCCGACCGAGCAAAAGAATTTTGATGCAATAGAAAGCCTAATTGGTCAAAAGATTAAATGGCTGGATGATGAAGCGGTTGAATGGGACGCCAAAGCGGGCAAACGAGGCCGTGGAAAGTCCGCTCCAAAGGGCAAGGAAAAGGCTGAAAAGCCCAACAAGACAGCCAAGGCAAATAAGCAGGAAGCTACTGATAAACCTGCGGAATCTCGCAAAAATCATAACGAAAATACCTCCAAAGGCAACAAACGTGACAAGAAATCAAATCACGAACAGGTAGACCTGGAGTATTCTGACAGGGATCATGCGTTTGGTGGCGAAGAACATATTCCAGCGTTTCTGCGTTAGCCCTGGATTATCAATTAAAATCATTGAAGTTACGTTGTGTGCCACACACCCAGTTCATGGCCATCCAAATCCTTGAACTGAAACCGTTTACCACCTGGAAACTCAAAGACTTCTTTCGTAATGATACCCCCTGCCCGAAGAACCTTTTCCTGAACTGATTCAAGGTCTGAATGATATAGTACGATCAAGGCGCCTCCTGGAAAAACCGGTTCCTGCGTATGAAATCCTCCTTTCATTCTACCATCACAGAACTCACAATAGTCAGGCCCATAGTCTGTAAAGGTCCAGCCGAAAACCTCTCCATAAAAACGCTTGCTTTCGGCAATATTTGAAACAGCAAATTCCATGTAATCAAGTCGGTTATCAATTTGCTCAAGCAATGACATGTCTGGACTCTTCCTATTTGACTTTAATATGCAGGAGCATCCAATATGGTCAGGATTTATGCAAGGACACATTTCATGAAACTGACCTTACACCATGTAAACTTTGCCACAGATGATGTATCGCGACTGGATCGGTTTTACCGTGATATTTTATTTCTTGATGAAGAGCACAATGGTCTTCCAACACGGGAGAAAGAAAAGGGTTACCCGGGGGATGTTTCCTTCCTGACTGACGGACGTATTCAATTTCACCTTGCAGAAAAGGATCTCGAGGTGGGGTTCAGAACTGGCCATGCGGTCAATCCCGTGGACCGTGGACATATTGCCTATCGCACGGACGACATCTCAGCTTTCAGGAAACATCTTGATCAACAGGGCATTTCCTACTCGGACTATGGTGATATCGCCGTCAGTGGATGGCATCAGATATTTTTTTATGACCCGGATGGGAATGTGATTGAAGTCCACCAGGTGGATGAACAAACCTAGTCGGCCAATTCCATTCCCATAGTCCAAAAATCAGCCTCCAGCCTTGTTGCCTGACGAAATAGCTCCAATAACCTGGGATATCGTGCTTCTGTAAAGCTTGTTTGAGCCAGATCGTCTAACAGATCACCTGCCCCTTGCGCCACTTCCTGATATTCATTTGAGGCATATTCACTAATCCAGACCGTGTAGGGATTGTCTTTCGACTGACCTTTCGGCATTTTGCTTAGGCGCTCACCAATTTCCGCATATCCGATCATGCAAGGTGAAAGAGCCACAAACAAATCCAAAATGTCACCGGATTGGCCTGCTTCCAAAACATAACGCGTATAGGCAATTGTGGATTTTGCTTCCGGCGTTTTTTCAATTTCAGAGGCACTCAGCCCCCAATCTGCACATAATTTGAGGTGCAATTGCATTTCTACATCCAGAATCGCCTTCAATCCTTCAAGGCAGCCACGCATTTCCGTAAGGTTTCTGGATTTATAAATTGCAAGCGCGTAGGCGCGCGCGAATTGAATTAAAAACAGGTAATCCTGAACCAGATAATGCTGAAAAGATGCCTTTGATAAACTGCCATCCCCCATCTGTTCGACAAACTCATGCTCGGCATATGTTTTCCAGTCTGCAATACAGTCCTGCTTTAGTCTTTTAAATAAACGCAAATGAATACACCTTTATCTAATTTTAAACTTCCAATTAGCTTTTGTTTGTCACAAGGGGCACTGGAAGTACAAGACTTTTAACAGTCACTTGTTTGTTTCTGCTTCAGATTCAACAAAAAATTTAACTTTCAATTTACCATGTATCGATACTGTCCATTAAGAGTTATGGCGGGGAATAGCGAATTGAGCCCAAAACTAAATATATCCAGGCTTGGAATTTCATTGTGCTTATTGCTGTTGATAGCCCTATCTGCCTTCTACCTTCTACCTGGTTCTGAAACCATTTCTGAAGGCAGCCCTATCTATCTGACAGAAATGAAAAGTGATTTTGTTGTATGGATGTTGATCTGTGCTGTTCTTGTGCTCTTCATGCAGGCAGGCTTCCTGCTCTTGGAAGCAGGCATCGTGCGCTCCAAAAATTCCATCAATGTTGCTCAGAAAAATGCCTCGGATTTTGTCATATGCGGGGTAATATTCTTCCTGTTCGGTTTTCAACTGACTTTTGGTGAAGGCACCTCCCCGTTTTTTGGTTTTGGCAACATAGACCCGATGAAGGGTAACGCCAGTGCCCTGGTGGTAATGATTTATCAATTTGGCTTTTGTGCAACCGCTGCAACCATCATTTCAGGTGCCGTTGCCGAACGCATGAAATTTGCCTCATATCTGTGCCTGGCAATGTTTGTTGCAGCTGTGATATATCCCCTTTTTGCACATCTGGTATGGGGTAATGCCATCCTTACCAACAACCCGGCCTACCTTGCGGACAAGGGCTTTATAGATTTTGCAGGTTCAACTGTTGTTCACAGTACAGCGGCATGGGTTGCACTTGCCGCCATCATAATACTGGGTGCGAGAAAAGACCGCTTTGACGATAATAATAATCCAATCAGCATCAACGGGCATTCAAGTGTTCTTGCCTTTATGGGTACGATCATATTGCTCATTGGCTGGATTGGCTTTAATGCAGGCGCAATCAAACCGGAAGCACCTGAGCTGCCTCAAATCATTGCCAATACCATTGTAGCAGCCTCTTTTGGGGCCACAGCCGGCATGGTGTTGGGCTTTGTCGTTGACAGGGGCATATTCAAACCAATGGCGACAATTACAGGCCTGCTTGGCGGTCTTGTTGCAGTTACAGCAGGCGTGTCTGTAATTTCCATATCAGGCGCTGCCTTGATTGGCATGGCTGGCGGCTCCATCGCCATTATTGGCTCTTACTTTATGGCAAATGTATTGAAACTGGATGACCCGCTTGATGTTGTTCCAGTGCATGGTTTTGCAGGTGTTTCCGGTACTCTCTTGCTGGTGTTTCTATCAAACGAGAGCCAGCTGTTAAATGGCTCCCGCGTGGATCAGCTTTTTGTGCAATTGGAAGGTGTCGGCATAAATTTCGCTTGGAGTTTTGGTCTTGCATTCGTGTTTCTGGCTATTCTGAACCGTATTTCAAAACTCCGTGTGACTGAGGATGAAGAAGACCTTGGTTTGAATGCCGCAGAACATGGCGTAACACTTGGTGTCGACAAACTGCGCATGGCAATTGAGAAAACCATTTCTGATACCGAGCAGCCTGGTGATGAGAATTTGCTCAAGAATTACAGAATTGATGTCGAGAATGGTGAAGAATCTGCAGAAGTTGCAACCGCATTCAATGCAATATTGGACAAACATACCCGGACAATTGTTGCCCTGGATGAAAAAACCAAGCAAGCCAATGCTGCCAATGAAGCAAAGTCTGAATTCCTTGCAAACATGAGCCATGAAATCCGCACGCCAATGAATGGGGTGATGGGTATGGCTGAAATACTTGGAAAAACAAAGCTTGATGACAAACAACGCTCTTTTGTAAACATTATTTCCAGTTCTGCAGCATCCCTGCTAGGCATTATCAATGATATTCTTGATTTTTCCAAAATTGAAGCTGGAAAGATGCAGTTGGATAATTCACCATTTGATATTCACGTACTGGTAAGTGAAGTAACGCAGCTGTTGTCTTCAAGAATTACCGCAAAAAATCTTGAGCTAATCGTTCGCATCCGTCCTGACTTGCCGCAAATGTTTGTGGGTGACGCGAAACGCCTCAGACAAATGCTGATAAATCTGACAGGCAATGCGATCAAGTTTACTGAAGTCGGCCACATCCTCGTAAACGTGGATGGCACACAGGACGAGAATGGCACCTGGTCCATCAAGGTTAATGTAGAAGATACTGGCATTGGTATTCCTGAAGAACAGATTCAAAAAATCTTTGAAAAGTTCAGTCAGGTTGATGGTTCCAATCGTCGAAAACATGATGGAACCGGACTAGGTCTTGCCATTACATCCAAACTTGCAACGCTTATGAATGGCGAAATCGGGGTATCCAGCATACCGGGTGAAGGTTCCACTTTCTGGTTTGAAGTGAAACTGGAAGAAGACGAAAATCAAATCATCCAATCATACCCGAGGGACAATCTGGCCAAGAAACGGGTACTCGTTGTCGATGACAACAAGGTAAACCAGAGCATTCTCGAAGAACAACTCAAGTCCTGGGATTGTGAATTTGCATCCTGTGACAGCGGTCATGAGGCCCTCAACTTCTTGCGTGCATGCGATCAAAAAGGCGTAAAAATTGACGCCATGATTTTTGATTATCATATGCCAAGCATGAACGGAGCCGACCTGCTATCCACGATACGATTGATGGATACATATTCCAACAGCCCTGTTGTGCTTCTGACTTCTGTTGATTATCTGGATGATGGCAGAGCGTTTGCAAATCTCGGCTTCCAGGGCGTTCTGCACAAGCCCGCAATGGCCAATGAAATCTATAACATGTTGGTTGGTGTCATAAACATTGACATGCAGGCTAATGTAGAAGGTATCAATGCTGTAAGAGCGCTTAATGCAAAATCTGCCAGCACTGAAACCCAGACAATCGATAATAGTCAACCTGAGACAAACGAAGAAACCAGCTTCAAAACTGCCCTTGGTGACGAAGAAGTAAAGACTTCAACCTACGGGCAACGTGAAAACATTAAGTTACCTTCTTCAAATGACATGTCAGCTAAATCTCAATCCAACATTGATGTTCTGATTGCTG
>CALDZZ010000163.1 GCA_937944075.1 uncultured Rhizobiaceae group bacterium
CGCTTCCGTTTCAATATGCGACAAAATGCCGGAGAAAGACACGTATAGACCAAGATCGATGCCACGCAGTGCCAATTCGCGGCCGGAAGAAAAACAATGGAGAACGGCAGGGAAGGCCCCTGCCCGTGTTTCTTCTTCCAATATTGAGATCATATCTTCATCTGCGCTACGGGCGTGAATGACGAGAGGTAGTCCGGTCTCACGGGCCGCCGCGATGTGGGTCCGAAAACCCTGTGCCTGCGCGTCGCGCGGTGCTTTGTCGTAGTGGTAGTCGAGTCCGGCTTCGCCGATAGCGACGACTTTTGGATGTTTGCTCAGTTCTATGAGTTGTTCCACCGTCACATCGAGTTCTTCATCGGCATTGTGTGGGTGCGTACCAACAGAACAATAAACATCGTCAAACCGTTCAGCAACAGCCAAAACCTGATCAAACTTGCGAACCCGAGTACAGATCGTAACCATCCGCCCAAGACCAGCAGCCTCAGCACGCGCGACAACATCATCGAGTTCTTCGGCAAAATCCGGGAAGTCCAGGTGGCAATGTGAATCGATTAGCATGCTGATCAGGCTTCCTTCTCCACAAAACGCGGGAACACACCTTCCGGTTTTGGCAACTCTGTGCCACTTGCAAGGGCATGATCTGCACCAAGCCTGTCAAAGTCTCGATCAGTATCTGCTACAGCCAACAAGTCCAGCATTTTGCTACAGGATTGCGGCATGATCGGTTGCGCGATGATCGCAACGTTGCGAACTGTTTCTGCAACCGTCCATAGAACCGTTCCCATGCGGTCAGGGTCGGTTTTCTTCAAACCCCATGGCGCTTGTTCATCCACATATTTGTTTGCTTCTCCCAATACCTTCCACACTTCTTCTGTGAAGGCATGAATTTCATAATTAGCCATATGTTTTTGGCTTTTTCCACGAAGGCCGTAAACCAGGTCAAGTAGATCCTTGTCTTCTGTCGTTGGTTCACCATGTGCAGGAAGTTTGCCTTCGCAATTCTTGGCAATCATCGAAAGCGAACGTTGTGCGAGATTGCCAAAGTTATTGGCAAGATCTGCATTCGTATGATTGACTATATCTTCATGGCTGTACGAGCCATCAGACCCAAACCGGACCTGGCTCAAGAAAAAATAGCGCAATTGATCGACACCATAAAGTTCAGCCATCTCAAATGGATCCACCACATTGCCAAGTGACTTCGACATCTTCTCGCCGTTGTTGAGCAAAAAGCCATGACCAAAAACCTTCTTAGGCAAGTCAATACCTGCAGACATAAGGAATGCTGGCCAATAGACCGCATGAAAGCGTGTAATATCCTTGCCGATGACATGCACATCCGCTGGCCAGTAGGACCACAGATCCCCCTCCTCGTCCGGATACCCAAGACCTGTGATGTAGTTTGTTAGCGCATCAACCCAAACATACATGACGTGCTTTTCGTCCCCGGGAACTTTTACACCCCAGTCAAAAGTCGTGCGTGAGATTGAAAGATCCTTCAAACCACCTTTTACAAAGGAAACGATTTCATTTTTGCGGGATTGGGGTGCGATGAAATCTGGCAGGTCTTCATAAAGCGCCAGCAGTTTGTCCTCATAGGCTGAAAGCTTGAAGAAATAGCTTTCCTCATCCATCCACTCAACAGGCGTCCCCTGGCCACCCAAGCGAATTCCCTCGTCGTTTACAGTGGTTTCATCTTCATCATAATACGCTTCGTCACGAACGGAATACCAACCGGAGTAGCTGTCTTTATAGATGTCTCCGTTTGCTTCCATTTTTTGCCAAAGTGCCTGACAGGATATGTGATGGTCCTCGTCTGAGGTACGGATAAAACGGTCGTATGACACATTCAGCTTGTCTGTCATGGCCTGAAATACATCAGAGTTTTTATCAGCCAGTTCTTTTGGGGTAATTCCCTGATCCCGGGCTGTTTGAAGCATTTTCTGGCCGTGGACATCCGTACCCAGCAAAAAGCGTGTATCAGCACCATCCAGACGCTTGAAGCGTGCAATGGCATCACAACACACAAACTCATAGGCATGCCCGATATGAGGAACACCATTGG
This sequence comes from uncultured Rhizobiaceae group bacterium, assembly GCA_937944075.1. Taxonomy (GTDB): domain Bacteria; phylum Pseudomonadota; class Alphaproteobacteria; order Rhizobiales; family Rhizobiaceae; genus JAALLB01. The sequence goes on from CALDZZ010000163.1 coordinate 2,066, forward strand.
GGTAGGAAATTGCAGATGTGATATAAAACTTGTCGTTTGCCATGTGTGTGGATTGCTTCCGTGTTATCCGCGAGCTGCCTCACCCATATCCTGAAACAGGTTTATGATAACCTGTTTTTTGTCAAGGTTATAGCCGTCCGCAAGCCGAATAGAGTTTTGCGTCTTTTCCCACACCTGCGCCCAGCGGGCAAGCACGGAAATATCATTGTTTTCATTCATTTGCTGCAATCTGCCAGTCGCATTGGCTTGCATGTAGTCAGTAGCAAATTCCATCAATAATCTGAAACCGTCTTCCTTGCCTCGTGCCGTAACTTTTTCTGCGATGCCTTGAATGTGTGACCAGTCAGGCCTTTCCAAATGCTCACAGGCTTTCATGAATGACTTGTAAATTTCAAGTCCGTTTTCGCGTGCCAGTAGAATTCCTGTCCGAACAGAACCTCTGGAAAGCATTGCCAAAAGCGTTCTGTCTGCTTCATTCAGGTTTTGCAGCAATCCAAACTTCTCCAGAACAGATAGCACGTGTTCATCATCAAGAGGCTTACAGGTTACCTGTTGGCAGCGAGAGCGAATTGTAGGTAATACCTTGGCAGGAGAATGGGACAAGACAAAAAACAAGGTCTTGTGCGGCGGCTCTTCCAGTATTTTCAACAAGGCATTGGAAGCATTTTGGTTCATGTCGTCGGCTGCATCGACAATTGCAACCCGCCATCCCTCTTCACCTCTTGAAGTTCCAAAAAACGGAATGGTCTTGCGGATTACATCTACAGTGAGTTGCGTTTTGAATTTCTTTGTTTTGTCATCCCAAGGTCTGGCCAGATGTAGCAGGTTTGGGTGTGATCGTGCGGAAATCTTTGCGTCTGTTACGTCATTTTCTGATGGCATGTCCAAACTGAGTGGAGCGCGCTCAGAAAAAGGGTGTTTGAAAATATGGGACGCTATTCTCAAGGCCAAGGTCGCCTTGCCAATGCCACGTGGCCCTGTAAGCAACAAGGCATGGTGCATCCTGCCAGATGCATATTGCTGCAAAATCTGCTGAATATTCTCATCATGCCCTACAAGCTGAAGGGTTTCGGATGGGTGCGGAATACCCTCAATCTTGTCTGCAACAATTGCATCATCATCCATTTGTCAGTTGCTTTCTTTTCAGCAAGGGCGCCACTTCATTCCAAACGCGCTTTGCAACCTTCTTTTCACTGCCATTCGCATCTATCAATTTGCAACGCTCAGGCTCGCTTTCAGCAATTTTCCTGAACGCTTCACGCCTTGTTTGTTGGGCAGCAAGGGCTTCTTTTTCAAAACGATCAGGAGCAGTATTTTCATCACGCCTCGAATGTGCCCGTTTCATGCCTTCTTCAACTGGCAAATCCAGAATGAGTGTCATATCCGGCATAACATCTTCACAAGCAATTCTTTCAAGCGAATGCAAATACTCCATACTCACCTTGCCGGAAGCGCCCTGATAAACACGTGTTGAATCGTAGAAGCGATCACAAAGCACTATATTGCCGGCAATCAACGCAGGACGGATGAGCTGGGCGACGTGGTCGGCTCTTGCTGCAGCAAAAAGCATCGCCTCGACTTCAGGACCAAATTTTTCTGCATTTCCGGACAAGATTACATGTCTAATGGCTTCAGCACCCGCAGTCCCACCTGGCTCACGCGTCAGAAGTACCGTATATCCTTGCTTCTCCAGTTTATCATGAAGGTTTTTGATTTGACTTGTTTTGCCGGCCCCCTCACCACCTTCAAACGTGATAAAAAGACCTGGCATGGACTTGCTGTCAGACATTTTCCAGCTGCCTTGTGCCATTACCCATGAGGCAGAAAGGAGAAAAATTTAAAGCCATCCAAAAAGCAGTTCTTTCAAAGCGTCGACAGCCTGGCGTTGCAAACTACCCTTTTCAATTGTCTCAGCAGCATATAGGTTCACTTCCTGGGAAAGTTCTTCCCCAACCCATACCTTGAGCACAGCTATCTGGTCGCCTTTTTGAACAGGTGGCAAGATCGGGCCATCATATACAATTCTGGCCGTCAGTTTATCACGATTTCCGATTGGCAAATAAAGCTCGATAGGAACAGAACCAACCACATCTACGCCAGACTTCTCACCACCATAAACACTGGCCTGACCAACGACCTCATCAGCCTTGAAGAGACTGTATTTTTCAAACGCCTTAAAACCCCAATTAAGCAATTTGCGGGCTTCTTCCCCCCGTTCCTTCTTGCTTTTCATCCCGCTTAGAACAGCAATAAGTCGCCTGCCATCATTTACTGCCGACCCAACAATCGCATAACCACTTTCTTCCGTGAATCCGGTTTTCATGCCATCAGCACCGATTTTAAGTTTCAATAGCGGGTTTCGGTTTCTCTGGAAAATCTTGTTCCATTCAAAGCCCGGCTCGCTGTAATATTTGTAAAAGGCGGGATAAGTTTTGATAACATGGCGTGAAAGCTTTCCAAGGTCGCGCAAGGATACATACTGGTTTTCAGCCGGTAATCCGGTGGAATTGACAAAGTTGGAACTGTTCAATCCTATTACTTCAGCTCTCTGGTTCATCAAGCGTGCAAAATCAGCCTCACTCCCGGCAAGCCCTTCTGCAATGACCATTGCCCCGTCATTGGCGGATTGAATGATTACACCACGAATTAGGTCTTCCAGGGCAATTTCGGAATTAAGCTTTGCAAACATGGTGGAACCACCAGAATTTGCACCCCCGTTTCGCCAGGCGTTTTCACTAACGAAGTACTTGTCTTCGAGAGCCAGGCTACCGCTTGAGAGTTGATTGAAAACAACCTCCATAGTCATAATCTTGGCCAGGGATGCAGGGGGAATTTTTATATCGGCATTTTTGGCGAATAATACAGTGCCTGTGTCCGCATCCATCAACAGCGCCTGTTTGGCTTTCGTGTCAAAGGACTGCGCATTACCAAGAGATGTTTGTGCCAGTAAGAAAACCAGCACAAAAGACACTAATGATAATATTCTCGAACGTATATGCAGCATAATGACGGCTTCAAACTTTGGATTGGGAACAATTTATATAAATAGTAACTGCCTCGCTTGGTGCATTCAAGCGTCAAGAAACAAATAAACGAGTGCAATTACTTGGTGTTGTGAAGTTTGATTTTAGCAGAAACAGCCTCTTCCAGTACAAAATGACTTGTTTCCCTGGCTGTTATGAGCATCAAAAGCATTTCATCTGCTTTTTTGGACGGAATTCTCTGCAAAATTCCGTCATTTTCAAATAATTGCTCGGCTTTTAACAAATCGGCTAAATCTGAAAATGGACCAAATTCAAGTTGCACAAGATCCTGCATTCCTGTTTTGGGAGACTGAAGTGTACCATTCCCGAATTGAATGGAAGAAATGGCATTTGCAGCAGCGTTGTTGCCAACATCGGCTACGAAACTGTTTACGAGCGCAGACGGTCTTGGCGCAGATATACCACTTGGAGCAGAAGGAAGAGTAGTTGTTGTATTGCTTGCAATCTCGACAGACTTGCCCTGTCTGGCGCTGGCTACATCTCTACCAGGCAAGGCTGGAATGCTTCTTTGGTCAACGCGACCCGGGTTATAGGTTGCAATAAGCTCTTTTTCATCCAGTCCGTGCAAGGGCGCCTTTCCGGCATATTCTACACGAACCTTTGCAACACCCTGTTTGGTGTAACCTAGTAATTGTGCAGCCCGTGCAGAAAGATCAATGATACGTTTTCTGGAGAATGGCCCCCTGTCATTGACCCGAACAGTTACCGAACTTCCATTTTCTAGATTTGTAACCTTGGCATAACTTGGCAAGGGCATCGTAGGGTGCGCTGCCGAAAGTGCATATTGGTCATAGACCTCACCATTGGCCGTCAAACGCCCATGAAAGTTTGGCCCGTACCACGACGCATATCCTGTTTGCCTTAGATTTGGGTCAAGCTTGGGAAAATACTTGATGCCCCGTATCGTATATGGTTTACCGATCTGATAACGACCGCCGCCTTTTCGAACACCTCTGGAGGTTGTCACACGAGGACTTCCTTTAACGCCATAGGCAGCAGAGGAAAACTTGGTTTTGTCTGATGTTTCAGCGGGCAAATGGGCTTGCTTTAACGCAGCTGGTTGGACCACAGGCTGTTTCGGTTTCGCAACGACTGGATTTACAGCAACTGCAGGAACAAATGATTGTTCGCCGATCGTTTCCACAGCAGAAGTCTGTGGGATTTGCGCCAATGCAACACGGTGCGCATCTGCAGACTCAGGCGTTGGTACTGAAGATATTTTTGCCGGACTGTTGCAGGCAGCTAAAAAAACAGCTGAAACCACAAAGGAAGACTTGTAAAGTCCTGACCTTGAAGGGAACAAACACCACCCGCTTACAACCATAAAACTTTCCCCGTGAACGAACTTTGATACAAAAAGCTCAAACTCAATACTATATTCACGCCAAAGATGGCAAGAATATAACATTAGGGAAAACGGGTTATAAAACTCTTAACAAACAGCTAGTGAGATTTGTAAAATTTTATGCTCTGCTGGAAATCAACTAACGCGAGCCGTTCCCGAGCGACCATCGTTTGTTTTCCAGCGTAACTTGTTGTTACCGATCTTTTTCAAGGTAAAACATTGTGTCCGGCCATCATACCAGGTCGGAAACTTTTGGCAGAGCTGGCTATTTTTAATCCACCATTTGCCAGTTTCCTTGGGTGAGAAATATCGACCTAGACCAGTCCCCGTCCCGTCTCCCTTTACAGAGCCGTTACTGCGATAAACCAGCGGGAATTCAACACCAAAACGGGTAGCCAGCAGAATGCGCTTACCAACGACTGTTTGTTTAATCTGGTCGCCTGAGAGCGTTTCAGCTGTCGCTGGCGTAGCCATAAACAAAAAAGATGCGGATAATA
>CALDZZ010000164.1 GCA_937944075.1 uncultured Rhizobiaceae group bacterium
TGTGCAAAGCCGTTCGCCCGTAGCAACCGGAATGGACGTCTTGCCCTGAACAATGCTCATTGCCTCCGGCATGTCCGGTGGCACCGGCTCCTCAAACCAAAGCGGATCATAAGGCTCAATCGCACGTGCAAGACGCACCGCACCAGAGGGTGAAAACTGCCCGTGCGTACCAAAGAGAATGTCAGCCCGCGTGCCAATCGCCTCTCGAATGGCTGCACACATGCGCGCCGACAAATCAATATCAACCAGTCGCGGCATGTGTCCGTCGTATGCTGTGTAAGGTCCGGCCGGATCAAACTTGACAGCAGTAAAGCCTTCCTCAACAGCTTTCACGGCCACCGCAGCCGCCATATCTGGATCGTTATAAACCGTCTTGGCGCCCTCTTCGCGGTCTGCCGGGTAAACGCTTTCATCATCTTCAGGATAAAGATAGGTATAGGAACGCAACCGCTCATGCACCAGGCCGCCCAGAAGTTCATAAACCGGCTTGTCCGCTTCCTTGCCAACAATATCCCAACAAGCCATTTCAAGTGCCGAGACACAGCCCATCATGGTCGGGTCAGGACGCTGCGTGAAACCGGACGAATAAGCACGCCGCCAGAACTTCTCAATGTGATGCGGGTCTTCATTTTCCAGGTAACGGCCAAAGCAGTCTTCTATGCACCGTACCATAACATCCGGACTGAACGTCGCTGCATAACATTCGCCATAACCAACCACTCCGCTATCGGTCGTCAGCTTGACAAAAATAAAATACCGCCCACCCGTATGAGGCGGAGGGTTTCCGACCACAAAGGTCTTGAGTTCTTTGACTTTCATGATCTTTTCCTTCCAGCCTGGTTTGGCATGTTCATTGTTAATCAAACACAATCACATTCTTGATTGCCTTGCCAGAGCGAACTTCGTCCATGGCTTCGTTGATTTCTTCCAATTTGAAACGCCCTGAGATGAGTTCATCCAGTTTATATTCACCCTTGGCGTAGAGATCGAGCAACTCAGGTATATCGACAGAGATGACCGTATTGCCCATTTTTGTGCCGATAATGCGTTGCCCCCAGGCTGCCATGGTGCCGGGGTCATAATCCCCCCGTGTGTCGCTTGATGGCATACCGACAATAACAATAGTTGCATTTTTGGTGATATAGGACTGAGCGCTATCAATGGCGCTCTTTGCCCCTACGGTTACAAAAACCACATCTGCGCCCCGACCGTTGGTAATTTCCATGACCTGATCAACCGCATCGCTGTCTCTCGGGTCAATTGCGTGGGTCGCGCCAAAGCCTTTTGCAAGTTCGCGCTTTTCAGGTTCAAGATCCATCGCAATCACGGATGCTGCACCCTTCAGGCTTGCGCCCTGAACCGAGTTAAGCCCCACGCCACCACATCCGATTACGATTGCATGCTGCCCTTCGCGCAAATCAGACGCATGTGTTACTGCGCCATATCCGGTTATTACCCCGCATGCCAAAAGGGAAGCAACTTCAAACGGCATGTCCTTGGGCGCCTTTTGCAACTGGCTTTCATGAACAACAACTTCTTCTGCAAAGGCGCCACAATTCATGGCCTGTTGAAGCGTTTCACCTGCCTCATTATGGATAGGTCCATTATTGGAAAGGTGAAACTCACCTTCGCAAAGCACCTCGAAATCATCACTACAGTAATGACAATCTCCACAATTTCTGACGAGCGTCACGATCACATGATCACCAACCGCATAATCGGTAACATCATCTCCTATCGCCTTGATAACACCAGCGCCTTCATGGCCATAGACAGCCGGCAATTCACCACCCCAGATACCATCAGCAAAGGAAACATCCGAATGGCAAATCGAACAGGCCTTAAGATCAACATGGACATCATTTTTTCCCGGTGGAGAAAGCCTGATTTCCTCAAGAACGAGTGGTTTTCCAAATTCACGACATACAGCGGCTTTCATGGGTGATTCCAATCATGATGACTAACAAGATATTTGACGACTGATTAAAGGGAGACATTGCCAAAGGTCAATCGTTAATATGCGACATCAGGATGGAATTTGATGCAGGGTTACCTAACGAAAAGAATTTGCAATTCGACACGCTTTCTGTCATCTAGATTTCGGGCGGCAAAGAAAGAATATTTCTTATGTCGATGGATGAAAATCAAAGACTGAGTGTCAACCGGGCCTTGAAAGATATTCTTTCATCACCCGGTTTTAAAAACTCATACCAACTCGGCAATTTTTTGTCTTTTGTTGTCGATAAAACAATCGCTGGCAAAACTACGGAAATAAAAGGCTATACCATCGGTGTGGACGCACTAGGACGACCTGATGATTTCGACCCCCAAACAGACCCATCGGTGCGCGTCATGGCAGGTCGTTTGCGCCAGGCACTGGAAAACTATTACAGACATTCCAGCGCAACCAGTGACAGCCACTCAGTTGAAATAAGCCTCGTCAAGGGGTCCTACATCCCGCAATTCAAGTTCAATGATGGATGCGATTTCCATGATGGTCAAAACGTTTCGACTGAATTGGAAATTGGCAAGAATGGCAAAACAAGTATCGACGCCAATGCCCACACCCATGTCAACGCCAATATCCATGATCAAACAGCATTTGTGAGCAACCCAGCGGCACAACGAGGCTACATTCAATTAAGCAAAATGCAGGTTTCAGTGATGGGTCTGGCGTTTTTGCTGCTCACCTCTTTTGTCATCTATGATTTTTTCACGCATCATCACTCATCTGCAAAATCAGCTGATGCTACAAAACTGTCACAGACCAACACAAGATCAACAAATGACCTGCTACCCAGTCTGTCCCTTTACATAGAAGCGGAAAAGGCCAGTCTGCCAAACTGGATCAGCCCGGCAAAGCTTGAATCATCCGCACTCGTCGCCTTTTCTCGGTTCAAGGATTACCGGATTTTTGAATATCGCGGCAAGGATGACCTGCTGTTTCTGGGCCAGATGACTTCAGATTATTATCTGTCGGTCTATTTTGCAAAATCTGGCAGGGAAGACTTAATCGAAGCCTATTTGACGTTGACAAGAGCACAACAAAACGAAGTCCTGTGGTCAGAAACCGTTGAAATACAAAAACCTTCCAATGAGGTACATGGGGTTAATCTGTCTGTAATTGATACGATATCAGCCAATGTGATGTCGCCTTATGGAATTATCCACAGTGACTTCGCACGGCAAGGTGAGCAGGAAACACCAACAGGCAGACGTAATTGCATTCGATTACTCTATGCTTATTTTTCTACCGAAAACATGGAGAATTATACCAAAGCCAGTGAATGCGCCAAAGATTCCCTCAAGAACAATAATGCTTCGTCTTCTCTATATGCAATTCAGGCCCTGTTACACGTTGAGGCCTATAAAAAGCAAATGGCGGGTTCGATTTTGTCCCCCCTTAAAAATGCCATGGAGTGCGCCAGAAAAGCCATCCTTCTGGACCCGTTGAACGCACGTGCCTACCAGGCTCTTTCAGCAGTTGAGCGTTCCAGGGGCAATCATCAGGCAGCCCTCACCGCGCTGCAAAAAGCAATCATGCTCAACCCCAATGACCGGGATATATCCGGCGACTATGCCGCTTTGAAAATTCTCACAAATAACAGATCAAAAGGCGACACAGCAGATGCGATACTGGCTCCTGCCTCACCGGTAGCGCCAGCCTGGCTGGCGTTTGCACAATATCTACAGGCAGAACTCAATGGCAATTTTGGCAAGGCAGCACAAATTGCTTCAAACTATACGGCATACGAGGCGCCTCTCATGGCAGTCGCAGCGCTTCTTACTGCAGACAGAAACGATGATTACAATCAACTCTTCTTGGCAAGGCAAAAACTGGAACTGCTTGAGCCTGCATTGATAAACAACCCGCAGGATGCCTTGATCCGGCGCGGGCTTGAAGAAGGCTATGCAAAAACGCTTGCCATCCGGATTGTGAAAGCCGTTTCAAACAAACATGTAACTTTGAAATAAAGCACAGTATTTTCAATTAGTTGAGCGAATGTAACCGTAACTAACTTATACCAATTGCTTAAACATCCCATACCAGACCTAGTCACGGTTTGCAGGAAGATCGTTAGTCTCTCCTGCTTTTTGTGGCGATACGGCACTTGCATTACCTGCTTGGGTAATGGCCGGTCTCTCTCGTTTTTCGGGGCAAGAAAGCGGGAGAGACACAAAGATGAATTTTACAGGTCTTCGTTCCCTGACTATTGGACCTGTGAATGGCATGCATGGCTTAACCGGATTGGGACGGGCCGTGTTAGTGACGGGAAGTGCCGCTAACCACTTCCCGTCGCGCCGCCGCTCAATTGAAGACACTTCTTTTTCAAACACACCATTGTGAAATTTCTTGCTTACATTGAAATTGCCTAATTACGCAACTGACTTATATTTGGATATTCATCACAATCAATTTTAAGGATGGAGACCATTATGAGCCTAATCACAGAAATCTCTCGCCGTAAGTTTGTAGCCGGCACGGGCGCAATGGTTGCCACGGCTGCCACGATATCGCCTGCACTTGCAAAAGCACCAATGATGGAAGCCGGTGGCGGCATTTTCTCAAGGGTCAAACTGGGGTCTTACGATGTAACAACACTGCTTGACGGACAACGAACCGTAGACAACATTCAGTCAATCTTCGGCATGAATGTCAGCGAGGAAGAATTTGCAAAGGTTTCCGCAGAAAATCTTATTCCTGCAGACAAGTCCCGCTTTTTCTTCACACCAACGGTTGTAAACACTGGCAATGAACTTGTCTTGTTTGATACAGGTCTGGGCGAAAGCGGCAATATTGTAGGGGCACTGGCAGATGCCGGTTATACACCAGATCAGGTAGACATTGTCGTCATCACGCACATGCACCCGGATCACATTGGTGGCCTGATCATAAACGGAAAGACGACCTTCCCGAATGCACGATACGTCACCGGTTCAACAGAATATGACTTCTGGAACAAGCAAGACCCGGGTGGCAGAATACCAGGCCTCATGGCAAAGAAACTCAAGCCTCTTGTTGAGAAACTGACCTTTGTCAAAGGTGGTGACAGCATCGCTTCCGGCATTACAGCCATGGAAACCTTTGGTCATACCCCAGGCCATATGGCTTACATGATAGAGAGTGACGGACAGCAGATTGCCTTGCTGTCAGACATGGCCAACCACTATGTATGGTCACTGGCTTATCCGGACTGGGAAGTGAAATTTGACATGGACAAGGCCGCTGCTGCTGCAACAAGGCGCAAGGTCCTGGATATGCTGGCAACCGACAAGATACCGTTCATCGGGTACCACATGCCCTTCCCGGCTACAGGTTATGTTGAAACACGTGGCAATGGGTTCAAATACATTCCGGCAAGTTATCAGTTAAAGCTGTAATCGCTTTTTCTTACTTTACTGCCTGATTACGCAGCCTGAACCGGATGTTCAGGCTGTGCAGCAAGCATGTCGGCAGGGTCGACAGGCACTTCATGCGCAAGGATATATTCAACCAGCGCTTTTTGGTTCCAGTCTGCAAGTGGATTGATTGTAAGCAGATTGCGCACCTTGTCTTTTGAAATATAGTGGTCAGACTGAGTGCTTTCCAAAACCGTCTCAACTTCATCAGACAACTTGACCTTGAAGTTCAGCGCATAAGTTTCACGCGTTATTTCCTTGAGACTGCGCAAAACGCCGGAAGATTTCGTTGCATCCAGATCGACAACGAATTCAACATTGGCACGGCTTGTGATAATGGCGTGGGTTAAAACCTGATCAGCCAACCCGAATCCGGTTCTGAAGCCCATAGTCCCATATTCATTTCCAATCAGCTCAAGTCTGTCCTCAAGATCAAAACGCGCCATACGCTGAATAAGGCTCTTCGTCGTGGCGGCAGGACTGGAAAAATTGGGTTTCAGAATGTCAAACATTTGATTCTCCTTTAACAGAACCATAATTTGGGTATTTCACGAGCAAAATGGTAGGTATGGATTTTCGCATTTGGACATATAACTTAAAAAATCTGTTCTGATTTAAGCCAATCTGCAAAAATTCAGAGCTTAAAAGCATCTTCACAAAACCCTTTGCCTATTGGGATCTGTCAAAAAAACCTGTTCTCAGAAAATGAAGCGTTTGTTTGTGCACCCCTTCATTTTGAGGGAAAAATGTATGTGAGGCATTGAGGATGATATGGTCTTTCATCCCCTTTACACGCGTGCTCTCGACTGAAACCTTGCCATCATCATCACCTTCTATAAGAGAAGACGAAATCGGATCGATGCTGAAATTACCCGCTATAACCCCCATCTCATAATTCACAATACCAAGCAAATCATCAATGCCGGCATCTTGCGTTACCAATTGCTTTCCGGCCGGCCCGTATACTTTTTCATATAGCCAGTTGTTTTGTAAAAAGTCGGCAACCTCGCTCCCCTTGTTTGGGGAGGCAAGTTGAACAACACGCCCGAGATTATCCGGTCTGTACTTGTTCAAAATAGCACGGGTGACGATGCCACCCATTGAATATCCAACAAAATGCACGGGCTTTGATGCACTAATCGTATTTCTAATATCTTCAGCAACAATTGCAGTCAGCTTTTCAAGCTCATGCTCTGTCGAGGGATAATCAAGATTGAAGACCTGATATCCCTTGGCTTCAAGGTATTGCTCAAGATCATCCATGTGATTGGAAGACCGTGCAATCCCGTGCAGCAGGACAACCTGCTCTCCTTTCGCGGCATGGACGGGCGAGGTATCGACATTATAAAGACCGCACGCCACTGCAATCGAAAGAATAAGGGACTTGATGCGCTTTAACATGGCTTGAAACTTGCATTTCCGGTTAGTGAAAAGAAACGGTAATGATCCGTAGACTGTCTATAAAGTCACTAAACGTGTTCTTTTCAAGGATTGAGGCAATTCATTATTACCATAAAGCGCTTCTTTCCATGACCAAACGGTTTGCAAGACTGAAGCTCAAGGGCGATTTCGGCTGAATACTGAGATAAAAACCGATTTTCGAAAAATATCTGTAACGCCTACGTGATTACTACTGAAACTGGCATGAATCTTGAAACGTTATTCCACAACAGGCGGCTGTGTTCAATTTTGAAACAGCCCTAATGGTTTAATGAGGTATCAAGCATGGTTTCCAATCCGACAAAAGTTATTGTTGTTGATTCACACCCGATTGTACGGGAAGGACTGAGGCAATTTCTGGAAGCGAACGAGCAATGTGTTGTAACTGCAGAAGCAGGTGATGCGGACGCGGCATTGTATGCAAGTGAGAAAAACGAACATGAAGTTCTTCTCATGAGCGCATCCATTCCAGGCAGTGATATCTTTGAGTTCATTCGTAACTACAAGAAACAACATTCAATCAACAAAATTGTAGTCTGTTACATTAAACAGGACGCAAGCCTTCTACAGGAGTTCAGGCAGTGTGGAACCGATGGTTTTATCGGCCAGAATGCAACTTCAGGCGAATACAGTGTTGCGGTTAAGGCGGTTATGGAGGGTGGTAACTTCTTTTCAGAAAACCTCACCAAAATTCTCTTCCAGGCAAAATATACAGCCTCAAACCAGAAAAACGCCTACGACCTGACAGCCCGCGAACTGGAAATCCTGTCACTCCTTGCCAACGGTTATTGTAACAAGGAAGTCGCCAACAAATATGATTTGTCCGTCAGAACTGTCGAGACACATCGGTTGAACATTCGACGCAAGACAAAATCAAACACACTTAGCCAATTGGTACGTGTGGCTCGCTCTCTTGGATTGTCAAACATGGGCGGGGAAATGAACATGGAAATTGATGCGGCACCATCAGTTGGAACTGAAAAATGAAACAGCAACTTAAATCCACAACAACAAGTCTTTGTGTTGTAACAGCTTTGGCTTTTGCAGCATTTATGAATACGGCTGCGCATGCAACTGCCATTCAAAAGATCGAAAAGGGAACTGCAACGCCAAAGGGCATTCAATTGCTGGCGCAGGCAAACCCGGTCTCGACCCGCAAGATATACGTTGTTGAACAGTCACTTCCCGATTTTCTGAGACAGGCTGCCCGTCGAAACGGCTATGAGATTACAATGTCGTCTCGTGTTCGCGGGAACCTGAAGAACAAGTCTTTGCCAACCGACATCAAGGGTATACTCACCCAACTTGCCCCGCAGTTTGATCTCAAATGGCATTTTCAACAAAAGCAGGTTTACGTTTCTGTAGGCTCCGAGAACACAACGCGAATGATCTTTTTGGGTAAAACCAAAATGTCAGATCTTGAAAGCGCCCTGGAAGGTGCCGGCCTAAGTTCTCCATCCTACCAGCTCAACTATGTAGAAGACAGTAATTCGGTAATTATCAACGGACCAGCAAGTTATATTGCCAGCGTTGAACTACTGGCAGAGTCTTTGGGCAAGAACAAGAAAGCCAAGCGTGACAGCCTCAAAGTGATCCGTTTTGGCACAGTAAAGAACAATTAACGTAAAATTCTACGTAATTTTCCTTAGGGCATTACGCAGAATCTGGAAAAAGACAACGTAGGGAATGTGGTAAAACACACACACCTACATACGATTAAAACGTGGAGTACATAGACATGAATGCATCAAGTATCGAGTCACTGGCATCGTCAAGCAACAGCTCAAAAACACAAGCCAGCAATGGCAAGGGTAATGAGAAACTGTCTGAAGCTTTTGAATATGCCATCAAGGGTGCAACACAGACCTTGACCATCACAACCAAAAAGGGTGCTGATCTGTACGCCTTGAAACAGCGTCCACAATAAGACGCTCAAAAGCGAATATTTCTGCAGCCTGTATTGTTTTATAAGTATCGAGTTGAAACGAGTTAATAATGAGCATGGAAAATTTCATCAATTCTGGCATTTCAAGAATGGAATCCGCCAAGGCGATTGACGCCAAAGGATACCTTTCCAATGCCAATGATACCTTGAAGTATGCTGGCCATTACATGCTGGAAGTGCTGAATGGCGCCCATGCAGGCTCATCTCACTTGCAGAAATCAGGTACAATCACACTTGGCAGCTCGGCAGACAACGACCTGGTTTTATATGCATCCAGAATTGCACCCAACCATGTTGAACTCGCTCTACAGTCAGGCCTGAATTCAAAAATTCTGGTTAAGCCGGTTGATGCACCTGTAACCCTGGAAGATGGTTCCATTGTCGAAGTGGGTCAGCAGGCTGAGGTTGCAACAGGTGAAGTCATCACCTTTGGCGACACTGAGATTTGCCTGACACGCATCGCAGATCCAAAATCATTTGTTAAACCAGGCATCCGCATCTTTGCTTTCATTTGCCTGATTGCGATGATCCCCCTCGTCTTCAGCATCGCCAGCGGATTTGTTGGCACGGTAGCAGAAGCAGGATCGCGTGTGGCAAGCACCGTTACCAGTACAGTAGTACGCACTTCAGACCAGTTGCTTGGCAAGGTTTCCACCTCCACAGAGCAAAATCACAATGAAGCCTTTGCCTGGACAGTTCGCGTCAAGCTGGAAGACCTCCAGTTGAACCACAAGTTGCGTACTGTCAAAACAGCAGACGGATCTATCAGGGTTTCAGGCAATATTTCCGACAAGGAATTGCCGCGCTGGACAAGCTTCCTGCAGTGGTATGACTCTACTTCAAATTTCCCGCCACTCATCCGCGACGTCAGCCGCGATAACGTCAGCACAGACCTGCCGCAGATCAAATCTGTATGGCTGGACGACAACCCGTCAGTGTTCTTCAAGGATGGCACAGTCGGCAATATTGGCAGCAGCATCAAGGCCGGTTGGAAAATCGTCAGCATTGATGAAACCAACGTCATGATCGAGCGTGACGGCTCAGTCATTTCACTGACTTATTAACCACACCATTTAAGACTTCCCAGAGAGTTTCCGGGTAGTGTCATGAGGTATTGGCAGCATTCCTCGTGAATTCAAACTGGCACAAAAATTGCTCCATTATTCAATAACAGAATAACTGTATTCAAAGAGTGATATATGTCCCGTATTGATACACGAAATAATACCGCGATTACCCAACCCCCCATTCAAGGTGGCATTGAGGGTAAGTCAAAGCTCAATGATGCAGCAACGCCTCAGGCGGTAAAACGTTTTTCCAACATCCGTTCCAAGTTTTCAGATGCAAAAAACCTGATTACCAAGACCAGGAAAAACAAGAAGCTTGTATCGGCAAGTGACATTGAAGAAACAGATCTGCAACCGCTTTCAGGAAAGAACCGCGACCAGATGATGGGCGAGTTGTCTCGCATCCTTGTAGCAATTGATACGTATGAAGACGCAAGGGGTGAGGATGAAACCTCTCAACTTTGCAAGATGATGTTAGGCGAGCACGTTCGACGCCTTTCACTGGTTTCAGGAACCGAGGTCGTTTCAGACGGCCTGAAAGGCAGTGCATAACATGGCTCTCAAACACTTTGCTTCACAAATCCAGAACAAGCAGGCACCACAGGTATCGGACCCAAAAGTGCCAACCAGTTCTCTTCCCCATGCAGGAAACACAACCGGCAAGCAGGCTGCATCGGCACAAGCGACGCCGACTGAACCGGGATTGAAACCGGTATCACGTCTGGCAAAACTTGAAGCCATGAAAGTAAACGCGGTCGGCAAACCATCGCCACAGGCTGCAAAGGCAGCACCAGCCGGCATTTTGAAACCCCAGGAAGCTGTCAGTGCCCAGGCAAATGCTTACAGTGATGATGGTGCAAACCCCACCTTGCAGGAAATTCCGCTGACCTGGACAGATCAGCAAATGCTTTGTGCGCTTTCTGCAATGCAGATACGATACGGACGTCCGAATGAGGCAATCCCGTATCTGATGATGATCAGAAAGATCAATCCAAAGAACCTGGAGTGTTGCAGACTGCTCGCCCTCGCCTTCATGCGTTTGCAGCGCTGGCATGAAGCAGATGCGATGATCGCAGAATATGAATACCTGCAACAATCCACGCAATCGAGCGCAATGGACGGCGTGATAATGCTTTATCGCAGCCTCGTTGCCTTCAAGACCAATCGAATAACAGATGCCAAAAACTGGTTTGGCAAGTTCCGTTCACTAAACAAGGTAACCTGACATGAAATTGCTTAGTCTCTTCAAGGGTCGTCAAGACCTGGCCTTGGTCGCAATGCTGATGATGATTGTTTTGGTGATGATCATTCCATTGCCGACAATCCTGATCGATTCCCTTATCGTCCTGAACATCGCGCTTACAGTGATGATTTTGATGGTTGCCGTCTATTTGCAACGCCCGGATGACTTTTCAGTTTTTCCGGCTGTTATCCTGATTGCAACCACCTTCAGGCTGGCTGTATCCGTTTCCACAACACGCATGATTTTGTCTGAGGCAGATGCCGGTGACATTGTTGAAACATTTGGCACATTCGTGACCGCAGGCAGCGTTGCCGTGGGTCTGGTTATCTTCCTGATCATTACAACTGTTCAGTTTGTAGTGATTACAAAGGGTTCGGAACGGGTTGCAGAAGTTGCAGCGCGCTTTACACTTGATGCCCTGCCCGGGCGACAAATGAGCATCGACGCGGAACTTCGCGCAGGGGACATTACCTCTGAAGAGGCTGCAAAGCGTCGTCGCAAGCTTGAAAAGGAAAACCAGTTTTTTGGTGCCATGGATGGCTCCATGAAATTTGTGAAGGGTGATGCCATTGCCGGTCTTATCATCATTGCAATCAACCTGGTTGGCGGTATTTCAATCGGCATTCTGAACGAAGGCATGAGTGCTGCAGAAGCTGGTTCGGTGTATTCAAGACTGACAGTTGGTGATGGTCTGGTTGCACAGCTACCAGCACTGATCATGGCAATCTGTGCCGGTACAATCATCACGCGCGTTACGACCGAAACCGAACAGGATCTGGGTTCTGACATCTCGGAACAATTGGTAGGCAAATCAAAGTCGCTGTATGTCGGCGCGGTTCTGATCGCCCTGATCGGCGTAATTCCTGGCTTCCCAACCATGCTGTTTTGGGGAATGGCTCTTATCTTTGCAGGAAGTGCATTCCTGATAAGCAAACGCGAAGCGCTTGTATTGGAAGAAGAGGAACTTGCAGCTGAAAACGCAGCAAACGGTGTTCCTGTATCCAAGGAAGAGGCAGAGAAAAACATCAAGGTTTCCGATAATGATGTTTTCAAGATTTCAGCCGGATCAGATGTCTATCGCGAGTTCAACCGTTCAGAGTTTATCACAGCCCGTGAACAGGCACTTGATCGCGGATATCGCAGAACCGGTATTGATCTGCCTGTCTTTGGGGTGTCTGAGGATAAAACACTTGAATCAAGCAAGATTGTACTAACACTCGACAATGTCTCTGTCTTTAGTGCAGAAATTCCAACAGCGGTAAAGGTTGCAATTTGTGATCCGGACATTCTTGAATTGAACGGACTTCCGGTGATTGCAGTTGAAGACCACTGGCCTTTGCGTTCAGCTTACTGGATTGACGAAGCAAACGAGACCATTTTGACTGATGCAGGCATTGAAGTCATTGGCATGGGCGAGCTACTTGCCCGCCTTGGCTCTCACTATCTCATCACAAAAGTCTCGCGCATTCTGGGCTACAAGGCTGTTCAGGAAATCATCAAGGATCTTGCAAAGGAACATGATCAGTTGGCAACGCAGGTTTCCCAAACGTTGTCACCTGTCCAGATGTTGAACGTATTGCGAAATCTGCTGGATGATGGTGTCCCGCTTTTACCACGCAGAATTCTGTTTGAAGCACTTCTTGAAGGTACGCTTTCAGGCGGTAGTGCAGCAAACCTTGCCGAACAGGCACGCTTTGCCCTCGCCCGCCAGGTTTGTGCAAACTACGCAGACGAAAACAGACTGATTGCCGGCTACGTAATTGAACCCGAAATGGAGGCGGAAATCGCCAACAGCATCAATTACCAGCAGGAAGACAATAATTTCCATCCGTCTGCCTATTTGTCTGATGCATTATTGAAGGATATTGCAGAACGTCACCAAATTGAGGAGCTGAATGCAAAACCACCGGTTATCTTGACCAAAACGGAGCTTAGACGCCCATTATCGCAGTATTTGAAAGCACATAACCTTGCTTTTCATGTTGTTGCATTCCGGGAATTGTCTGGTGAATTTAATTTCAATCCGATTGGTACGATTGGCACGGAATTTGCATCTCAGATTAATAATATGGAAGCCGCCGAGTAACATCAACGTGAAACCGCTAAATACCGTGTAAGTAATTGAATTTAATAAATATTTTCATATTATACGGTAGTCATAAGTAGTATTTACTGTGTTACGCTAGGACAGAAAATGGTAAGGGTAAGGGTAAATTTAGTATCCTTAGGAGCAGAAAATGGAAATTAATTCAGCCTCATCACCTCTCAATCTGGGTATCAACCAGACACAGGGCGATGCCTTCAGCAATATCAATGTTACTGGCAGAGGTGACTCTGGGGGTGCAACCGCAACAAGCACACTCGGCAATGAAACCATTACAGCATCACAGACAATTGGCGGCCCTCAACTGACAACGAACCTGCAAGATGCTGGAAATCCAGCACAGAATGTAGCAGCAGCCGGGCAGGATCAAGGTTCTGAAGCTGCCGAGACTGCATTTGCATCTGTCTTCTTCTCATTGTTGCAAAACATCCTGAGTGAAGCACAGAGCAATTCAGGAGCATAAGGAAAGCATATGACTATCGCACCAGTAGGCGCAGTTGGCGCTGACCCATCACAAGCCCTGAAACAGGTTGCCCAGGCAGCAGAACAGCAAGCTTCTAAAGCCGAAGCTTCCGCATCCGGCAGCAACAACCTTTCAATCGGCAACTCGATTCCGGCTTCTGCTGAAGTCTCTGCACAAACATCCAACGCACCAACTCAGCCAGGTTTTGTAACCTCAGTTTTGGATGGTGTGTATACGCAAATCGACAAACTGTCCTCACAAGTACCAACAACAGCGTCCGATATTTCTCCTATTGATGCTTTGAAAAACGACATGTCTTCACAAGTGGAAAGCCTTAATCCTTCAGCTGATGGTGGTTTGAAACCGGAAGGTGACACAAAGGTGGAAGCACTTTCAAAGACATTTGACCATGCAATCTTCATGGCAATGGTAAACCAGGTGGTTAGTGGTGTGTCAGACACATCGAGGACACTAATCAGACAATCGTAACACAAGTTAAACAAGACTAAACAAATCTAACGCTTTCAGATGTATTGAGTGGAAAAGCAAATGAACAAGAAGACCGAAACAACATCTACCAGGAAATACGCAAACCTTGGCATCGTCATGGCTGCAACACTGTTTCTTGCAGGTTGCCAGTCAGAACTCTATTCCAACCTTCCAGAACGTGAAGTCAATGAAATGATTTCAGTGCTTGCGATAAACGGAATTGATGCTTCTCGTTCATCGGATGGCAAGGGAAACTTTTCCATAAGCGTTGATCGGGGCGACTTCAGCGTTGCCATTGCAACACTTTCTGAAAAAGGCCTGCCGCGCGAGCAGTTCGGTTCATTGGGCAAAATTTTCAACTCTGAAAAACTGGTTTCAACTCCCTTTGAAGAGCGCGCACGCTTCATGCATGCGTTGAATGAGGAATTGTCAAATTCAATTACCCGCATCAATGGCGTGGTCTCTGCACGGGTTCATCTCATGGTGCCTGAAGACAGCCCTTTTGAAGAAACCAAGACGCCGCCACGTGCTTCGGTATTCATTTACCAGGAAGCCGGTGTGGACTTGCGTCCGCAGATTCCGACAATCAAGAACCTGATCGTGAACAGCCTTGATAATCTTGAATACTCATTTGTGGAGGTTGCTCTTTTTGATGATAATACCTCCGCTACTGCCAGCAAGACAACAAGGTCTGTTGCCTCTCTGGGCGGTGGTCTTTGGAACGTCTTCCTGCTTGCGCTCTTGGGCATCGGTGCTTGGTATGGCTTTAAACTGACAAGCGAAAGTTCATCAAAAAGAAACCGTCAGAAAACCCTAACAACAAAGGGCAAGTAAGATGAGCAGATTCCTACCCAAACGTGACGAAGTGAATCCGGAATGGTTCCAGCGCTGGGGCGAAACCTTTGGCGCGCCGGATCTGGCACTGGAAATGATGGCAAATGAACGCGTTTTCGAAGCAAGCCGTGACAGAATGCTGACTGCATTCGGAATTGATCTCAATGCCGATCTCAAACCTGAAGATGTGATGGCATCAAGTGCCTACGGCAATGACAGGGATCGCCTGTCTCGTATCTGTGGCATGGTCATGCATGGCAATTTCCTGCGCACTCGCACATCCAATTCGGACTTTCAGATTCTATCCGGCGTTTTCCCGGTTGAGGATTTGAAAATAGCAATTTCCCTACACCACCTGCACCCGCAAGAGTCCGAGTTCAAGGCAGATATGGACATGATCTCCACACTCATCGAACGCTCTGGCAAGGCTTGTATTCACAGTTGGAAAACAACGCTTGATGAACAGGCAGGCATGCGGATTTACGTGATGGAGACAAACGAGGAAAAGGAAGAAGAGATTATGCACAGCGTCGATGCGGTATCGGCACGTGCAATCGTCAATGCAGTCAGCATTGCACTCAACAATGAAACTTCTTCCATAGCGGCATAAGGCATAATCATGTTTGATATTAACGAAGCATATAATGGAGCCATGGTTCAGGCAGAAGGTGCTGTAGCAAATGGCGCTGAATTTGAACATGGCGGTGAAAGCCCCGCTCCTGCACCACAAACTGCAGAGGAAATTCTTCAGTATGCACGTGAGGAAGCTGCGGAAATTCTTGAAAACGCACAGCTTCAGGCACAGGAATACCTTGCGCAGCAACAAACAGAGGCCCATGAACAGGCATCCCGTATCGTTGCAGAAAACGTAAACGAGAGCCTGGCAAACCTAGGCCCGGAATTATATTCTGCCAAAGCAGGCATTTCCAAAATCGTACAAAATTCAATTGAGCTGATGATTGGTGCCATTGGTTCCGAAAAGGCATTTGCCATGGCGGTAGAAAAAGCCACCAGAGATTACATCAAGGCAAACAAGCTGACCCTGCACGCGCATCCTGATAGCGCAAACCGCTTGAAGTTGTACAAGATGAGCCAGCCCAAAAACAAACTCGTCTCAAACTACGAGATTGTTGAAGATACAAATCTTGAGCCCGGCAGATGCATTCTGGATACAGGTGACAAACGGGTGGAAGTAAGCCTTGAAATTCAAATCAATGCGTTGAAGCAATGCCTCGATAACAGTCTATCCGGAGGCAAGGGTTAATGAATGCCTTGTTACACGAAAAAACAGCAGCCACGACAGATCTGAACCATGAACTGGAAAGCATTGCCGGTAAGTTAAAGCATTGTTCAAGACACAGCGAGATAGGCGAGATTACGGATGTTTCTGCCAGCCGGATTGTCACAACACTCAAGGATGTTTTCGTTGGCGAAAAATGCATTTTGCGCTTGCCAGAATCTGGCCGTGAGATCGCAGCGCAAGTTGTTGCCATCGAAAAAGAGCGCGCAATCCTTTCACCCATGGAAGATATTGAAGGCCTTTCTGCAAGCACGGAAGTGATCGGCACAGGTGAGCCCAGCAAAATCTGGGTAGGACAAGAGCTGGTCGGCAGGGTTCTTGACGGTTTGGGAAGACCAGTGGATGGTCACGAACTCAAAACCTCATCCATGGAGCAGATCAAGATCACACCTCCGGTTGTCGATGCACTCGATCGTCCCATTATCAATGATGTATTTGAAACCGGCGTCAAATCAATAGACGGGTTCAATACAATCGGCAACGGACAGCGCATGGCTATTTTTGGCGAAGCTGGCGCGGGTAAATCCACCCTGCTCGCCATGTTGGCCCGCCATTCGGAAACCGACGTGGTCGTACTGGCAATGATTGGTGAGCGTGGCCGTGAAGTAAACGAGTTTCTTGAACGCCAGTTGCCGCCTGAAGTGCGCGCCCGATGCATTGTTATCGCCTCGACCTCTGATCGTCCCGCAATGGAACGCATCATGGCCGCTCACAGTGCAGTAACAATTGCAGAACATTTCCGCTCTCAAGGACAAAATGTATTGCTGCTGTTTGACAGCGCAACCCGCTTTGCACGAGCCTTGCGTGAGGTTGGTCTTTCAGCCGGTGAAAAAGCTGTTCGCAGCGGCTTCACACCTTCCGTTTATGCTGAACTACCAAAACTCATTGAACGTACAGGCAAAACCTCATCAGGTGCGATTACGGCCTTTTTCACGGTTCTGGTTGAAAACGACGGCGTGAACGACCCGGTTGCTGAAGAGATTGCCAGTTTGACCGATGGTCACCTGGTCCTCGACGCGGCTCTCGCGCGCAGCGGCATATATCCGGCCATCAATGTCTTGAAAAGCAAAAGCCGACTGATGAACGAGATTTGCAGTGAAGAGCATATCGGCGCCTCTAACGACTTGCGCAAGCTGATGGCAAAATACCTGGATCTGGAACTTCTGATCCAGGTGGGCGAATATGTTGCAGGAACGGACCCGGTTGCAGATATGGCTATCGAGTGCAATCCGGCCATAGAGCAATTCATGTCCCAGCATACACACAATCATGTCTCACATCCTGAAGCAGTTCAAACCATGAGAGCTATCCTGGGTGAGTAAACTTAAAAAGATAGACAAGCTCTTGAAGGTCAAGGAGCTCAGACGCAGGCTGGCTGAACTTGAAGCCGCCAAGGCAAGGCGTGAGGTTTATCAGGCTGAACAAGCGGTCGTAGATGCGCAGAACGAGGAAATAAGAATCAAGGAAACGGCCAGTGAGCGCAGGCAGGAAAAAATAAAGGATTTGGTTGTGCCTGGCAAAAACCCGGCCATGCAAAACTCCCGCATTGCCAATCTCTACGCCATCACGGATCAGGAAATAAAGGAATCCGCCTTTAAAACCACGATGCAAAGAGAAAAGCTGACAGAATCCGAAGAACGTCTCAAATTGGAACAGTCAAAACTGGCGCGCTTCTTGCAACTCGAGGAGCGTACGAGAAAACTCTGCGACAAACTCATCGATTTGAAGAAAATCGAGGCAGCTCGCGAAGGGTAATCTCTGCATTAGTTCAATTTGCGGAGTATGCAAAATGCAGTCAGGTTTTTTAGCAGGTACCCAGGGAAGGGCCACTAATCTCTTTACCCCAAAAGTGGAAGCAAAACCTGCAAGTGGCTTTACTTACGATAAATCCCTCATCGCCCTCGCCTCTTCATGGCCAGGTCTTATTTGCGATACCACCATCCGCATTCATGATTATCAAACAGAAATTGTGACGACCCGCACGCCTCCGGCAATCTCCATGGATGGCCGCTGGGTGCAGATTATCGGGAAAAGCAATGCTGGCGGATTTACTATTTTTCTAACTGCAGAAGCTACTGGCACATTCCTTCAGCTTACAGATGCCAATCTGGATTTAAGTAAACTGGAAGGTGGAGATGCAGCCATTATACTGGAACATTTGTTCACCAATCACTTCAATCTGCTTGAAGAGCTTTTGGGCGCCGAACTCTCAGTTTCCTCGATTACAGACGTAAGCGCTCCGGTTTCAGGTGAATTGTTGGGTTTTGAGTTCATGATGGATGGAGCCCTACAAAAGGGCGCACTCCAGATAACCGGTGAATTACACCAGATCGTAGAACAGATCGTTGGGCAAAACAGCTTTCCTGAGGAGCGTGCAGTCGATGACCGCCTTGTTGTCCATCTGGGACCTGTAGTCGTAACCGCAAAACAGGCCTATCTGGCAAGACCAGGTGAGATGATTGACTGTGGTGTTGAGCCTTCAGCCATTATCAAGGGCGTATTGATGCGTTCAGACGGACGTTACTGGCCGATTTTCATCGAAGACGAAAGTGTTGAAATTGCTGGCGAACTGGCAGGACCTGTTCAGTTTAACAATGAATCGCAAGATACAATCTTCGTTACCTTTGGCCTCGGTGATGTTCACCTTTCTGCCTTTGACAGAAGAACGCTTGCAACGGGCACAAAGGTCAACGTGCAACGTCTTCATAACAATGAAGCCGAAATTTATTACCAGGCACGTCCTTTCGGCAAGGGAAGCCTTTCAATTCTTGGCACCAATCTTGCAGTGACTCTAAGTAGTATAGGTAGTTTTTAAATCTGGGACGTTTCTTCAGGTTCAAAAGCAGTTTTAAAAAGTTCACAACAGGAATAGACAAGCATGGTCGGTGAAAATTCATTTGGAATTATCGTTTTACTTTTGGGTACAGCATTCCTCCCAATGGTTGCTGTGACTGTAACAGCCTTTGCCAAGATTTCTGTTGTCATCTTTATTGTAAGACAGGCTCTGGGTATCCAGCAGCTACCGCCAAACATCATTCTTTACGCGCTTTCACTGATCCTTTCAGTGTATGTAGCCATGCCAATCCTGAACGAGATTTATACCATTCTTGAAGCTGACGGCTTTAATTACCAGACGCTGGACGACTGGCTGGCAGCAGGCGAAAAAGCCATGATCCCGCTTAAGGAATTTCTGCTCAAGCATACAGATCCAAAGCAGCTCGAGTTCTTCAACTCCTCTACAACACAGATTTGGGGTGAAAGCCTTGCAGCAACAACCGACAAGAATTCACTAACCGTACTCGTGCCCTCATTCCTTTTGTCAGAGCTGACAAAGGCGTTTGAAATCGGCTTCCTTTTGTACCTGCCATTCATGGCAATCGACATCATCATCACAACACTTCTGGTCGCACTCGGCATGATGATGGTACCGCCAACCACAATCTCAATTCCATTCAAACTGATGTTGTTTGTATTCCTCGATGGCTGGACCAAATTGGTCCACGGCCTGATCCTAACGTACGTATAAAGGCCAAGAACCATGGATGAAGCACAGTTAGTATCATCGCTTTACAACACATTTTACTATTCGGCAGTTGTACTCGTACCCCCGCTCCTGCTGGCAACAATCATTGCATTCATTGTCGGATTGTTTCAGGCGGTGACACAAATCCAGGAACAGACATTGCCACAGACCATCAAGATCATGGTCATCGGTTTTGTACTCATAGCATTCGGTCACATGCTGACAGCACCGCTTTATACTGCCTCTGACGAGATCTTTTCTAGATTTCACGAATACTCGAAGTAGGGTTTTCGGTTCAGATGCTCATCAACGAATTCTTCCTCGCAATACTCGATATCTTCGCCGACTATACCCCTTGGGTTGTCCTGGCGATTGCAAGACCGTTTGGCTTTACGCTTTTGTTCGCAGTATTTGCATGGACTCAAGTCGGTACAGGCATCCTGCGCATGGTATTTTCCATCGGTATCATGTTGCCGATCCTTGCAAACGGCATTCCCTCATCTGAAATTGTCATGGAGATGAACTTCATTGCCTTGCTAATCAAGGAAATCCTGATTGGTGCCCTGCTTGGGTTTGCCTCTTCTGTTCCACTGGCAATAGCACTTGCCGGCGGTGGTATCATCGACATCTACAGAGGCGCCATGCTGGGCGCAACAGACCCCTCTGGCGGTGAAGCCACTTCATACGGCATGGTGTTTGCCATTATGACCCTGTGGCTTTTTGCCAATATCGGCGGGTTTCAAATTGTTACAAATACGATTTATCAAAGCTATGACATCTGGGCTGTGAACTCCAAATTCCCCACCTTTGACCCGGGTGCAGATGCGCTCTTGCTGGTGCTGGAAAACATTCTGCTAAGCGCAGTTGTGCTGGCAGGTCCACTGCTGGTGATCATGTTCCTTTCTGACATCATTCATCTGATTGGTGCAAAATTTGGCAAGAACATTGACGTTGCCCATTTGACATTCTCAACCAAGAACCTGATCGCAATCATGATCCTGCCCTTGTTCCTGGTCATGTCCATACGACTGTTCAAGGAAAATCTTGAATACCTCTTTACAGTGCCAGAACTGGTACAGAACATAATCAGGTAAGGAGTGAGAGATGTCTGACGATAGTGAAGAAAAAACCCTCCCGCCCTCGCAACATAAACTCAATGAAGCGCGCAAAAAGGGCCAGGTTTCCCAGAGTTCAGATTTTGTACAAAGTCTGACAACCGTTGCCGGAATTTTTTACATTATTCTCAACTGGAAGAATTTTTCAGACACATTCGCCAATCTCTACCAGCTCTCAGTCATTTCATTTAATGACAATGTAACCGAGATTGGGCTTTCCATTTTTTTGACGGTTGTCTTTGATGTCATGTATGCAATCGTTCCCTTCGTGATGATGATTATTCTGATTGGTGTGGTTGCCAACATCCTCGACAAGCAGGGCATCCCCTTCTCTCTCGAGCCACTCAAACCTGATTTCAAAAAGGTAAACCCGGCTGAAGGCTTCAAGAAGCTGTTCAAGAAACGCAACATGGTTGAGTTCGTGACTTCACTATCAAAACTCATCTTCTGGTTTGTTTTAACAGGCGTGTTTGTATGGCTCTTCCTGCAAACCATCCTGGCGAGCATTTACTGTTCCATTGGCTGCGTGGCTGACAGTGCTACGTCTGCAGGCACACTCATCGTGGCAACTGCTGTTGTTATGCTCTTGTTCTTTGGTCTTCTCGACATGCCCTTGCAGCGCTTCCTGTTTACTGATGAACAGAAAATGGGACACAAGGAAGCAAAGCGTGAGCAAAAGGAAATCAACGGTTCACCTGAATTCAAACAGCACCAGAAAAGTGAGCACCGTCGCTTGATCGCAGAAGTATCCGGACAGGCCCAGGGTAGTGGACAAATTCGTGATGGTACCAATGGTCTCACCATGATCCTTCGCGGGTCGGAGTCTGCTGCGGGCATTTACTTCCATGCAGAACATTCCAAGGTTCCAGCGCTCGTGAAGGTATTCTCTGGGTCACGTTTCTCCCGTGACATGAAAGCCGCTGAAAACAAGAACATTCCGGTTATCTTCGACCAGGCCCTGATGAGTGACATCATCTCGTCTGTGGAAGTTGGCAAGGCTATCCGTGAAAGACACTTCGAGAAAGTGGCCAGGGTACTAATTGACATAGGCGCATTCTAATCGCCTGACAGCGCACTTGTGCCAAGGCGCCTTGCCTTACTGATAAAAGTTAAAAAAAAGCCTCGTGTGAACACGAGGCTTTTTCTTCTTGAAAAGACTGAATGCTTATCGGGCACTTTGCTGAAGAGCACGCAAATCAGCGCCTTTGACTGTTGTTGTTGCCAAAGTCTGTTGAGCTTCTGCAATAGCACGATCAAACGCCTGTGTTAGCTGTGAGTTACCACCGCCAACTGATCCGGCATCAATGCCGGCATTGCTTGCGCTAGTAGGGGTTGTGCTTACTTCCATGATTTATTCCTTTTAGTCTAGATGAGGCGACCGTATGTTCGCTACTGCCAACAATTTATGTATCAAGCGCATACAGCACCATCAGCACAGACTACTTACCAAATAATAGAATAATGTTAAGTAATTGATTTATATATGTTTTTAAGATTTTTCTCAATAAATCAACAAAAAGTTATGTGGGCTTTATCAACCTGGTCAAAAGAGTTTCCAGCGACTATGGAAGCTTAGCGTACAAATTTCTGGATGGCCTCAAGCGGGAACAGCTTTGCAAGCATAAAGCCGGGCATAAGATACTGGGGGAAGCTGATCGACGTGTTGTTCATGTGGATCATGTGAAGACACAGACCCTGATCATCCATCAATCCTTGCAAATCAAACTGCTGCTGGGCCATCAGGGCGAACTCACCGTCTTCGTTCCAGTTCATGTCAGGATAGGGATTGGCGCGCCATATATCCTTTTTGAACGTCCACCCAAAACCATATCCAAGATGGTTGTTTGCAAACGCACCATTGTTTTCAGCATCAAACCAGACACTCTCCAGACTGTCGCCACTCATCTTGTAGTGTAGACCTTCCTTCAGGTTCAGATCCCAATAGGCAATCGTATCCGTATTGGCATTGTAAATGAAAAACCCGCGCAGGTTGATCATGTCAGCACCACTGGTGCCCAGGTGATTTACAACAGTCTCGATGTAGTTCGGGGCGTAGTAGTCATCATCATCAAAATTGACGATGATTTCTCCGGTTGAAGCCTCAATCAGACGATTTCTTTTTTCACCGATTGATATGTTGTGAGGGCTATGAATATAGCGGATGTTATCATGGCCAGTATTCTGGAACGATGTATTTTCGGCTTCACTGTCATCCAGAATAAGCCATTCCACATTGCTGTAGGTTTGGGCCAGAAAGCATTCTTTGCACAATTCCAGGAAGAAAGCCCTGTTTCGTGTGGGAGTGATAACGCTAACTCTTGTTTCTTTATTCATGGATTACAATCAGTCTAAGGCTCTAAAAACAAACAAATTCATTCCTGCATTTCAACTATTGATAATGCCTCGAAGTAAAATTTTTGATAATTGCAAACTTGTTAAGTGACATAAAAAAAGCCCCGTGTCCGAAAACACGAGGCTTTAACATTTGCTTTATTTCGAGAAGCTTATCGAGCGCTCTGCTGTAGAGCACGCAAGTCAGCACCTTTTACTGTAGTAGTTGCCAAAGTCTGTTGAGCTTCAGCAATAGCACGGTCAAAAGCTTGTGTAAGCTGTGAGTTACCACCGCCAACTGATCCGGCATCAATGCCGGCATTGCTTGCAGTAGTAGGGGTTGTGCTTACTTCCATAGTATTTTCCTTTAACTCTAAATAAAGCGAGCGTTTGGTCATCGCTTGATGTTTTTATAGCAAAAATTGACGAATTTACCTATAGGCAATAAATACGTAGGTAGTTTTACAAAATCAAACAAGTCATTGTTGTAATTGAATATTTCATGCCTGGAGAATTCCAGAGAGCAACCAAAGCGTGGCTATTTTACCACAAAGGTTCAGACGTTGAATATCAACCGTGAATTGATGTTTTTGTGCACTGAACCAGGCACCTCCTGGTAATTGATCAAAAAAAACCTCCGGAATTTCTTCCGGAGGTTTTAACGATGACCAATCATTTCAGCCGTTAAGCCGAGATGGAAAAGGCCGGGAGGCCTTTTCCGCTAGCTTTATGGTTTGTCTTAGTAGTCGCTAGAAGCGTAAGCTTGGACTTGCTGCATTGTGTCAGATGTTTTTGTTACACATTCGTGTACATCTTTCATACCAGCAGTTGATCCACCAGTTTGCTGACCGCCACCTTGAACCATTGTAGACAGACCCTGCAATTGCTGAGTGATTTGTCTTAGTAGTTCATTGATGTTTCCAGCTTGACCGGAAGCAACAGCTGACGAGCCACCTGAAGCAGATGCTGATGCGTTACCAGAAGCAGACGCTGTAGCACTACCTGAGCCAGATGCTGATGAAGAACCACCAGATACAGCTGATGATGAGTTACCAGATCCGGTAGACACGTTGTTTGATCCACCAGATGCTCCACCTGAAGCGCCACCAGTTAGTGTAGCAATCAAGCTTTGTAGAAGATCAGCAATCTCTGTAAGAGCTTGTGAAATCTGGCTAGACATAACACTTGAGTTACCAAGTGATACGTTGCTTGATACATCGTTAGCAGTGTTACGAACAAAGTTTTCAGTACGAACAACATTGTTTGTTACGCCAGCTTTTGCTGCATCGCCACGTCCACCGATACCAATTTTGATGATGACATTAGCGTCACGACCATCAGCACCATCAGCACCATCACGTCCGTCAGTGCCATCGACACCGTCACGTCCGTCAGTACCGTCAACGCCATCACGGCCATCAGCACCTTTAGCACCAGTTGCGCCTGTTGCGCCAGTAGCACCTGTGTCGCCTTTAGCACCTTGTGCGCCAGTAGCACCAGTTGCGCCTGTGTCACCTTTGGCACCTTGTGCGCCAGTGGCACCAGTTGCGCCTGTGTCACCTTTAGCACCTTGTGCGCCAGTAGCACCAGTTGCGCC
>CALDZZ010000165.1 GCA_937944075.1 uncultured Rhizobiaceae group bacterium
GATTCAGCAATTGCCTGCAAACCAAGACATACACCAAACACAGGCAAATCCCGTGCACGTATTTTTGTGATTGTATCAGCACAATTGAAATCAGAAGGGCTGCCTGGCCCAGGCGACAGAACCACGAGGTCCGGTTTGTGCAGGTCTATGACATCATCTGCAATCGGAGAGCGCACGGTTACAACCTCTGCACCTGTCTGACGGAAATAATTGGCAAGCGTATGCACAAAGGAATCTTCATGATCAACAAGCAAGATCTTGCGTCCTGTGCCCACCTTTTCGATGTCTCGTGCACTCGCGGCATCATTGCTTTTACCTGCTTCTCGAATGGCCGTAAGCATTGCAGAAGCTTTCAGTTCTGTTTCACGCTCTTCTTCCATCGGGTCTGAATCAAACAATAGCGTAGCCCCTGCCCGCACCTCTGCAATGCCATCCTTGATGCGCACGGTGCGAAGGGTCAAACCAGTATTCATGTCACCGTTGAAATTTACAACGCCAACCGCCCCACCATACCATGCACGCGGGGATTTTTCATTTTCTTCAATGTATCGCATGGCCCAAAGTTTTGGCGCCCCCGTCACGGTCACCGCCCAGGCGTGAGACAAAAAACCGTCAAAGGCATCCATTCCCTCACGCAATCGACCTTCGATGTGATCGACGGTGTGAATGAGTTTTGAATACATCTCAATCTGTCTGCGGCCGATCACTTTGACACTGCCCGGTTCGCAGACCCGGGACTTGTCATTGCGATCCACGTCAGAACACATTGTAAGTTCAGATTCATCCTTCTTGGAATTAAGCAGTTTTAGAATTTGCTCACTGTCTTCAATTGCATCACGCCCGCGCTTGATTGTTCCCGATATTGGACAAGTCTCGATGCGGCGCCCTGAAACACGCACGAACATCTCCGGCGAAGCCCCCACTAGATATTCCTGATCCCCCAGATTGATGAAAAAGGAATAGGGTGAAGGGTTGATGGATTTAAGCTTGCGTGAAATTTCTGCCGGTTGTGTCTGGCATTGTTCATAAAACATTTGCCCCGGCACTACCTCAAACAGGTCACCACGCTTGAATTTTTCTTTCGCCTTTTCCACCAAAGATGCATATTCGCCCGGCTTGTGATCGCTCTTGGGTGGCACGACTTCACTTGTCTGGAATGGCTCTTCAATAATCTCGCGTTCGATGCCCTTGGTCGAGATGCCATCTATGGAAAACTCGTATTTATCATGCCATGCAACCGCCTGATGATGATCCACAACCAGAATTTCATCCGGTAGAAAAAGCACAAGGTCGCGCTGGCTGTCTCCCCTGTCCATCTTGAATTCCAGATCATCAAACTGAAAAGCAAGATCATATCCAAATGCGCCAAACAGACCCAGCTTTGGGTCTTCATCTGAACGGAATAGATCGACAATGGCTCGCACAACAGAAAATACGGTTGGTGCGCGTGAGCGCTCTTCTTCACTGACGACACCGCCGTGCTCGACTACACGCAAAGTAACCGTCACACCATCCCGCTCTGCATGGGCAACATGCTCATGTGCCTGCATGAGCTTGAGCAATGGCTCGAGGAAAATTTCTCCCCGCTTGTTATATGCAATCAGCCTGACATCCCGTCCTTGAGCTTCAATACCAAAAGGGGGATTTACAATAGCAGTGTCCCAGCGGGTATAGCGGCCTGGGTATTCGTAATTTGAGGATAATACCGCACCACGTTGAGTATTAACCCGGTCAAGCGTATCATCGATAGCTGTTGCATAAACTGCAGGGAAGCTTTCGCGTTCCACGCGCACACCACCCTGCGTTTCATATTCTATCGTAGCGGACACCATATCCAGTTTATCCTTTTCTTGGCATGTGGGAAAAATTCTGTCCCAAATGGCCAATAAAAAAGCCGCTCAGGATTTCTCCGGCGACTTGATTTTTTACACAACAAATCAGTGGCCGCTAAAAGCTGCCCCACCACCATGTTTGTAAAATTCTATTGTTCATGGAGATGTTGTAACGCCAGAAGTTATCGTACGCAAGAGTTTTTGACGGCGTCATGTTTTGAAAATTGCCTGTAATTTGGCTAGTCAGGAGACTTCAACCGGGCGGATTGGCTGAAGTCTCCCTTTACTAACCACTCTTCATAAACGAGTTCACGAAGAGCACATGCCAACTGGTCTATAGCAGGGGAACCAGACGCATGTTAGTAGCACCAGCCTATGCCCTGTGCTGAAAATCTTATATAGCATTTTTTATCTTTTGAAAAGACAAAACAACTCTAGGTTGTTTTATCTGAATACTATTCAGATTTCATTTTTTACATTGAAAACAGTTAGTTAAAGCCAATCGATTAGGAATTCTTAAGTGGTAATAAATATTTTAATATCACAAAATTCCCTCATTGGTTGCAATTGCCATTTTATACACGCATGATTCGTCCATGATTAGTGCTGTCGTATATCAACCAACTTGAAGCGAAATCCAGTTTTAACGATCAAGTACGTCGCGTATTTCAACCAGATTTGCCCGCACCCTCAGTAAGTCAAATCCAATTGCTTCCATATGAGACTTGATAATGCTTGAAGCACTGCCATTGGCTACCATGAACGGCTGCGTGCTAAGCACATCAGTCAATTGCGCATCAATGCGGTTCCAAAGGGCATCCAGATTTCTTTGCTCAAAAACATTACGAAAATCACTGCGTAATGCAGTCAGAATTCCGTGGTAGGCATAAAGCTGTCCATAGGTGAACCAGTAACGGTCATCCGCACGGCGGTCAAAGCCAATGAAGTTTGCGTCTTCCATGCGCCTTTGAAGAATATCCGAAGTTGAACCAATATCGGCAGTTACGCGATCCAGAAACTGCAACAGGTTATCTGCCCGCGCATCAAACTCGGCATTA
This sequence comes from uncultured Rhizobiaceae group bacterium, assembly GCA_937944075.1. Lineage (GTDB taxonomy): Bacteria > Pseudomonadota > Alphaproteobacteria > Rhizobiales > Rhizobiaceae > JAALLB01. The sequence continues at coordinate 2,891 of CALDZZ010000165.1, forward strand.
CAGGCCGCAAGTTCTGCATTGAAAGCCTCGAAGTATTTTTTGGCTTCGCGTAATCTGGCCTGCGTAGAAGGTTGCAGGAACGGAGGCGTAAATGTAAACACCCATGCGTTCTCGCGGTAGTTCGCTGCTTCACGAGCCTTTTGCAGATTTTCATTTATCGATGATGTACCACGAACACGGCCAAGACGGTCAACCAGTTCAATAGCAGTACGTCTGACCCCCTGATTAACCCCAAGCTGAAACGCTGCGCGGTTGTCGAAAAACGGGGTTTCCTTCCAGTCCACTACAAAAAACAAACCTGCCTTGTAAACGGGGTTGGAAGGCAACCAGGAACCCTGGTTGACATTCTTGTCAATCAGGTCTGCCGACACCTGTACCATCGCAGAAGGCTGGCACGACCCATTGGCAAGTGTCTCACCGGCTGCTGCCTCCACTTTTTCCAGGCTGTACGTATTGGCATATTTTTCATCGCCAATTGACCAGATTTGCGTAATCGCAATCAGATACACATAGCTGATAAAAATAAGAACCAGAATGATGAATACCGGGATCTTTACAAACCAGCCCTTGCCTCGAAGCCAGTTTCTAAACGTTACAAAAGGCCAGAGGATCATGGCAATGATATAGCCTATGCCCCTTCCCAAAAATTCAACGCCCTTGGCAACAAGATTAATAATCGGATCCAGCATGGTATTCCCTTAATTTAAAATCTAACGGATTTCATCAAACCTGTTTAGACATACAGATCATCGAAAGCCTTGTTCCTGTTACCAAGATAGGTATTCTCCAGGGCCATTGCCACAAAATCGGCGTAGGCTTTTGACCAATCTTGCCTGTCGCGATGAAACTCAGGTCGATTAAACTCAAAACGCGTTATGAAATCAAATGGCACATAATGGGAAATCAGGCGATTGGTCAATTCCATATCCGAATGATCAGGGTCTGCACGGCACAAGACAAACTTCAGGTCGTCCTCGACATTGGACATTTGAATATTCTTCCAGTCATCAGCCTCGTCCCTTGCCCAGTCAATCAGCGGAATGATGTTGTTTTCCTTGACCAGTCGCGCATTCTCACGCACCCATCGTCTTACCCAGGTCTGGTTGATGAGTGAATGAGGCAGTTCATCACCGTTCTTGTCTGCAAGCCAGACAGCCGCCATATGCTTTCTGTAATCCAGCAACTTGCTGCGCTCAATCCATGACCCCAGCGGCGGCTGTAGGCGGCCGCTTTCTTCAAGAAACTTGTAAACGCTGGCCTCGTCATTGATATCAATATAACCAACCTGCCAAGGCCTGGATTTTCTAAATCCCCTGGCGGATGGATCGCTAATCACCGTAATCATGTTCTCATCATTGAAAACATATGTTCCGCCAAAGTGATTGGCCCAAAATGTCTCGTGACGAAAAATCACCTGTTCCGGCACAAGCGCATTATCGCGGATATCGCCCGTCTGTTTGACAATCTCAACCATCTCATGAAGCATCGCATCATCGCGCCAGGCATCAGGCTCCTTCAGCAATTTATCAATCATGAAATTAAGCTGATTGGTTTTCTCTGTCAGGTTTTCATGCGTGCCGATTTTGAACTCAACCTGCTCAATCGCCAACAGATCATCAATATCATCAACCTCGAATACGCTGTCTTCAATCTCGCCATAGACCACATCCTTGATGGTCAGCGCATACAATACCCGTCGGTTGCTTTCAAAGAAATCAAGCATCAAATCGCGCGTATTGGAAAATGAACTATGCACAACAGAGAGCGTCGCCTGCTCTGGCGAGAGTATGATAAATCTCCGATTGACGCGCTTGGGATCCAGATAGTCCTCATCCCCCAGCGCCTCGGCAACTTCGGGTGAGAAACCGGTCATGTCAATGCGGAATGTATCAAGCTTGACCGGCTTTACATCAAAAGCCTTCAAGGCCCTATTATACCGCTCAATCAAATGCGGCTCATCAATGGTGAGGAGTTGGGTGAAGGAATATGGCATTATTGGTTACCCATCCCAGCGGCCGTCTTTGCGCATTGCCTCGATTTCCCTGACCGCCTTTTCACGCTGGCGTTCGCGGCGGATAATCTCTTCAACGGCTGCGTTGTCAGATTTATCTGTATAGCGGAATTCAGAATCCGCATAGCGGTTGATTTCCTGCATCACCATGTCGAGTGTAAATGGCCCACGCAATTCCTCAATCATTGCTTTCTTTTCATCATACGCCTTGTGCATGAAGTTCTCGGGCTTTTCGAACCATTCATCCGGCAGATCGATGTCCATTGCCCGCATCTTGATAGCATCCGTAATGTTCTTGATGGCACGACCGGTAAATCTTGGCTCAGCCTTTTTGATCATGTGCAGATAGGTCCCAACATCTGCCATGGTCTTCAGCTTGTTATCTTTTTCAAAACGCTCATAAACCCGCAGCAAGCCGTCTTCTTCCGGTTTGTTGTGTTTATCGTAAGCAGTCTCGACAGCTTCCTTGATTTCTTGTGCAGCCAGAAGGTCATGATCCCCAAGCGGAATATCATGGTTCTTGCCAGCCAGTAATGCGAAGATATCAATGTAGTCATCACGTGTTTGAGGACCATCGACAAGCCATCTAGCCCCGGCTCTTTGTCTAAGCGCATCATCCACATTTTCGGGATAATTCGAGAACATGCCAAAAGAGCAATTGCCGCGCACAACCGTGGAGGCTCCTGCAAAACTTTCCATCAAGACGGCCGTGACTTCCTGTTGACCGGCAGATGCGCGATCATCAGAACGCTTGGCAGCGACCTGGTCAATATCATCCACGGTACCAAAGCCAATGGTTTTCGGATTAAGGACATTGGTTACAAACTGCTTGCAGTTTTGCCCTGACTTGCCCTGGTAAGAGGATATCTGGTCAACGCCAAAATTTTCATAGGTAAACCCATATCCCGCAACCTCACAATAATCATTGATAAGGCCTGCAATCATCTGAATAAGAATGGTCTTGCCTGTACCGGGAGAACCATCCCCGATGAAGGTGAACAGGAACCCGCCCAGCTCAACAAACGGATTAAGCTGCCGGTCAAAATCATAGGCCATGATCATCTTTGCCAATTTGAGCGACTGGTATTTTGCGATGTGGTTGCCGACAATCTCATCAGGCCGCTTGAAGGTCATGACCAGTGGCTTGGATTTGGCACCTGGCGTTACATCAAACCCGTTGAGTTCAAACCCGTCTGCCTCAAGCCGCAAATGCGTATTTTCAAAAGAACCCAATTGGTTGAAACGTGATTTTCGTTGCAGCAATTCTTCCAGGGACCTGTCCGCATAGGCACGTACCCGTGATTGAAGAACGCTATCATCGGTCGCGTCCGATGCAGCCAGTTCTAGCCCGCCAACAAAAGACTTGAGCGCATCTTGTGGTGTATCGAAGTTGAAATTGGGTTCTTCAATATCATTGGCAGGTTCACCCGCTGTCTCCACAAACTGGTGCAAATAGGCACAGGCAGCAAAGGCTGCAACATAGGAAGAAGCCTCCAGAAGTCCGCGATACTGGTTTGCATCATCCCCCTCGAGAGAAGAGGCCGCATTTTTCTGGCGCAGACTGTCAAGCCCGGTTTGCTTTGCAAACTCATCAGCAACGGCGAGGGCTACTGCAAGGGCTCTTCTGGTCTTGAATAAAATGCCATGTTGAACAGGTGTCAGCATGCTGTCGCTTGAGGTGACTGCCGACAGTGTTTTGGCAAGTTCGACTTCACGCGTGGATTTGGATCCGGCCGTTGAAACGGTTGAAACAAACCGCCTCCGCGTGCCAGCCAATTCTGTTTTGGACTTGTTGTCACTGGCTTCTAGCAAAATCAGCTTTGTCACCAGCGATTGCGCTGTCGGCAAATGCTTGGCGATGTCTTTTTCATCAAGGGTTGTAAGTCCGGTATCCATTTTACATATTCCTCAAAACATGCCCGTCCGAGATGACGTGCTTTTGGTATCCGCTGAAAATTTCCTTTTCCTGACCCGAGGCATAAATTGCCTGATAGGCCTCATGCGGCACAAGCGCATTGCGGCGGAAATCCGTTACACCCATTCGGGTTGCTTCCAGATCATCGGTATTGATATGAAACGTTTCACGCGCAGGCTTGCCACCCCAAAGCCCCCACTTTGCAGGCTCTTCGGAAATCGAGAATATTTCCTGCATGGTCCAGGTCATAAGCCAGGCGTTCTCTGGCTTTCGCACACGCGCCAGTATCTGATCAACCTTTTCACCGTGTCTCGTAAAGGCCGAATGATAAAAGGGTCCTAGTACAAATCGACGCAATTGCTTTGGATGCAAATGGTCAAAGTCCTTGTCCATACTCTGCGCAATGGTAGAAGGCATCAAACTGTAGGCTGAATTTTTCTCGCAAAAATCATCGAACTGAAGTGCCAGATTGGGGTTCAACAAACCATCGACCGGCAACTTGATATTAACATGCTTGTTCAGCTTGCCTGAAGCACTGACCAGTGTCTTCTTGATGTCTTCAGAAGAATCTTCAATCGTTGCCATATAGATCATGGGCAGGTTGGCAGAACCGTCATAAAACCCCCAATGCACAACATAATATGGCCGTTTGGTTTTTGGATTGACCGACACCCTAACGGTCTTCGGCAGTACAAGCGGCGAGAAATGTTTACCTTCCTGAACAGCCTGCAAATAGCTTCTTTCAGCCATGTTCTTTTGCAGATCAGACGGAAAACTTTTCTTAGACAAAATGTGATCGACCATTTTCTGGCGAAGCGTTTCTTCATCATCAAACTTGGCAAGGCGGGCACTGGCTCCCGCCCGATCGTTTTTCAGGTCCAGAACGTTTTGAAAAGCAGGAAACCCGCTCTCGGTCTGGGATACGCGAAACTTTCGCTCAAACGAAATCTTGTTTTCCCAACTGCGCAATGAATTTTGAAGCCGATCAAGATATCCACTGACAATGCTTGCAATCACACCATGCTTGTAGGCAGGTGATTGTTCTTCCTGCAAATAGGTACCAAGCCCTTCCAGACCTGCACCAAGAGCCGCAAAATATTTTGACGCCTGTTCTGTCTCTTTGGAATTCATGAACGGTTACTCTTGATAAGACCTGTATGTGAGAGCAAGCAGGCTGAAAGGTTCGACAAATTATGACTGAACATAATTCGCCGAGTTGTGTTTCTTCATAACATCATCGAAACGACGCGCGAAGGCTTCATCAGCAAGCTTCTTGCGGCGTTGAATATCTTCTGTTGAAAGCATGTTCTTTTCATGCATCTCCAGCAGATCACCAATGTGAGATTGCGCAGCAGCACCAATACCCGCCATTGTGGTTTCAGCAGCCGTATCAACCTGATTGCCAAGCGTATTGATCTTGTGGGCAACATCCTGCTGGGCAGCCGTCTTGAGCGAGTCTTCCAGCGCCTTGTAAAGGACAACACGTTGTTCAGTATCAATCGTCAGCTTGTTGATAAGCGTCTGCTGGGCAGCCAACTGGTTATTCAACGAGTCCACGAATGTCTGGAACATTGATGTATAGCGTTCAAGCGTCTGGCTTTCAGCAAGAACCTCCTGCTCTTTTGCCTGTGCCTGATTGTACTCTGTTGCAAGCTCTGAACGTTGGCCTTCAAGTTCAGCGCGTTGTTTCTGGTCAGTGGAAGCGGAAATCTGGTTTTCCAGATCCATCAGCATCGGGTTTAATTCTTCAATCCGTGCCTGTGTGGCCTCCAGCGTATCCATTGCAGACTTGCGGCGTTCAATCACTTGTTTCAGGGAAGCTTCCGAGCTGGCATATCTTGAATCCAGAACATCCTTTTGCGACTGAAGAATACCGACAATCTTGTCTGACTTGCCGAGCAGTTCCTGCAGGTTACCAGCCAATGACATGTTGCGAACCCGTTCGGATCGCATGCGCTGCATGCGTTGTTTTGAAAAAATTCCAACAAACTTTTCCCAACCGGTATAGCTTTTCATGCTTTCAAATTCAGCACCAAAGACATTGGTTGCATCTTCTAGACCAATGATGAGATCGGCTATATTGCCTTCCATTACATTCTGTTGTTTGAGGATGTCCTGAATTCGGGCATTTTCTATATCAAAGTCTGTCTGACCAATCGTATCGGATTTCGCAAACTCATCCAGCACGACAGCACTTTGGTCGAGCTTGGTTTTCATTTCCTCTACGGTTGTTTTGGTTTTTTCAATCTCTGCATCCAAATTTACTAAAGTAGCCATAAAACATTTCCCTCCGACAATTATTAGTTGAACATGATATGGGTATTCAACATGTTGATTTTAAGAGCCCATAAAGCGATATACTTAATATAAGCTCAGGACTTTCTTGCAGTTTTTAATTCAATTGGCTCGCCATGGGGCGTGGCCAATAAGGCTTTTTGCCAATCAGATTTTCGTTCGAGTATTTCAATCTCATTGGCAAGCGACTTTTTCAGTACAATGGTCTCAAGTGCCACAAGCCATAATTCATAATAGGCAGCATTGCCATTGTCTGAATGAATGGTCTTGCTCAAGACATCCGCCCATTCATTCCATGTAAAGGCACCTTTTTCATATAATCCGATAACCAGCGCAAAAGCCTGGGCTTCCCAAGGCTGATTGAAAACAGGTTCATTGGCATCAAGTGTCATGCCTTCAAGCCTGGTCAGGTCAGGCGTGTTCAAGATAAGCCCCCCAACAATCCACCATGATCTTGTTGCCTTGTTCTGCAGCCTGACCAAATAATTCTTGCGCCTCGAAACAAACGCAATAAAGCCATTGCGGGTTTTCACCTTCGCCATGTGCATTGCTGTCGGGGAAAACATGATACCCCTGAATGGCAGCTATTCTGCCAGATTTGCCACGCGCATAACGGGGCAGTCGGGTATGTCCCTTCGGATTAATATTCAAGGTACGAACGTCTTCGCCAATTGCAAAGCCTGGTTCCACGATGGCTTCCCGTTCAACCGGAGCACCTGCAGCTAGCGCGGCTGGCATTTCACCAGCGCTGACGACTCGTTTTACGTCCAGACCAGGTGCTTCGCACTTTCCCGTTTCAAGCTCCTTTTCACTCACCATGCCACGCTCAAGCATGAGCGATTGCAAGCCGGCAAGCCAGATTTGATAATAGCTTTTGCTGAGATAAAAATCAGGTGGCAGACTTTCGCGCGCAAAACGGGAAATATCAATATTCCACTTGCCTGCAAAGCCCATGGCAACTGTCATGGCCAATGCACGCTCTTCCCAGGCCGCATGAAAAATCGGCTCATTGGACTCCGGTTCAACAGACCCATGGCACTGCATGCCACCCATGTCATGCAATCCGTTCATGCCTTGCTCTCCATTCGCACAAGCGGAAGGCCTGTTCCTATCATGCTATCCCTTGTCACGATTTCAGCAAGCGCTTCCTCGCTCCAGCCTTGCGTGCCATCAGGGCGTTGAGGAATAACGAGATATCGCATCTCGGCTGTTGAATCCCACACCGTAATCCTGACCTCTTCCGGAAGTTCCAGTCCAAACTCTGACAAGACAACACGGGGTTCCATCACAGCCCTTGAACGATAGGGAGCAGACTTGTACCAGACAGGCGGCAAGCCAAGAACACTCCAAGGATAACAGGAGCACAAGGTACAAACGACCATGTTGTGAGTATCAGCTGTATTCTCGACGATTTTCATGTGCTCGCCCTGACGCCCTGAAAACCCCAATTCGGCTATGGCTTCAGTAGCATTTTCTCTCAGTCGGCGGAGATAGGCATCGTCATTCCAGGCCCTGGCTACAACAGCAGCACCATTTCTTGGCCCCACTTTGGTTTCATAGGTTTCAACGATGACATCAAGGGCGGCAGGGTCAATATACCCTTTTTCAACAAGCAACGACTCAAGGGTTTTGACCTTGAGATGCATGTCGGACCAATGGCTGTGATCAGTATGTGCATGACTATGATCATGGTCATGATCGCCATTTTCATGGTGTTTGGAGTGCTGTTTTGAATCGCTCATGCTTTCCTCGCTTCATCTCCAGTTTTGGGGATAAAGCAGGAAAGGTCAAGCAATTGCTAGTGATAAACTAGAGGATAGCACGGGTAGATTGAGGGCCAACAATCTCAGCAATTTTGGCGATGATCAGATTGGGGTCAATCGGTTTCGTCAGATAATAATCTGCACCCGCTTCCATCATCCGTTCTTCATCACCTGACAAGGCATGAGCTGTCAGTGCAGCAATGGGCACCCGTTTGCCGGTTCCCTCTTCCTTTTCTCGGATCGCCTTGATGGCTTCAATACCATTCATGACCGGCATGGAAATATCCATGAGAATAACAAGGGGATCAAGCGCTTCCCAGCCCTCGACTGCTTCCTGTCCATTGCTCACAATAACAAACGGCAAATCCTGTTCAGCCAAAGTATGTTCCAGAACAATCTGGTTAACTTCGTTATCCTCTGCAGAGAGAATACAGTTGCCTTTTATGGTAAGATCAAAATTCATTTTAAAATCCCCTGCTTCATCACCAATTTACCCAGCTAGACTTTTGGGTAGTTCTTCATTTGCAGTATCCATGAATTCACGGATATAGCCCATTGTTTTGTGTTCATCTTGCGGTTTACCGAAAAGATACCCCTGTCCTGCATGACACCCATATCGCTTCAGGCTTTCTGCCTGATTCATTTCTTCAATACCTTCAGCAACAACTGTCAGATCAAGCCCTGCGCACATCTCTAGGATTGCTCGAACAATATGTTCAGCTGGCTTGTCTTCTCCAATTGCCATAATGAAGGCACGATCAATTTTCACTTTATCAAGCTTCAGCTCTCTCAAACGGCCAAGACTTGATTGACCTGTACCAAAGTCATCCATTGAGATACGGATACCGGCACGGTGCAATTCATCAATAATCATCGCAGCTGTTTCAGGATCAGACATCATTGCTGTTTCTGTCACTTCAATTTCAAGACGCTCGGGAGGCAGTTCCGCCTTCTTGATTGTACTGATGATTTCAGAAGCTGTGTTTGGATCTACAAGCTGAACACTGGACAGGTTGAAAGAAAGGAAAATTCCATCCGGCCACCCTGCCGCAACCTTGGCTGCATGCAACAATAGCTTGTCTGTCAAAGAGGCAATGATGCCGCGTTCTTCAGCCAAGGGTATGAATTTGGCCGGTGAAACAAAACCCAATTCAGGGTCGATCCATCTTGCCAAAGCTTCAAAGCCCAGAAGTTTTCCATCCTGCAAAGAGATGATCGGCTGAAAATGTGGACGTACTTCATTATTGGCAATCGCTCGGCGAAGTGCCTGTTCCATACGTGCATTTTCAAGAATGATATCTTCGATTTCCTTTGAAAATACAGTTATTCTGCCTCTACCACCGCGCTTGGAATAATAAAGTGCACTTTCGATGTTTTTCATGACAGCTTCATAGCTGTGGCCTGCATCCGGGTAATGGGCAAAGCCAAATGAGCCACTCAACCGCACCGTACGGCCGTCAAGATCAAACGGAGCATTCAGAACCTCCTGCAAAATCTTGCCGATGTTGTGAGCCCCTTCCTGATCCTTGATTTCAGGCATGAGAAAGCCAAATTCATCGCCACGGACACGGAAAACAAACCCGTCATTCTCAATCGCCGCAGACAAGCGCTGGGCGCACTGCTTCAAGATTTCATCACCACCGTCAAAACCGTAAAGATCATTGATAGGTTTCATGCCATCCATATTGGCAACACCCACCAAAAACCCCTTTTCGCCATGGCGTCGATCACCAACCATGTTTTTGAATTTTTCCATCATGCGTTGCTGGTTGCCTAGACCGGTCAAACGGTCTGTGTAGGCAAGAGAAACAAGCTCGGCTCTGGTATCCTTGTTGTTTTTGACAAAAGATACTTTTTCCTCATCCATAAGTTCATCATCAATGTTCACGAACAGGTTGGGGTCAGCCTTGGCCTTGAAGTAAAGGACAAAGGCTGCCCAAATACAAAAGCCAACGACCATTAGGGTCGCGTGCAACGTCAGTTTATCTGTCAGGGTCAGTGCTTTGGGTGAGAAAAAAGCTGTGAGGATAGAGGCAACTGTCAACATTGTTACCCAAAGCAGAACTCGAGACTTCCTGATGTCTGTCAGCTTGAAATTGCTGGTTTTTTCATTTGTTTCAGTGGTCTGTTTCGAACTCATTTAAATCCCCAGAGTAATGTTCTGATGAATTTATAAAGTGAAATAGTAAAAAACTTCTTTTCAAAACGTGAAAAGTTTAACTTAAACCAGCAAGCAGCAAAAAATCCATTTTCTCGATAAAAAACAATATCTTAATTGGAAAAATGGATTATTTTTATCGCTTATCCCTTAAATTCTTTTGCAAGAAGGTATAATTCAACCGATCCGTCACGAGATGCAGGCGGTTTGATATGGTGTACTGACTTGAAGTTTTTCTTCATCAAATTCAGCAGATCACTCTCAGTGCCACCCTGAAAGGTTTTAGACAGGAAGTACCCACCAGGCTTTAAAACCTGCAAGGCAAAATCGAGTGCAACTTCTACCAGGTGCATGGTTCTCAAGTGATCTGTTTTCCTGTGCCCTGTGGTTGGCGCTGCCATATCGGAAAGAACCAGGTCCGGCTTTTCTCCGCCGAGCGCATCAATCAGCATGTCTGGTGCATCATCATCCAGAAAATCCTTTTGCAGAATAACAGCGCCGGGAACGGGTGCCATCTCAAGATAGTCAATCCCCACCACTCTGGGTTGATCTGACTGGGAACCCGTGATCTGCGCGGCAACCTGACACCAGCCTCCCGGAGCAGCACCAAGATCAATCACACGGTCATTGGGCTTGAGAATGTTATGTTTCTCGTTGATTTCCAGCAGTTTGTAGGCTGCACGCGAGGCATAGCCTTCTGCTTTTGCCCTTTGCACATAAGGATCATTCAACTGGCGTTGCAACCAGAGTGTTGAGGAAAGCTTGCGCCCCCTGGCCGTCTTGACCTTGGTGTGCATGTTCCTCAAATTGGTTTTCTTGGGCAGATTACCAGGCTTTTTCATCATATCCTCTTGAAACTCTTACGAAGGGTTGCTTGAGCCCTTGTCACGCTTGTCTGATTGTCGTCTTCCGCGTCTTGGCCGTTTGCCCGGCTTGTCTAGGTTCATCATCTCGGCCAGCAATCCCTCGCGCAGACCACGATCAGCGACTCTCAGTCTTTTGGCAGGCCAGGTCATGCGTATCGCATTCAAAATGGCACATCCCGCCAGAACCAGATCAGCCCTTTCCGAACCGATACAGGGATTTCTCGAACGTTCCTCATAAGACATGGAAAGTAACCGGTTGATGACCGTGTCAATTTCCTCATCCCGCAACCAGATGCCATCAACACGCTTTCGGTCGTATCGTGGCAGTTGAAGGTGAATGCCGGCAAGGGTTGTAACCGTGCCGGATGTACCAAGAAGATGCACCTTGCCGTTTGCAAAAATATTCTTCAAGGCTTCCTTACCCTCAAAGGCATCAATATGTTCCATGACATCCCTTACCATGTCATCAAACACTTTTCGCGAAACATTCTGTCCACCAAACCGCTCAGACAAGGTTACAACGCCCATTGGCAGAGATGTCCAGGCTACAATACGGTCAGAAATTCTTCTTTTGCGAGCGCCAATGTTATTGACCAGAATAAGTTCTGAAGAGCCACCACCAATATCAAACAGCACAGCGCCATCTGATTTCCTGTCCATGAGCGAGCCACACCCTTCTGTTGCCAGACGGGCTTCGGTTTCCCGTGTCACAATCTCAAGATCCAGTCCACTTTCCTCTTTGACCCGTTTGAGAAAGGCTTCGCCATTGGTAGCCTGACGACAGGCTTCAGTAGCTATGAGTCTTTGTCGCTTGATTTTGCGATTACCAAGTTTGCCGGCACAAATCTTCAGGGCTTCAACAGAACGGTCCATGGCCTCCTGGCTGAGTTGACCCGTTTGGCTAAGTCCTTCGCCCAGGCGTACAATTTTGGAAAATCCGTCAACAACCCGAAAGCCGCCACCTCTTTCCTGGGGAACTGCGATCAGTAGACGACAATTATTTGTCCCCAAATCCAGGGCAGCATAGGCATGTGAATGACGCCCTCTAAATCTTGAAGGCCGAAAGGGCTTTTTGTCTTTGCTGTGTCCACTTGAATGGTTGTTGGGCTGATGTTCACCAGCACCTTTTGCCAGCTCTGGCAGATGCACTGAACCAGTGGTGGGCACAAAGGCCGCATCCGGCGTACGCTGCGGGACCGAACGAACATTTCGCATTGCATCCGAACGCGCACTCTTTGACTTTCTGAAAGGGTATCGCTTGCGTTTCCTGGAGCCAGGTGCATTTGATTTGGCAGAATTTGTTTCACCATTACCCGAGTGTGTCGATGGAAACCCACCTTCACTCAAATATTGGTTGTTGTTACCAACATTATTGTCTTTGCCAAACTGGCTTTTGTCACCAGCTGGAAGACCGGAGCCATCCTTGCTTCCATTTGAAGGCGCAATAATGCCTTCATGAGAAACTTCAGGTGGCTGATTGTTGTGCTTCGCGACACCATCTGCACCAGCTTGTTTTGCTTGTTGCACCGGGTCAGCGGATCTTCGTTTACGCCACCGTCTCGGGTTTGGCCCCTTTCCTGTTGGCTTGTCGCCACCGGAAAGATTGCTCACACCGAATATCCTTTTTAATCAGACAAAACGTCCGTTAATTTACTGTTGGAAACAACCTAGCACCGACAAACAAAAGCACCAAGGAAAAAATCCGGCCTGGGCGAAGCTTTGGAATTCTCTACTCAATCAGTTTGCGCACGGCGGACAAATCAGTAAGCTCGAAGTCTTCTGTTTGAACCAGCACTGTTTGAGGGTCCGCAAACAGTATCCCGTAAGCAGAAGGTTCGTTGACCTCGACACTTGTACTGGCAACATCAAAAATCATCGGCATTTGCCCTACCGTACTCTTGAATACTGAAAACGGAACACCCCTGTGACTGCCCGAGATCGTTCGATGAACATGCCCACAAACAATATGTTTCAGGTTTCCGTATCGCGTTGCAACTTCGTAAAATGCTTCTCCATCAAGCAACTTGATGATGTCCATCCCAACAAAGCCCGTATCATGGGGCGGATGATGCATGAAGATGATACATGGCTTGTGAGCAGCCTCTTCAAGTTTTTCATCAAGCCATGCAAGCCGCTTTTCACACAGCCTGCCCATGTGGGATTTTGGATAATCATAGGGAGGTGCATTCAGCGTATCCAGCAGGATCAGGCGCAAATCACCCATATCAATGACCTGCTGGACAAATCCGTTACGATCTGTTTCAGCATCTTCAAAAACAGACAGAAAATTATCCCGACGATCATGATTGCCGAGTAAAAGCTTATAGGGGAGCCTCAAGTCCTGCAGCCTCGCTTGCAGCATTTGATAGGATTTTATATCACCGACGTCTGTCAAATCGCCACAGAAAATTACCAGATCTGCATCACCGTTATGCGCGTTTACGTGTTCGATACCCTTTGCCAGTTGGACATCAGGATGAAGTTTGCCGTCTGCTACATCAGGCTCCATGTGAGTGTCTGTAAATACGATAATCTTGCGCATTGCCGCCTCAGATTTCAACCCCGTTTCAAGTGCACTTGCTGCATTGGCCATGCAATTCAACCGTTGTGTGTTTCAATGCAAAATCCTGCTTTTTGGCAAGTTTCCCCAGGTGATTGTCAAGACCGGTATCACCAAGCTCACGAACACTTTCACACTGGTTGCAAATCATGAATACAGCCGGTTCTTCATGACTGCATTCCTGATGACTGCAGGCAACGAAGGCATTCAGGCTTTCCAGCTTGTGCACAAGTCCAAACTCTACCAGTTTGTCCAGCGCCCGATAGACCTGCAGGGGCGCGCGAAAACCTTCTTCACGCAACAAGTCAAGAATACTATAGGCGCTCAGCGGATTTTCAGCTGTCATCAAAACATCATGCACAAGCTTCTGGTTCTTCTTGAGGGAAACCGCATGGCTGGCGTGAACGTCTGAGGTCATGAATTATTCTCCACGGCTGCTGTCTGGGGAGACTTCAGCATGATTCGGCTTGTGCCGTCTTGTTTTTCCACCCAACACAAGCGAAATAATAAAGAGCATCAAGGCCATCACCACAATGGAAGGTCCAGAGGGTGTATCCCACCCGAGCGAAGCATAAAGCCCTCCAACCACGGCTGCAATACCGATGATAGCGGCAACAACCGCCATCTGTTCAGGCCCGGTAGCCAATTGCCTTGCACTGGCTGCAGGAATAATCAACAGCGCAGTAATCAGCAACACACCAACGATTTGCATGGAAATGGCAATTACCAGGGCCATAAGCACCATGAATATCATGTTCACAACATCAGGATTCATGCCCTCTGCCCTGGCAAGTTGTTCATTGACTGTAACGGCAAAAAGATTGCGCCAGATCATGACCAGCACTGCTAGGGCGAACAAGCTTCCTGCCCAGACAAACCCCACATCAAACCTCGAAACAGAAAGAATATCACCAAACAGAAGTGCGTTTAGATCGATCCTGACCCAGGTCATGAACGCAATCGCGACCAGACCCAAGGCAAGCGCTGAATGAGAAAGAAGTCCAAGCACGGCATCAGACGAAAGGCCACCGCGCTTCTGCATCATGTAGAGCAACAGCGAAATGACGATCGAGATTAAAAAGACTGAAACCGTGATGTTGATTTCAAACAATAGTGCGAAGGAAACCCCCAGCAGGGCTGAATGGGCAAGCGTATCCCCAAAATAGGCAAGCCTGCGCCAAACCACAAAACAGCCAAGCGGGGCTGCGATGATCGCAATGCCGATACCGGCAAGGAGCGCGCGTATAAAAAAATCATCAAGCATTAGAGTCTGCCTCCTGCTTGTCGTGATGCTCATGATGATGCCCGTCATCAGGATGACAGTGATCCGTAATTGACCCGTCAGCATGTAGAACAGTGCCATCCGGCAAATGCTGGTGGTCATGCGCATGTCGATAGACCGCCAATGCACCGATCGCACGTTCGCCAAACAGGTTTTTGTATTCAGCACTCTCGGCAACTGCTGCAGGTGAACCCTGACAGCAAATATGACCGTTAAGGCAAATGACACGATCCGTTGCAGCCATCACGACATGAAGATCATGCGAGACAAGCAATATCCCGCAATTTAATTCATCACGAATTTCGCCAATAAGTTCGTAAAGGGCTATTTCGCCCGCAAAGTCTACCCCCTGCACCGGTTCATCCAGCACCAGAAGGTTTGGCTTTCTCGCAATTGCACGCGCCAAAAGCACGCGCTGCATTTCACCACCTGAAAGCGTTCTGACTTGTGACTTCTTCAAGTGCAATACACCCGTGCGCTGCAAATGGTAATCTATATCTGAGTGTGAAAGCTTTCGGGTAATCGTCATGAACCGCTCAACAGAAAGGGGCATCGTCCAGTCAATCTCAACCTTTTGCGGGACATACCCTATTTGCAAGCGAGAAGTTCCCTGCCTGCGCGTTCCCTCATCTGGATGGAGCACATCCAGCACCATTTTTGCAGTGGTGGATTTGCCAGATCCATTTGGCCCGATAAGGGTTACGATCTCGCCGGCAGAAATTGAAAGGTCAACGCCCCGAACAAGCCAGCGTCCGTCTCTGGCTACACCAGCATTAACAAGCTCAATCAACGAAACATTATCTGACAATGGTACAAACTTTCAAATTAGGCACTTGCCATTTTACCGGGATTGGCATAAATGAAATGTAATAACATAACATTTTTCAAAGTCCACAGGTGACACTCATGAAACGTCTTCTTTTACTAAGCCTAATATCACTTGCACTCAATACAAAATCATGGGCAGCTCCTGAAGTGGTTGTTTCAATCAAGCCGGTTCATTCCATTGTTGCTGCTTTGATGGAAGGCGTCGGCAAGCCCAAGCTTCTTTTGCAGGGCAATGAGTCACCGCATGATTTTTCCATGCGCCCGTCACAGGCAAAAAGCATTCAGGAAGCTGATCTGCTGATATGGATCGGTGAAAGTCTTGAAGGCTTTTTGGCAAAACCGGTGAAAAACCTTGGGCAAGGTACAACATCGATGGAAATTCTTGAACTTGCAGGCATCAGGAAACATGAGTTTCGCGATCATGATGAGCACGACCACGCCAGCCACAAGAAAACACATGATGAGGGTCACAAGGATGAACATGACCATGAAGAACATTCCGGGCATGGGCACGAGGACAAACATGATGAGCACAAAGACGAACACAAGGAAGAAGAGGCTCACGCAAGTCATGATCATGGCGATGACGACACTGATCCACACGTCTGGCTTGATACTGATAACATGCAGGTTGCAGCAGTCGAGATAGTCAAAAAATTAAAAGAACTGGACCCTGAAAATGCAGGCATATACGACCAAAACGCCAAGAAATTAAATGCGGAGCTGGAAAAACTGGAAGCTGAAATCAAGGGCATTACCAGCTCCATAAAGAGCAAGGAATATGTTGTTTTTCATGATGCCTATCAGTATTTCGAAAAACAGTTTGGACTGGAAAAACCCATCACAATAACATTAAACCCTGAAATTGCACCTGGTGCTGCACGCATCAAGGAAATCAGGGAAGAGGTTCAAGAGCACTCGATTAGTTGTTTGTTCAGCGAGCCGCAATTCTCGCCAAAGGTACTGGAAGTGGTTTCGGAAAATACAGGAAAAACAATTGCCACAATAGACCCTCTCGGTAGCGCTCTCGATGCTGGCAAGGATCATTATTCAAAAACACTTCTGAAGCTGGCAAAGAGCTTTAGTAATTGCTTGTCTGGGTAAAATATAACTTTCGCCGTAGTTTACAGTCGAAAGTAGCATTTGTTTTACACAGTCTTTTTCTTGTGTCTTGCCCTGTGTAAGGTTTAAGAATGATGCGAGACTAACAATTGCACAAGTTCAAGACATGTCAAACTTTCCAGATGAATTGCTGAACGGCTATCATGCCTTTCGCGCCGGTAACTTTCTTGAAGAGAAAAAACGCTACGAAATACTGGCTGAAAAAGGACAGAAACCACAAACCATGGTCGTGGCCTGTTGCGACAGCCGTTCTGCGCCTGAAACGATTTTCAATGCCCATCCTGGTGAAATGTTCGTGGTTCGCAATGTTGCAAACCTCGTACCGCCATACGGTCCAGACCATGGGTTTCACGCAACCTCTGCGGCACTTGAATATGCAGTGCAGGTCCTAAAGGTAAAAAACATCATCGTACTGGGGCACGGAAGATGTGGGGGCATTGCAGCCGCACTGGATCAGGAAATGGAACCTCTTTCTCCAGGCGATTTCATCGGCAAGTGGCTGGAGCTTCTCCGCCCTTCAGCAAAAAGTTTTGGCAATAATGACCTCATGACAACCTCGGAGCGTCAGACGGCGCTTGAGCATATTTCCGTAAGGCATTCCATTGAAAACCTTCGCACCTTTCCCTGCGTATCAATTCTTGAGGGCAAGGGCAGGTTAACACTTCATGGCGCATGGTTTGACATCTCCCACGGCGAATTGTGGACAATGGAACCCGAAACAGGCGATTTTTCTCGCGCTGCATTCGAAAAAGAGTGAAGTTTCTCACAAAACATGTCGCAAAATTAGAAATCCCTGCATTCATTATGATAATTTAAGATGGAAAAGCAGGACAAACTGCTATAGAAATTAACGCAGTCTGACATGAGATCAGGTGAAATATTGTAGCGACTATTTCCTGGGAGGGAAAATTATGAAAAAACTTTTAATGGCTCTAGCAGCCACAACAATGATGACATCTGCAGTTTTTGCGGATGGTCATGGCGAAATCAAGATTGGCACAATTCTGGGTTACACTGGCCCGATTGAATCCCTTACAGGCCCAATGGCTGACAGTGCTGAAATGGCAATGGAAGAAGTAACCGCTTCAGGCAAACTGCTTGGTGGTGCAAAAGTGACTTCAATCCGTGGTGACTCAACCTGTGTTGACTCAGCTGCTGCTACAGCTGCTGCCGAGCGTTTGGTAACAGGCGACAAGGTAAACGCAATAATGGGTGCTGACTGTTCAGGTGTAACAGGCGCAATTCTTCAAAACGTTGCACGCGCTAACGGCGTTGTCATGATTTCACCATCAGCAACATCCCCTGCTCTTTCAACAGCAGAAGATGATGGCCTCTTCTTCCGCACAGCTCCTTCTGATGCACGTCAGGGCGCTGTTATTACAGACATCCTGAACGACAAGGGCATCAAGTCTGTTGCTATCACTTATACAAACAATGACTACGGCAAGGGTTTGGCTGAATCCATTCAGAAAAACTATGAAGCTGCCGGCGGCAAGGTAACAATTTCTGCAGCCCACGAAGACGGCAAGGGTGACTACTCAGCTGAAGTTGGCGCATTGGCGCAGGCTGGTGGCGAAGTCCTGATCGTTGCAGGTTACCTAGACCAGGGTGGTAAGGGCGTTATTCAGGCTTCTTTGGATTCAGGCGCTTTTGATACATTCGTATTGCCGGACGGCATGATCGGTGACTCTCTTCCAGTCGCAATCGGTGATGCGCTTAACGGCTCATTCGGCACGGTTCCTGGCACAGACAGCGAAGGCGCAGAAATCTTCGACAAGATGGCCAAGGAAAAAGGCATCAAGACAGATGCATTCTCCGCTGAATCATACGATGCAGCAGCCTTGATCATGCTTGCCATGCAAGCTGCTAAGTCTTCAAAATCTGCAGACTTCAAAGGCAAGGTCATGGATGTTGCTAACGCACCAGGCGAAAAATCCTTCCAGGTGAACTTGGCAAGGCGCTTGAAATGCTAGCAGCCGGCAAGGAAATCGACTACGTTGGTGCAACAGCAGTTGAATT
>CALDZZ010000166.1 GCA_937944075.1 uncultured Rhizobiaceae group bacterium
CGCACTTTAAAATCTGATATTGTGGTCAGTAATGCAGACAGTGCGTGGGGGTATCAAAATCTCCTGCCAAAGCGCAAGCCAAAACGCTGGACAAAAAAGAAGATTGATAATGTGAATTATTCAATGAGTCTTTTTGTCTGGTACTTTGGTACGGATAAAAAGTACGAGGATGTTGATCATCATACCATATTGATGGGGCCGCGTTATCAGGGTTTGCTCAAGGATATCTTTGAAACGAAAATTCTTGCAGATGATTTTAGCCTGTATCTGCATCGGCCGACTGCAACAGATCCTTCACTGGCACCTGACGGGTGTGACTCGTTTTATGTACTGTCACCCGTGCCGCATCTTGATAGTGATACAGACTGGGAGACAATGGCAGAGCCTTACAGAAAAAAAATTGAGGCTCATCTGGAAAATACAATCATGCCTGATCTGGGTAATCATATTGCAACCAGTCTTGTTTTCACGCCTTTGGATTTCAGGGATCGTCTTAATGCACCCAATGGCGCAGCCTTTGGGCCTGAACCCTTGTTTACTCAAAGTGGCTGGTTCAGACCACATAATGTCAGTGAAGAACTTTCTGGCCTTTATCTTGTAGGTGCGGGAACCCATCCAGGAGCCGGCTTGCCAGGCGTTGTTACCTCCGCACAGGTTTTGGATACTGTAGTACCCCATGGCGATACCTTGGTGAAAGAAGGTCTCGGATCATGATACAAAAATTGACACCAGAACACGTTGCAGAATGCCGTAAAATCATCCGGGAAGGCTCCAAGAGCTTTTACTTTGCTTCGCTGTTGCTACCTTCACATATCAGAATGTCAGCAACTGCGCTTTATGCTTTTTGTCGTGTCTCTGATGACATTGCGGATGCACCTGGTTCTGATATGGATGCTGTTAACCGCCTGCGTGACAGGCTGGAATGCGCTTACCAGGGCAAGCCCTATAATCACGCTGCTGATCATGCCTTTGCAGAGGTTGTTGCGCAGTATGAAATTCCAAAGCTGGTGCCACTGTCCATGATTGAGGGATTTGAATGGGATGTAACGCACAAGACCTATGAAAACCTGAGTGACGTTATCGATTATTCTGCCCGTGTCGCCGGAACTGTAGGCATCATGATGAGCATGCTGATGGGCAGGCGAGAGCGTGCAACACTTGCAAGGGCTTGTGATCTTGGGCTTGCCATGCAGTTGATCAATATTGCAAGGGATGTAGGTGAGGACGCCCGAAACGGGCGTGTATACCTGCCAGCAGATTGGTTGAAGGAAGCAGGTGTTGATCGTGAAGCCCTGCTTGAAAATCCTGAATTTACGCCGCAATTGGGAAGCGTGGTCGAGCGTCTTTTGAACAAGGCAGATGAAATTTACATCCGCTCGCTTACCGGCATTGCAGACCTTCCTGCAAAATGTCGCCCGGGTATTCGTGCGGCAGCACTGGTCTATAATGAAATTGGCCACAGGGTCAGGGCCAATGGCTTTAACTCTATTGATAACAGGGCCTATACGACTCGAGCCAGAAAGCTTGCCTTGATGTTGAAAGTACCTGGCAAACCTTTTGATATTATTTCCTGTGACCAAAGTGAGCCACTTCCAGAAGTGGCTTATCTGGTGGACGCAGCCCAAAAAGATCATGATCTGCCATCCGGAGATGCAGAATGGGTTGTGGATTTGTTCACCCGTATGAAAGAACAGGACAACATGTTTCTGGCAGACGCCAAATCGCAACGCTCACGCCAAAACATCATCAGTTGAGTAGGTGAACGTACGTGGACATTAAAAGCCTGATTGGCATTATTGAACTGGTTGCTGTTTTTCTTCTTGTGATAGGATTTTGCTGGTGGCAATTGAGAAGCCTCGACAAGCTTGATCGTGAAGATCAGGAAAAAGCTGGACAAGAGACAAAAGAAGATTAGGGCTTTTTACCGGTTGTTCTCGGCATTCTGAAAGGTAACAGGCATCGCACCCACTGGCTGGCAAAGCGGTCACAATCCAGGCTTTCATGTATGGCGATTATATTTTCCCCGGCAAAGCGGCTCGAAATCCGGGAGCGCGTATAAAAAGGGGTGTCTTCCAACATGCCAAGCGTCTTTGGTTCAAATCCATTTTCACAAAGGATGGAACGCCCAACTCTCCATATCGTCCCCTTGTTGAGTTGAATTCTGGGTTCTGGAGGCAGGTTTTCGACATTCCCGTCCTTGTCAAATTTCAGCACCAGTTGGCAGTTTTCACCGTCGCGGGTAAAGGCGTCGTATAAAATGCCAGTGCCAGTGCTTGTATGCCCTCGTGACCAATCCCAGTTCTTGAAGCCAGACTCAAGGGGTTCGGAACCAAAATTACTGTCGATATATCCCTTGCCGGTCCAGTTCAATTCAGGTTTTGAGAATTTAACTTCCGCATGAGCAAGTGGCGCAATGGGTTGCCAAAAGTGTTTTCCGTTACTATCAAGCTGAAAAGTCGACTTCGTTAGCGCATTTGGTGTTAGCCTAATCGTGCCTTCAACCTTGCGGAAAATCGGGTTTGCCCATTCATTGATATGTATCAGAAGACTGTTGCCATCCCATTCCAGATGGCTTGGGCCTATCACCAGGCGGTTAGTGCTTTGTGATAAATCATTTTCGCCGCGCTCGGTCATCGTCCAGCGTTTGACACCCTTGCCATATAAGCCGACATTGAGCGCAACATGATTATTGGGGGTATGACGTCCTGACCAGGCATAATAGGGAGAGAAGACAGAACCAATCATGGCAATGATGGAAAACCCGAACTGCCCGTCATCGCTGATTGCATCAGCATACCACCAGCCATACCCTTGAGGTGCGACACCCTTGCTGAAGTCAGGCCCGCTTGTTTGATCATGATGATTGATATTGCGCTCAAGCAAGAATTTTCTCCGCTGCTAGCATGCCTGACATTGTTGCCATGGGAACACCTGGACCTGGATGGACGCTGCCACCTGCGAGATAAAGTCCGCTGATTTTTGTTTCTGCTCCTGCTCGCGCAAAAGAGGCCGTCCAGCCATGAGATGCGCGCCCGTAAAGTGCACCACCAGAACCTGGAAAGAGTTTCTCAAACTGGCTGGCCTGAGTAATGGTTTGCTGGCTGGGCTTGATTTCCAATCCGCATTGATCCGCAATCTTCATCATGTCATCTGAACATGACTGCAATTCATCCAAGGATAGATTTCTTTCATCTCCAAAGGCAGGGGAATTAACAAGGCATAACAAGCGTTCTTCTTCGCCTTCGCAAGTTTTCTCGAACTGGTCATTTCTGTCTTGCGCGCAAATGTACAAAGTAGGCTTTTTGGGGATGTTGCCTTGTTTGAAGATGCTGTCAAACTCAAGTTTGTAATCATCAGAAAATAAAACATTGTGGCGATGCAAATCCATGCCATTGGTTTTTGCAGTCATCGACCATGTCAGGGCAGAAAGAGACCGTTTATTTCGTGGAACCTGGTAATTGCCAATGGTTTTATTCGACAAAAATTCAGGTGTCAGTGCAGATACATCACCGCAATAGATTACCTTGTTTGCCGTCAGTATTTCACCCTCTTCAAGAATGACACCACCAACCTTGCCATTTTGCACCATTATGTTTTTTACGCAGCTGTTATCGCGATATTTCACGCCTTGCAGTTCTGCCAAATCCTGCATGGCTTTTGCGAGTTTGTGCATGCCTCCCTTGATGAACCAGACGCCTTCCTGTTCAACATGCGCAATCAGCATGAGGGTTGCAGGTGCAAGATAGGGTGATGAACCCACATAAGTTGCATAGCGCCCAAACAATTGCTGCAAACGCTGATCCGGAAAATATTGGCCTAAGGCACCCCAAAGGGTATTCAGCGGTTTTAAACCAAGAAGAGCCCTGATGTTTATGAAGCCAATGCGTTTGGAAAGTTCAAGCGGAGAGGGGCGTTGTGCGCCGATCATTGTCTCTCGCAACGTATTGAAAATCGCACCTGCATCCTTGCAGAAATTCTGATAGCCCTGGGCATTTTCCGCGTCAAAAAACGTCTCGATGCTTTCGACAGAGCGTTGCCGGTCTGCAAAGAGATCAAAATGACCTGATTTATCCCAGGCATGGCGGGCAAGAACGTCTGCTTTTTCCAGCGTCACATGGTCTTCTACTCTGGCGCCTGCCATTTCAAAAAGCTCATCAAAAATATACTTCATGGTGAAAACGGTTGGTCCCGAATCGATGCCCCCGGCTTTCGAGGAGATTTCCCGCATCTTGCCACCAGGATAATCCCTCGTTTCAAGCAGGGTTACATCTTCACCCTTTGAAGAAAGTGCAATACTCGCGGCCAGTCCTGCCATGCCTGCACCTACAATAATTGTCCTGTTTGGTGCTGTTGCAGTCTTTTCAAGTGTTACGTTCAACACAATAAACAATCTCCCGCTTGCATTATATTGAAATATCGTCAATATTAAATGACAAGTCAAACTGTCAAATAAAATTTACAGTACAGTTTGGCAGATATTGGAGATCTAATCATGGAAGCTGTTGCACGCATTGAGGCATGCCTTGAAACTGCCATTGAAATGGCAACGGCAGATCCGTGTCCTCCCAAACTGGCGAAAGCTGTCCATTACTCGGTTTTTCCCGGTGGTGCCAGGGTGCGCCCCTTATTGTGTCTTTCGGTTGCTGCAGCTTGTTCATGTGATGATGATGAAGTGGCAGAAGGAGCAGCCGCAGCAATAGAGCTATTACACTGTGCGTCTCTCGTACATGACGATTTGCCCTGTTTTGATGATGCAGACATGCGGCGCGGCAGAAAAAGTGTTCATGCATTGCATGGCCAACCGCTCGCAGTCCTTGCCGGTGATGCCCTTATTGTTGAGGCCTTTAATACGTTAACGCGTGCATGCGCCAAAAAGCCTGAAAGGCTTGCGCCTCTTGTGTCAATCATAGCTGCCTCAGTCGGCATGGCAGGTGGCATTGTCGCTGGTCAGGCCTGGGAAAGCGAAAAGAATATCGACATCTCGAAATATCATCGTGCCAAAACGGGCTCCCTGTTCGTTGGTGCGGTGACATCGGGCGCCATAGCTGCGGGATCTGATCCTTCGCTATGGCGTCCTCTTGGAGAAAAAATCGGTGAAGCGTATCAGATAGCCGATGACCTGCTGGATGCTGTGGGTACAAGGCAGGAAAGTGGCAAGCCTGTATCACAAGATGACAATTTCTCTCGCCCCAATGCCGTGTCGAGATACGGGCTTGAAGGTGCCATGGCCCGATTGAAGTCCATTGTTCATGATGCCGCTGATTCTATTCCTGACTGCAAGGGTGGGGATGAATTGCGCGAGCTGATTATTGCGCAGGCAACACGACTGGTTCCGGCAAAACTTGCCAATCATGCAGCATGATT
>CALDZZ010000167.1 GCA_937944075.1 uncultured Rhizobiaceae group bacterium
AATTTATCATAATTATGTGACTACACAGTTACGTGTGTTTGGGAGAGCCATCAGAATGACAGTGTCAAAGGAAGAAAAATTTCCATCCCTGTGTGGAAAATTCCTTGTTGCAATGCCCGGTATGGGAGACGCAAGATTTGAAAAAAGCGTTGTTTATATCTGTGCTCACTCCGTGGAAGGCGCCATGGGGTTTGTTATCAATCAGACACTTGATAGCCCAAGCGTTTCCGATTTTTTGGCGCAATTGGAAATCATTTCAAAGGACGAACAGCCAGAGTATCCGGTTGAGAATATTCAAAGCAAGGTCCATTCTGGTGGGCCGGTAGAACCCGGTCGGGGCTTTGTTCTCCATTCTCCTGATTTTGACAGCAGTTCAACGGTGAAAGTTCAAGGGGATGTTTGCCTGACTGCAACGCTCGAGGTTCTAAGAGAGATTGCAATCGGCAAGGGGCCTAAGCTTTCCTTTCTTGCATTAGGCTATTCCGGCTGGTCGGCTGGTCAGCTTGAAAGTGAGATTGTCGATAATGGCTGGTTGGTTAGTGAAGCCGATGAGAGAATTATTTTTGATCAGCATAATGACACCAAATATACTCGCACACTCAAACTCATGGGAATAGATGAGGGGTTGCTTTCGGCAACTTCCGGTCATGCGTAACGCAAGTCGTTTTTACGTTTGTTCAGTCTCTATCATCTGTTTGGCACCCTCAATGGTAACAGGCTCACCAAACAGATAGCCTTGTGCAAATTCACAACCCAATTGCATGAGGTCTGTTGCATCAGACTCATACTCGACGCCTTCTGCAATAATGGCCTGGTTGAGACTGTGTCCAAGCGCAATGATGGAGCGCAAAATGATCAGTCGCTCATGTTGTTCACGTGCCTGAACAAATGACTTGTCGATCTTGATCACATCAAATGGCACTTTCAAAAGATATGAAAGGCTTGAGTAACCGGTACCAAAATCATCAAGTGAAATGCCGACACCCATTGCCTTGATGCGCGCCATGATCTGAGTGGAATGCTCCGGGTTTTCCATGACCATGCTTTCAGTCAGTTCTATGCGCAACTGATCAGCTGGCAGGCCACTCAGGTCCAGTGCATTTCTAATGTCTGCAATGATATCTGAACGCAAGAGTTCACGACTTGAAAGATTGACACTCACAAAGCAGTTGCCACCTACCTGCTGGTTTAGCTGGGCAAAATTTGCCGTTGCAGAATTTATCGCAAAGATCCCAAGTTCATTAATCAACCCGGATTGTTCGGCAAGAGGAACAAAATCGGCAGGCATC
The DNA here is from genome assembly GCA_937944075.1 of uncultured Rhizobiaceae group bacterium. Classification (GTDB taxonomy): domain Bacteria; phylum Pseudomonadota; class Alphaproteobacteria; order Rhizobiales; family Rhizobiaceae; genus JAALLB01. The sequence goes on from CALDZZ010000167.1 coordinate 1,290, forward strand.
AACATGCCAAGCTTTGGATGGTTCCATCTCAACAAGGCTTCAAAACCTCTTATTTTACTGTCAGTAAGGCTGACAATTGGCTGATAGAACAATTGCAACTGGTTGTCGGCAATCGCGTTGCTTAAATCTTCTTGAAGGATGATGCTGTCATCCTTTGATTGTCTGTAAGCTGGAAGGAACGGCACTGTTTTATTGCCGCCTTCGCGCTTTGCCTGATCCTTTGCAAGTTCAGCATCACGCATCATTTGTTCGGAAGCAACATGCTCGGGCGACCAGCTCGCGACCCCGATGGAAGAGGAGAGAACAATTTCTTCTTCTGAATAATCAATCGGTGCCATAATGGTTCGTCTGATGGCATCAGCATATTCTGCAATTTTCTTGGGTTCGGTTTCTGACAAAAGCAGAATTGCAAACTGATCGCCTGACAGTCTCGCCATACTGTCTCCGTTTTTCAAAAGGCGGGTGAGGCGACGGGCAAGCGTTAGCAATATTGTATCACCGACTGCAAAGCCCAGCGTTGTATTGATTTTGTTGAAGCCATCAATGTCGATAAAGAAAATACTTGGACGGATATCATCCTTTTGATGGGCAAGTTGAATGATAGTTTCAAGACGGCTTGTGAAGAGACCCCGGTTTTCAAGTCCGGTGAGGTGATCGCGCACTGAGTCTTGCAGCAAACGTTCCTCGGACTTTTTCTGATCCGTAATATCCGTCAGCGTACCGATGCATCTGGACACTTCACCGGAGGTATCCAGCATCGGGCGTGCACGCAGTTTGAACCATTGATAGTGGCCATCGCCATCCCGCATTCTGAAGGCCTGTGAAATGCGCCCGCGCTTGTGCTCGAGTATGGCACTCAAGGTAAAACTGAAACGATCCCTGTCATTGGGGTGTATCATCTTTTGCCAGTTCAAGGGGTTTGTATTGAACGATTTGATGTCCTGCTTTAGAAGATGCCCAATATGAGCATCTGCGGTAATCTTGTCCGTGTTGACATCCCAATCCCAGAGGATGTCACCTGCACCCGTAAGCCCGAGGGCTGAGCGTTCTGCGTCGCTAATCAGTCCTTGTGCAAAAGCGCCACCTGTAAAGGCGTGTTGCATAACGGTAAAGCAGAGTAGCAGTACCACCAGCACCAAACCGCCGCCAAGGGCAGGTTGGATGACATCATTTTCAATGCGACCAAGCACAGTAATGCCTGCTGCAGCGAGCCATGCAATCAAAAGTATCCAGGTCGGGATCAGCATCACTGCACGGTCAAACTTGTTGAAACTCTGATAGATCAAAAGCAGGACGCCAAAGACAACGGTTGAAGCAATCGATAGTCTGGCGATGCCGGCTGCAACATGTGGTTCAAAAAGTGCAACGCCCATCAGGATAATCAGGAAGAGTATCCATGCAATAACCAGGAATGACAGGTTTCTGTTCCATCGGTTCAGGTTGAGATAGGCATAAATGAATATGACCAGGCTTGCTGCCAAGAACACTTCCGTGCTGGCGCGCCAAAAGGGTTCGTTGGAAACTTCCCCGCCAATGATCCGGTTTAGAAAACCAAAATCAACACAAATATAGGCAAGCACACCCCATGCAATACCTGCTGTGGCAGGAAACATTGCTGAACCCTTGATGACGAATATGATTGTCAGGAAAACAGCCAGCAGTCCTGAAATTCCAAGGACAATACCATAATACAGGCTGTAGCTGTTTGCGGTATCCTTGTAAGCGGAGGGTTCCCATAATGTGAGTTTTGGCAGCTTCGCGGTTTGTTGTTCTGCAATCAGCGTAATAACAGCACCCGGGTCAAGGGTCAGAAAGAATACGTCTGCGTCCGTATCGGTTTGCCGGTCCAGTGAAAATCCCTCACTGGGAGTGATTGCCAACAGTCTGTCTGTATCCAGATCAGGCCACACAATTCCGGAATTTATCATTCGATAGTGAGGGGCGACAATAAGGCGGTCGATTTGTTCATCACTCGTATTGGCAAGTGAAAATACGGCCCAGTAGGAAATGCTGCCTTCTTCCTTTTTTGAACGCACTTCGATCCTGCGAACAATACCTTCGGCGTCCGGCGCAGTGGAAATTTTAAGCGTACCATCCTGGCGTTTGTAGGGTTCTATGGCATCTGTAATATCAAGTGCAATATCGTCAACCGATACACTGACAGGTTCAAGCGCCATGGCATTAAAGCTCATGACCAACCAGGCAGTAATGGTCATAAGAGTAACACAAATACCCTGAGTGATAGATTTGATTGTATTCAAATTATAACCCCGCATCAAAACCATTACTAAGCAGGCTGGTGCGAAGCCCTTCTGCTAATTTTGGTATAAATTTACTTACAACACACAGAAAGTTGTTTTTCCAGTCAAAAACAACCTATTAAGAGTTTTGTTTTTGGTGTTCGGAAGCAATTTTGGCAAAAAGAATATGGTCTTCCCTTCTGCCATTTATCTCAAGATACTCTCTCGCATAGCCTTCCTCGCGAAATCCGCACTTCTTCAGCAGGTTGATTGAAACATCATTGGCAGGCAAACAGGCCGCTTCAACCCGTTTAAGCCTGAGGTTGGTAAAGGCAAAATCCAGCATTGCTGGCACTGCTTTTCGCATATATCCCTTGCCTGCGTGGTCTACACTCATCCAGTAGCCCAACATCGAGGTGCGGGTACTGCCATAGGTAATCCGCGTCAGGCTGATGCCACCCAAAAGGCTTTCATCATGACGGTTAAAGAGAAAAAAGGTTCTTGCTGTCCCGTTCTGTTTTTGATGATGATAGGATTTGAGGCGACGCTGAAATCCGATTGTACTTAAATCATCATTTGGCCAAAGCGGTTCCCATGGCGTTAGAAATGCTCGGCTTTTGGTGCGTACGTCCAGCCATTGATCAAAATCAGAAGCAACAGGTGCCCTGAGATACAGGCTGCCATCATCAACATCTATTTCCTGATTGAGAAATCTTGAGAGCAGTCTGATTTGCATGAATTACTCTGCAGCTTCCGGCGTCCTTACTCCGAGACGCTCCTTGATTTCATCAAGACGCGGCATGTCCTTGACCGGGCCAACCGCACTTAGTGTCGGAATACTCTCATGAAAAATTCTGCCGGCAAGATCGCGAACCCGTTCAACCGAAAGCGCATCAAGTCGTTCCATCAGTTCATCATTCGGTATTTGTCTGCCAAACAGCAGTATCTGGCGAGCCACTTGTCCAGCGCGTGCTGCCGGGCTCTCCATCGCCATCAAAAGTCCGGAACGAATTTGTGCTCTTGCGCGATCAAGTTCTGATTGAATGATATCTTCGCTTGAGCGTTTCAATTCTTGCAGCAAAAGCGAAATCAGTTCCTGCAGGTCTTCAGGCCCAGTCGCTGCATGAATGCCAAAGACGCCACTGTCTGAAAAGCCCCAATGAAAGGAAGAGATAGAGTAGCAAAGCCCGTGTTTCTCACGCACTTCCTGGAACAGTCTTGATGACATGCCACCGCCCAAAATGGTTGCAAGCAATTGCGAGGCATAGAAGTCCTTTACGTGATAGGCACGTCCCTCAAAGCCCAGAACCAGTTGCGCTTCCTGAAAGTCATCTTCGATAATGCTTTCGCCACCAATATAGGAGGCAGAGGAGGCAGCTTCCGTATCCGAATTCTGAAAACTGGAAAACGAACCCTCGGCCTGTTTGACAAGCGCATCGTGGTCGACAGCGCCAGACGCTGACAAAACCATATTGGGTCCATGATAATGCGCATCCAGATAGCTTCGTATCTGGTTGGTGGAAAAACCCTCTACCGTTTCAGGCGTTCCAAGGATGGGTCTTCCTATGGGCTGATTGTTTCCAAAGCATGTTGATTGGAAATTGTCGAAAACCAGATCGTCAGGTGAATCGAGAGAAGCACCAATTTCCTGCAATATCACATGTTTCTCGCGAGTAAGCTCCTGCTCATCGAAGCTGGAATTGGCAAGAATATCATAAAGAATATCAGCTGCATGGGAAACTTCCGGTTTCAGTACGCGCGCATAATATGCGGTTGTTTCTGTACTGGTCGCAGCGTTTAACTCACCACCAACATTCTCGATTTCTTCTGCAATTTGAAGTGCAGTGCGTTTCTTCGTGCCCTTGAAAGCCATGTGTTCCAGCAGGTGCGCTATGCCATGCTGGTCCTGGGTTTCGTTTCTGGAACCGGATTTTATCCAAACGCCCAATGCGGCACTTTCCAGATGGGGCATGCTATCGGTGACAACTGTCAAACCGTTTTCAAGTTTTGTTATGTTTACACTCATCGGGACAGTTTATTACTCCATACACGAAATGTCACGAATACATTTTCGCTTGTCTTCAACCTGGTTGGGATGCTCTTGAATGTTGCTCAATAAAGTTCTCGACCCTGGAAACATCATTTTCTATGACTGACATGCGTTCTTCACGCTCCATCATATCACCCATTCTTGCTGGCAAATCAGGATAGACACCGGATGCAGCCTTCACGGCATCCGGGAATTTTGCCGGGTGCGCTGTAGCCAGTGTTATCATCGGTATTTCGCTGGAGATGTGCTTTTCTGCAACATGCAATCCTACTGCCGTGTGAGGATCCACAAGATAT
>CALDZZ010000168.1 GCA_937944075.1 uncultured Rhizobiaceae group bacterium
CCAGCGAAGGCAGTCTTTGTGCAAAACGCATGACGAGTGTTTTATTCTGATCTGTGAATTCCATATTGTAATTATCAGGGTCTTCCACCCATTCACGCTCGTCACATTCGGGGTCTTCCGAGCCAAGCAAAATGTGACCACCGACTTCAGAACGGGCATAGGTTGAGATATCACTGTCTGAATAAACAAATTCCGGAATTCCGCGACCATAATCAAATTCAACAGGTGCCTTTACATGACTGACTTCATGACGAAGCGCGCGTGTTGACATGTTCATGCCTGAACGAACACCTGCCATTTCATTCAGGATGGATGAATGTGGACCGCCGACATTGACGACAATGCCTGCATCAATTTCGGTTCCGTCAGCCAGTGTTACGCCAGTAACCCGACCACCTGCTTGTCTGATCTCAGTGATTTCGGTTCTAAACATGAATTCTGCGCCATGCGCCTCTGCCGCTCGTTGCGCATTATGAGCCGAAAGCTTTGGATCGGACACATAGCCGCCCTCCTGGAAAAGAACAGCGCCCTCAACTTCCCCGCCTGTTGGAGTGCCAAAAGCATCATCAGTAATCAGTTTTGCCGGATCATACTTTCGGACATCAATGCCCGGGATGCGCTGTCTGATTTCATCGAGATTTAATTCATCATAGGGGCAGCCGATCAGGTCCATCGTTTCACAAGCTTCCTTGAGATACTTGTTATGCGACGTCTTGATGACAAGGCATCCCGTGTCATTGTACTTGATGAGCCCTTGCTCATCTTTGACACCAATATAATTTGCCCAGTCTTTCCAGTAAAATACGCCCTCATAGGCTAATGCGCAGGTTTCGTAGGCTGAATAATATGTCCGAATGATTGCGCAGGAACCGGAGGTTGAGCCGTAGCCTGCCTCGGGTCCCTTGTCGATGCTTAGGGTTCTGTAGCCCTTCTTGGCAAGTTCGAAAGCAACGCAAGCCCCGATCACTCCTGCCCCTATGATAATCGCATCATATTGTTTGTTCATGCTTGCTCCCCTGTTGCCTCAAGCGTGGCAATTTTTTCTCTTTGAAACTGAACGTAACCATTTTCAGTCACTCGTAAATGTTCTTTTGCGACTTCATGAAATTTTGGCAATTGGTAAAACGGCACCGAAGGATAGGAATGGTGTTCGGCATGGTACGGCATGTTCCACGCCAGCCAGCGCACAAAACGGTTGGTAAACGTCGTGCGGGTATTTTCCAGCATACTGGAGACGTGCGGACAACGGTCATGCTCTGCCATCAGGTATAATCTCAAGAATGGCTGGCCCAGCAAGACCGGCAAGAACCACAACCAGACCAAGGCAAGATTTCCACTCACCATCATCCACAAGAAAACGACGGCATACAGGCCAACCATAATCCGCGCCTCGTGCTTTATTTTTAGCAAACCAGAAGGTGGTACATAATCATAATTGGGATTGCCAAATGCATTCAGCGCGATGGTCTTTAGATGAAACTTCCAGACCGGAATTCCGCTTACTGCCCAAAGATACTGCGACAGAGTTTCGGGCTTGCCGCCTTCAAGTTCGGGATCCTTTTCAGGGTCATGTGTATGCCGATGATGCGCAAGATGGAAAAAACGAAACCAGTTAGGTGGCAAAATAACTATCAGCGAACAAATCCAGCCAACTGTAGCGTTAAGCCATTGCGTTTTGAAAACGGTTGAGTGAGACGTTTCGTGCAACAAGGTAAAAAGAAAGACCAGCATTATGCCTTGCAAAACCATCATGCCTTGCCATCCGGGCAAGCCCTGCACAATCCAGAATGTTGAGAACCCTATGGCAACTATGTGACTGGAAAGCTTGGCAAGTCCCCTGAAATCTGATTTGCACGTCAACTCCTGACGCAGGGTGTCCGGCAAGCTTGCAAGCAGTTGTTTGTGATTTGAAATCGGTTTACTCATGAGTTGAGATAATTGGAAAATTTGAGCCTTGGCAACAGAAATTTTCAACAGTGTGAGTAGCGCAAGATGCAACCAACCAAACTGACTGTCCGCAAAGACAGAAAATCAATTGAGATCGCCTTTGGGGATGATGAAACCTATGAGCTGACGGCAGAAATGTTACGGGTCCTATCTCCTTCCGCCGAGGTACAGGGTCATTCACCCGAGCAACGCAAGACAATTGGCGGCAAGCGCAGTGTCGAGATCATGCAGATGGAACCTGTGGGAAACTATGCCGTGCGCATAACATTCGACGACATGCATGATACAGGAATTTTTTCCTGGAGTTATTTTCGTGAACTTGGGCAAAACAAGGAAGCGCGCTGGAACGAGCATTTGTCCGAATTGGCTGAAAAGGGCATGGCACGCTGATGCTTACAATTTATTCACAAGACCATCAAAAACGGGATGCAAAATCCGAATTGAGCGGTGGCTTGCTGGTTGCCCCTTTTGAAAAACCCTCGCGCATGGATTTCATTCTCAAGCGCATCGAGGAAACAACCCTTGGCGACATCATCTCGCCAAGCGACCATGGCATGGGGCCCATCTTGAAAATACATGATGCAGATTATGTTTCTTTCCTTGAAACCTGCTGGGACGAATGGCTGGCAGCAGGCAATAAGGGGGAAGCAATCGCCTCATCATGGCCAGCAAGACGCATGGCGCAAAAATGCCCTGTCGATATTGATGGCAAGCTTGGTTACTATTCACTTGCTGCAGAAACATCCATTACCCAGGGCACATGGGAAGCAGCCCGCGCCAGTGCAAATGTAGCGCTTGAGGGTGCGCATCGATTAATGGATGAAAAAGCAGTCTTTTCGCTTTGCCGACCACCCGGTCACCACGCTGCGCTCGATATGTTTGGCGGCTATTGCTTTTTCAATAATGCCGCACTTTCAGCGCAAGCCCTACTGGACCAGGGCGCACGCAAAATAGCCATACTGGATGTCGATTTTCATCATGGTAATGGGACACAGGATATTTTCTATGAGCGTGATGATGTACTTTTTGTTTCACTGCATGGCAGGCCGGAAGACGAGTTTCCCCACTATCTGGGTTATGCCGATGAAATAGGTAAAGCCACTGGAGAAGGATTTAATCTGAACCTGCCCATGCCAAAGGGTACTGGATTTGAAGCCTGGCGGAAAATGCTCATGCAAGCGCTGCAGGTGATTTCAGATTATTCTCCAGATGCAGTGCTTATCTCTCTTGGAACGGATACATTTGAAGAGGACCCTATCAGTTCATTTAAATTGAAATCGGATGATTTTTTCACCTATGGCAGGGATTTGGCGCAACTGAATCTTCCTACACAATTCATCATGGAAGGTGGCTATGCAATTGATGCTATTGGAGTGAATACGGTCAACGTCTTGCAAGGGTTTGAAAGTGGCGCAAATCCTACTTGCCAATAGCCAGCATTATTGTCATTTTCCAAGACAATTGAAGAGGACATAACCATGCATCGCATTGATAACCTGCAATACGCCAATTGGTCAGAAAAAATCTTTCGGCAAATGCGCGAAGGCAAGGTTGATGCTGTCCATGCAACAATCACCTATCACGAGAACTTCCGTGAAACTGTTGCAAACATTGAAAAGTGGAACTTGTGGTTTGAACGGTTTCCTGAACTCATTTTTCCAGGCAAAACAGGTGATGACGTTCGTCTTGCTCGTGAGACTGATCGCACAGCGATTTTCTTTGGATTTCAAAACCCGTCACCCATCGAAGATGATATCGGTCTTGTTGAAATCTGCCACATGCTGGGCGCGCGCTTCATGCAGTTGACCTATAATAATCAGTCTCTGCTGGCAACAGGGTGTTACGAGGCAGAAGATACTGGCATCACCCGTATGGGCAAACAGGTAATCAAGGAAATGAACCGGATTGGACTTGTCGTTGACATGAGCCATTCTGCAGAACGTTCAACGCTTGAAGCTATCGATATCTCGGAACGACCCATTGCAATTACCCATGCCAATCCGAATTTCTGGCACCCTGCCCTTCGCAACAAATCCGATGAGGTGCTAAAAGCCCTTGGCCAGTCATCAGGCATGTTGGGCTTTTCAGTGTATCCTCATCACCTCAAGGACAAATCGGATTGCACACTAGAAAGTTTTTGCGGAATGATTGCAAAAACAGCGGACCTGATGGGAGCAGACAACATCGGTATTGGCACAGACCTTTGCCAGGATCAGCCAGACAGTGTTGTGGAATGGATGCGTGTTGGCCGCTGGACCAAGGAAATTGACTACGGAGAAGGCTCTGCTTCTGATGCAGGCTTCCCGCCAATGCCTAACTGGTTCAAGGATAATCGCGATTTCGACAAAATTGAACAAGGCCTGCTGGATATCGGGTTTTCCAAGGATGAAACTGCTGGCATCATGGGTGAAAACTGGTTACGATTCTATGATACAAATTTTGGACCTCTGAAATGATAGAAGCAAATAAAGTTCATAAGTCTGGCATAAACAAACGCCCTGCTTCGCAAGTCATGCGGCTGAAGCGGATGGGGTGTTTTCATCAATCACGACTGAGTTTCATGCGGGTTTTGCTAAGGCGCCTTAAGCGTGAGAGCTGGAGCTTTGAGCGACCGGCCTTTGAGATTGACGAAAAAGGTGTCGGTTATGCAACGTACAGCGTCACAGGTCCCAAACGTACCTATACACTAATTGCCTTTGCACATGACCTGCCTGCTGAACTGCGTTCGGACCGTGTCATTGCAGAAGCGTGGGATGCAACCTTCACTTTGTTTGATGGTGTACCAACACGTGACGACATTGAACGCCTTTCCAAGAATGTCCCACTCCAGGAAGCCGGACGCATTTCAGAAAAGGAAATTTCGCTGTCGCGTGCAAACCGTTCAGTTCGCCTTTTTGAATATGTAACCGATTGTCTTTCTCGTGGCATACAGCCTGAGACTTCGGAAATCGAGAAAGTCGGTTACCTGATGCGAACAACGGCTGTTTACGGCTCCTCTAAATTTGGCGCTTGTGACCGCGAAAACTGGGCAAACAGGGAAGAGTTTTCAGGCTCATTTCAACCCGAACTTCTTGCGGTTTGGCTAATCAGAACCTTTGCGATTGATATTGTAGAGCATATGGCAAAAATGCGTGGTGGAGAAAACGCAGTTCGGCTTGAAGCCGATATCAGAAGGCGGTTTGGAGTCGGTAATTCAACTGGTCTTGGCATGGCGCCATTTCTCATCAACCATCCTGCGCTTATAGACTCCTGGATTAACGGGCGCGAGACAGCACTAGGTATTGTTTGCAAACTTGAACGCGCTACAGGGCATGAGATTTCAAAGTTTAAAGAGCTTGTCGAAAGAGCAAGTTTGAATGCCGATCAATGGACTACGGATCACGAGCACCAAAAAGCGAAAATCGCCTGTCTTCAAAAAGACATGGAGAAGCTGAAAACCATTTTGGACAGTGACATTCTTGAGCAGGAAAAACCATGGCAGAAACTCCTTCTATGGGGAGAAGATAACCTGGGATTTGAAGGACAAGAACAGCTTGTTTCGCTCATGCTTGAACCCTACGGATATCTTGTCGATGACCTGTCGAGTGACATGAAGGCAGATGAAACCGTTCAATTTCGAATACGCGGAAATGAAAAAATTGCTGATCTGAAACAATCCCTGAACCGTGTTTATGCATGGGCAAAGGATATTGATTTTGAAGACAGTCAGGCCAATGCCCGTGTTTGGTATGTTTCAGAAGAAAAGCTTGAACCTCGTCTGGGTGAACGCCACGAAGAACCCATAGAGCCATATGAACAACCGCTTGCGCCTGGTCGTGATGCAAAGCGTCTCATGGCTGCTCTTGAAACCTGGAGCGATGATGAAACAATCGCTGCCTTTTTGATGCAACATGCCGAGCATCGTCATATCGTTCGTCGCGTACAACTTGCCTCACAAAAAGATTATGCAGAAATCCGTGACAATACAATCTCGTCAACCATGCTTCCGATTGACCTCTTGCGTTGCAAGTTGTCGTTTTTTGGCGCAACCAAATTTGACCCGCGTTCTGACCGATGGGTTCGCATTACCATGTATCAGGGCGCGCCTTTCCCGGACGAATTGCATGCATTGGACCCTGACGATCTAGCCTACCCTCCATTGAGTTAAGTTGATGAGTTGGGCGCTAGGGGAAATAAAGGCACTCAGTATAAAAGCAGCCAAGGGCGCCGGTTTTGATTGGGGGATTGCAGAAGAAGCAGGATTTGCTGTCGAGTGGCTGGAAGCAAGGGGATTGCCCGGCACAAGAGCCATGGCTCAATACCTGTCCAGATATCACCGTGAAACGGGCCTCGATATTGATTTTTGCCCGTTGCGAAAAGGTTGTTTTGTTTCAGACACCAACGACCTTTCATCAATCGAAAAAACATCTGCCTTTCAACCTGTTCTCATGGCACCCTTCATTGCAAACGTCATTGAAGGTGAAACCGTAAAATTATCCTGGGACAAGAACAAACTCGTCATTAGCAAGGATGGCGTTGACTACAACACCAGATACCAATTGATTAATGAGCCGTGCAAACTGTTTGAGAATGTTGAGCTATCATCATGGTATGCGCCCCGGCGGTTTTTGCCACACAAAACACGAATAGGTGAAAGTGAAAAGGCATATATCTCAATACTGAACGCGCTTGCTCACAAAACCTATGCACCCGCCACGGAAGAGTCCCGGTTAGCTGGCGCCGGTGCGGGCCTCAATGACAATGACTAAGACTGCCCGACAAACAGCTTCCATTACCAAATTGCTTGGAATATCGCTGCTTGGAATGATTGTCATTTTGTATCTATTGTTCAAATTCAAAGGCGCTGCTCCACCACCAGATTGCATGTTGAGTGAGAAGACAGGCTTCACTGGTGAGCAAATGTGGGATTTTGGCATCAAGAATTCAGTATTCTTTCGTAAAAGACCTGATCAGGCTGCCTGCTGGTTTGAAAAGAGCGCCACCAAAGGATACCTCAATGCTTTTGGTTCCATTGCAAGAGCCTATGAAAATGGTGATGGTGTTGTCCAAAATCATGAGACTGCAATACAATGGCACCTTAAGGGCATGAAGCTGAACAACAGCGGTTCATTTTTTCTCTTGGCTAAAATGTATGAAAGCGGCAGAGGCGTTAACAAAAATACCGAAAAGGCAATTGAACTATATCAGGCAGCAGCAAAACTGGGAAATGGTGGAGCCAGAAAAGCGCTTGAACGTTTGAAAAAGTAAAGGTGTGCGGCGAGTGGCTGGGGTGGTAGGACTCGAACCTACGGTACACGCTACCAAAAAGCGTTGCCTTACCAGCTTGGCTACACCCCATCTGCTTCGTCTCTATAGCCGTAACAGATAAAGCCTGCAAGATGAAAATCAACAGATTTGTCCACTTCCATAATCTTTTTTCTTTTATGCTTAAAACTTGCCCCGATGCCTTGAGAGTCCTAAAACAATGAGGATTGCGAAAAGGATTTGTTATGAAATTTGAAGGTACATCATCTTATGTTGCGGCAGATGATCTGACGACTGCTGTGAACGCGGCAATTGCTCTTGAGCGCCCGTTATTGGTAAAAGGAGAACCTGGTACCGGTAAAACAGAACTTGCCAAACAGGTAGCCGGTTCACTTGGAATTCCACTCATTGAATGGCATGTGAAGTCGACTACCAAGGCTCAACAGGGGCTTTATGAGTATGATGCTGTGTCTCGCCTTCGTGACAGTCAGCTTGGTGACAAGCGCGTTAATGATGTCAAAAACTATATCCGCAAGGGCAAGCTATGGGAGGCGTTTGAAGCCAAGGAAAAAGTTGTTCTGCTGATTGATGAAATTGACAAGGCAGACATCGAATTTCCAAATGACCTGTTGCAGGAACTCGATCGTATGGAGTTTCATGTTTATGAAACCAATGAAAACGTAAAGGCGGATAACCGCCCCATCGTTATCATCACCTCCAATAATGAGAAGGAATTGCCCGATGCATTTTTGCGTCGGTGCTTTTTCCATTACATCAAGTTTCCTGAAGTTGAGACACTGGAGCAAATTGTTGATGTGCATTACCCCGGCATCAAAAAGAACCTTCTTAGGGAAGCACTCACCCAGTTTTATGAAATTCGTGACACGCCTGGTCTGAAGAAAAAACCCTCTACCTCCGAGGCTCTCGACTGGATCCGTCTTCTGGTCTCAGATGATGTGGATGGTGCAGACCTTCGTGGTGACGCAAGCGATGCGCTGCCAAGGTTGCATGGTGCCCTTTTGAAAAACGAACAGGATGTCCACTTGCTGCAACGCTTGGCCTTCATGGCCAAACAGCAAAACCGATAACACGGAGTTTCACAGTTTTGCGAGATGGTTGATTTTGCTCCCTAAATAATGGTGAAGTTCAGGCAGATTTCCAGGAGCAATTCATGAGACTTTTCAGTTCCATATTATGTATCATCATGACTTTCAGTTTTCATGGTGCACAAGCAAAGCAGCCTTGTGGACTTGATGATAACGGTTGCAAAATAG
>CALDZZ010000169.1 GCA_937944075.1 uncultured Rhizobiaceae group bacterium
GTGCCTGAAGCATTTCCATCAATAGTCCCTTGGCTTTTGCAAGACTGCCACCAAAGCGCTCTATAACTGCTTGCACTGTCACATGTTGCTCCGGGTCTTCCATCCAGCAATCATAGTCGGTTGCAATACAAATCGTGGCATAGGAGAGCTGTGCCTCACGCGCCAGAAATGCCTCAGGCACATTGGTCATGCCAACCAAATCACAACCTGCATTGCGCATAAAGAAACTCTCGGCCTTCGTACCAAGCCGCGGACCTTCAACGCAGGCATAAGTCTTGTCAGTATGCAGCGTTACATCATTCGCCTTGGCAACCGAAGCAATCCAGGCTGACAAATCCGGACATGTCGGAATGGCTGTTGAAACATGCGCTGAAATGCCATTTCCAAAGAATGTATAATCACGCTTGCCCTTTGTAAGATCGAGATATTGAGACGGGATGGAAAAATCACCCGGTGCGATTTCCTCTCGCAAGCTACCGACAGCAGAAAATCCGACCAGCATCCGCGCACCTGCTTTTTTGAGGGCGAAGATATTTGCGCGGTAATTGATTTCATGTGGCAGAAATGCATGTCCTGCCCCGTGCCGTGGCAGAAACAAAAATTCTGTCTTGCCGGCTCTCAGTGTTTTCACAGGTGCGGAGGGCGTTCCAAACGGCGTTTTGATCTCCTCTTCGCAAACCACTTCAACGCCTTCAATATCATAAAGGCCGGTTCCACCAATGATTGCCAGCATGTTTACAGTCTTTCGGTTTTTGAAATTATCTTATTCTTTTACACTACAGGCACCACCACCTAGCACACAGAATTTTGCGCAAAACCGGTGGTTGAGTGGTACAGGTCTTGAAGCCTCTTTGAGAGTTTCTCCAAGATTGAACTGCTGATCATAAGCCAGCAATGTGCAGGCCTGAACAGACGGTTTGTCATCGCCCTTGTGTTTCACCACCATACGCGATGAAGCGCACATCATGTCAGCAGGATTTACATCCAGAATGCTCCAGCAGGCTGTCGTTATTTCAGGAACATCATTATTCTCTTCCATTTCAGGAAACAGGATAAGCTGTTTTTTGTCCTTGGCATCAATCTTGATATCGTGGGACTTAAAGAAAGCCGAAAAGCCATCACGCAATTCGCCTTCTTCTTCACCCCACCGGGTGCGTCCGGCAACATCTATATTGAAACCGTTTTGTGAAAGCCATTGTAGACCTTTCATCATCGGTTCCCAGGAATTGGCGCCACGCTCTTCTTCATGTAATTCCGGATTGAAATGATCAACAGAGACGCGCAAGGTCATCAGATTGCCATACGTCTCGTGAAGTTTGAGCAGGCCCTCGGCACATTTCATCATCGGGCGCATGGCGTTGGTCAGAACCAAAAGCTGAAACCCGCGCTCAAGCGAACTTTCCATAATTTTCAGAATGTCGGGGTTCATGAAAGGCTCGCCGCCTGTAATGCCTATTTCCTTGGTGCCCAGAGCATCATCACGAATTTCATCAAGATAACTCAAGGCCTCTGCATGGGTGAGATAGACAAGCCGGTCATTCTTGGGCGTGGATTCAATGTAACAGTTTATACAGGCAAGATTGCACAATGTACCGGTATTGAACCAAAGCGTCTCAAGCTTGGTCATGCCAACCCGCGCGCGCTTTTCTCCCTTGGCTGTAACTTCAGGATGCGAAAACTTGCCGTCTTTTTCAAGGTCGGCATTATTGATGATAAGATTCATAAAGATCACATTCTGCGAAGTTAAAGTTTCACTTACATATAAAATTCCAGCCTTGATTGGCAAGGTGAATACTCCATTTGAAGTAACATTCTTCTCTCAAAAACGTGAGCACCTGCTTTTCCCTGAGTTCTCATGCCTGAATTGTTCAAGTTATTCAGACAGGGCTTTGTTTCCGGAGATTTTTGTTTTAAGCCTTTCTTATGAACGATGACATTCACAATAATGGCCCATTAAGCGGCCTCAAGGTTCTGGACCTCTCACGCATTCTGGCAGGCCCGACCTGCACACAACTGTTTGGTGACCTTGGCGCTGAAATCATCAAGATTGAGCGCCCCCTCAAAGGGGACGATACCCGTTTTTGGGGGCCTCCGTTTCTAAAAGACGAGCAGGGAAATGACACGACCGAAAGTGCCTACTACCTGTGTGCGAACCGAAACAAAAATTCTGTTGCCGTTGATCTGACGAAGGCAGAAGGCCAGGCAATTATCCGTGAACTTGTTTCTCATTGCGATATTCTGGTTGAGAATTTCAAGGCCGGAGACCTTTCACGTTACGGACTGGATTATGACGAACTGTCGAAAATCAATCCAAAACTGATATACTGTTCAATCACCGGTTTCGGCATGACAGGCCCTTATGCTAAGCGCCCGGGTTATGATTTTCTCATTCAGGGCATGGGCGGCATCATGAGCCTTACCGGAAAGCCGGATGATGAAGGCGGAGAACCGATGAAATGCGGTGTCGGAATTGCTGATGTAATGTGCGGCATGTACGCAAGCGTCGCCATCCTTTCTGCCCTTCACGCACGTCACTCTTCAGGCAAGGGCCAGCATCTTGATATCTCACTGCTGGATTGCCAGGTAGCATGGCTTATCAATCAGGGAGCCGGCTATCTGGTTTCAGGCAACGTTCCACCAAGGCGTGGCAACGAACACCCGACGATTGTTCCCTATGGCACTTTCCCGGCTTCAGACCAGGCCTTCATCATTGCAGTTGGTAATGATGATCAATTCTTGCGAATGTGCAGGGTCTTGGGCGCTGAAAGTCTGACACAAGACAATCGGTTTTCAAAAAATACCGACCGTGTCCTAAACCGCAAAATCCTTATTCCAATGATTGAAGAATATACCCGCAAGAACTCATCTTCTCATTGGCTTGAAGAGATGGAAAAGGCTGGCGTGCCTTGTGGCCCGGTCAATGACTTGGCACAGACTTTTGCTGATCCGCAAATCCGTCACCGCGAGATGGCAATCAACATGCCTCACCGGGTGAATCAGGCTGATGGAGTTGACCTAATTGGTAACCCTCTCAACTTTAGTGATACGCCAGTACAATACAAAAAAGCACCTCCCGTACGTGCAGAAGATACACGCGAAATCCTTTCCAGACACCTTGGTCTGAGTGATGAAAAACTGAATGAACTCGAAGCAAACGGAATTATCGAATGTCTAACGAAGTAACCCTCACCGCAGCAGACATGCTGGCGCAAACCCTTGCAAAAAATGGCTGCAAACGGGCGTACGGCATCCCTGGTGGGGAAGTCCTTGCAATCATTGATGCCTTTGACCGTGCAGGCATTGAGTTTATCCTGATCAAACATGAAAACTCAGGTGGGTTTATGGCAGAAGGTGCTTGGCATGCAGACGGGTTTCCGCCAGTGCTGGTTGCAACTGTAGGGCCAGGCGTTGCAAATGCTGTCAATGTCGTGGCAAATGCCATGCAGGACCGTGTACCACTGCTTTTTGTAACAGGCTGCGTTGATGGTGCAGAAGCGGAAAGCTACACCCACCAGGTTTTCGACCATGCACAAATGCTTCGTCCGATCACCAAGGCCTGTTTTTTAGGGACGACCTCCACTTGCGGCCTGATTGCACAAAAGGCAATCACCATCTCTCAAGAGCCACAGGCAGGGCCTGTTCACCTTGACATTCCGGTATCAGTCGCAGAAGCCCCGGCAACGGAAGAATTGCATGTAGGCCCTTCCCCAATGCCGATAGTGACACCAGCAAAAGACGCTGTGTTCAACGAAGCGGTTGAAGCTCTTTCAAACGCAAAAAACCCGATCGCAATCTTGGGTGTTGATGCAGTCAACGAAGAAGCAGGGGAAGCCATCCGCGCTTTCTGTGAAAGTCAAAAAATTCCGGTAGTCGCATCCTACAAGGCGAAGGGACTGATTGATGATGGCTCTGAATACAGCCTTGGTGGCGCAGGTCTTTCACCAAAGGCAGACAAGGTCATCATGCCAGCGTTTGAAAAGGCCGATGTAATTTTACTTCTGGGTTATGACCCCATTGAAATGCGCATCGGCTGGCGCAATCCCTGGGGCACGGACAAGACGGTGATCGAGATCACCCCGATAGCCCGCACCCACGGAATGCAGCACGTCAGTCACACCTTGCGCGGTTCACTCAAGCCAACCCTCGAGATGCTTTCTGCAGAAATCAAGTCATCACGAAAGAGCATTTCGCCTGAAATGGCAACGGCACGCGATGAACTTCGCGACATGTTCAAGGCCACTTCAGACTTTGGGCCTGACCGTGTTTATGAAACGTTGCGCGAAGTCGCACCGGATGAAACCGTCATTACCGCAGACAGTGGCGCACACCGCATTTTGCTAAGCCAGCAATGGCAGTGCAGAAACCCGCGTGGCATGTTGCAATCATCAGCCCTTTGTACCATGGCCTGCGCTGTACCACTTGCCGCAGGATATAAACAGGCAAGCCCGCAAACTCCGGTTATTGCATTTGTTGGTGACGCCGGCATGGAAATGGGGCTGGGCGAACTGGCAACGCTTCGTGAGCACAAGATCCCGATAATTATTTGCGTACTGGTTGATGAAAGTCTCACCCTTATCGAAATGAAGCAACGCGCTTCCCAGCGCCCAAACCTTGGAGTTGATTTCACAGGCTCGGACTTCCCAACAGTTGCCAACGCATTAGGCGGTCACGGTGTATGGGTCGAGGACGTGGAAACATTGAAAAAAGAAGCAAAGGCAGGCCTTGAGCGGGATACCTTTACGCTCCTTGCCTGCAAGATTGGCCGCAAAAGCTATGACGGTCGCTTCTAGCAAACAAACGATCAACGAGCCGTTTATCGGGCTTGAAATCCACGACGTATCGTTATGGTCACCACACAGCGTTTTGCCGATTATCGAGACCATGAAGGATTGGGGCTATAATGCCCTTGTCCTGCACCAAAACGATCTGCTGGATGAATGCACACAACTCTTTTTGGGCAAAAACTACGGCTTATACGATCTGCGATTGAAGAAAGTACGCAGCAACACGGCATGGCTCAATCAGTTGACAAGGACGCTTGATACATTTGGAGCGAAATTGTTCCTTGAAATCAAGGAACCCTCCTTCCACGATTACGTACTTGAAGAAACTCCGGACTTGCTGGACAAGCAAGGAAAACCAGACCCTACCAATCCGGCATGGTATTTCTTTTGTGAAGCAAAGACACGAGACCTGTTGAAACGGGTGCCGGATCTTGGCGGGTTAATCATCAATCTGTCCTCCCCTGAATCCCGTGTTTCCATGCCTGATCATCTGGCTACAAACAAAACCAACCCAGACATCAGCACCTGGTTTGATCAAATGATCAATGCGTTTCACCAACCTTTATCCGAACAGGGCAAATCGCTATACGTTCGTGATTTTTCCTATACTGAAAATATGCAGTCCGGCATAATTTCGGCAATTAATCGCAAGGGCGGCACCATTGGCGCCAGCATCAAGATTACAGCACACGACTATTTTCCCGAATATCCTGAGAATCCTGCAGCAGGCATGATTGAGGCACCCTTCCTGTTTGAATTTGAAGCCTTTGGTGAACATACCGGCTGGGGTGTTATTCCCAATTGCAGGGTGGGTGAACTGTGCGACCGGATGAAGGGATACCGTAGCCGCGGTGCAAATGGCATGCTCGTGCGCACCAGCTGGGAAGCCATCCGACATCAAAACGCAATGGACCGTTTGAGCAGCGTAAACGTTTTCGCTCTCCCTATTCTGTCAAAGGCTGAAGCAGAGCCTGAAACCATTATATTAACCTGGCTCAAAACCCATCACAGGCTTGAAGGTGAGATCGCAAACCAGGCAGCGGAACTCTTGCTTGAAAGTGCAAAAATTCCAACAGCCAGTTACTGGAACGCAAAAGTGTTCCCGCGCCATTCCTGTTTGCCGTCTTCATGGCAGGAAGGCTGGCTTTCCATGGAAACCAACGGCATGGGAAACCGCGGTCACGCAATATCAATAAACCCTGCAGATGAACGATTAAGCAAGCAGGCAGAAGAAAAACTCTTTGCTGAAAAGGAAACAGCCACAAACCTCGCAATTGAACTGGCAGAAAAAGCCAGAACCTTAAAACCTCACTTGCCCAAGCATCTTGCAAAACAGTTTCAAAGCTTTGCCTGGCTGCCGTTTTTTGCCAGACAGTTTGAACTGGCAATCAAGTCAACATTTTTTGCAACCCGTGGGAGCACGAAAGATCTGGAAAAAATTGTAAAACTGAAAGCTGAATTATTGTCTCTTGCTGCAAGCATGGAACAACACCTGGCAAAGGCTGATGACTTGCCACATGACTATCATGTCCTGTTTGATCCCGACCAAATAAGACTGTTTACAAACTCGCTGCCTGAATAATCATTCTAACGTATGGCTTCATCGGCTATTTTTGCAAAAATTTCATCAAGCTCTTTCGCCATGGACTTCAACGCATCCCCGCCTTCTTCAAAGTAGGGAGAGAACACCGTCGTTGGTGTTTTATAGGTAAGGCGCGCATTCCTGTCAGTGCCCTCTGTCACGTAAAAGCGAATGGGCGCTTCGATCCCTGCCGCCAGACTGGCCTCCAGCATGCGAACAGCAAAATCATTGCGATAAACGCCCACGATCCGGTTTCCTGGAATTGTAAGCCCCCTGCCCTTTGCACCTGCTGAAGCACTGGCTGAGGTAACACGCAGCATGCCATTTGACTTGATTGCTGCATTGAGCCGGGAATTAAGCTCCTTGAAGGTCAGCTTGGTCTTGTGTGTGATCCAGCCCTCACGTGCCAGCGATGATTTTGCCTGCGCCTCTATGGTTACCACGGGAAGCGTTGTTGCAACCATACCAAGGCCCAACAGGCCTGCCATCAATATTTTTTTCATTGAACATCTCCCAAATGTCTTTGTTTAGAATTGATTTTTCATATTCCTAATCTGCGTTTCAACATGACGGCAAGCGAACTGCCTATAAAGGCCATAACAGCCCATGCCCACCCGTGAACACTGCCTGAAACCAATCCACCCAGATAGGCACCTATATTGCAGCCATAGGCAAGACGGGCACCATATCCCATCAAAAGCCCGCCAAGAATTGCAGTACTGATTTCCACTTTTGACAAGGAAAAGATCGGACGCCATTTTGAGGCAAGGCCTGCTGCCGCCAAGGCTCCGGCAATAATGCCAAAATTCATGACCGATGTAACATCGCGAAATACGGAATTTTCCACAGCATTGGCCTTCCATCCTGTCCAGAATGGCCAACTTAAAACATCAACACCCAAGGCATTCGCACCCTTTGCACCCCAAAGGGCAAAGGCCCAGGTAACCCCCCATGGTCTTCCAACCACCAGCAGAGTTAAAATACCAACGATTGCAAGCGCAATGGCACCAGCAAGAGGCGACCACGGACCGGTGATAAACGAAGTCGTTTTGCGCGGTGGCTCCAGATTGCCATGGGTGCGTTTTTCTATCCATATGCTCCAGAGTGCTATGCCACCCAATAAAACACACAAAATTGCAAAAGCTCCAAGCGGCCCAAGATTATTGATCATGCCATAGCTGAACTTGTCACCAATGCCCAAGCTTGATTGCACGGCTTGCGGAAAGGCAATTGAATTCCACCAGCCAAGATGAAGTGTGCCGATAACCGAGCCAATCACAAAAAACAAAAGTGTAATGCACATGCGGGTAGAGCCGCCGCCAACAACAAACAATGTGCCGGAACCACAACCACCACCAAATTGCATACCAAAGCCGAACATGAACGAACCAAAGAGCATGCCCATGCTGACCGGCAAAATGAAACCGCGTGCATCCGTGTAGGCAATCAGCGGAAAGGAAACTGCACATGTCAGAACAATCAGCAGAAACTGATATCGAAGACCAACGCCGCGCCTTTCGGCGAAAATTCTTCGCCATGCTGCTGTAAACCCGAAAGACGCATGGTAGAGTGCAAAACCTGCCAGTCCACCAATCAAAACAGCAAGCGCCTGTTTTTCCCCTGCAATATTGCCCGCAGTAACAACCAGTGCAAATAGCGCAAGCGTAGCGCCGATTACCGGCATGTTCTGGAATTGTTTTCGCGTCTCTTCCGCTTCTACGCTCATAAAATTTCTTTCAATTTCCGAGGAACTTTCTCGTTCAGCTCTCATTCATTAGTGGCTGAATACTGTTGTAGGCAATCGGGTTTTCAGATTACCCCGCCAACACAATACTGCAACCTAATACCCCTCACATTTGTTTGAACAAAGCACCGAATATGTCATTTCACCAGAATTCCAAAATATTATATCCAATAAAATTGAACATGCCTTCGGTCAAAACCGGGTGTGAAAAGTCGAAATACTCGGAGAAAACCGAAATGAAACCTGAAAACAGGATAAAGCAGACCATTTTGGTCACTTATCGCACACAATTGCTTTTTTGTTTTGGCTAAACGGAAAGCCTGATTGAACCGTTCAGAAAATACAATTTCGCCAAGAGCAACAGACACCACAAACGCAACTTTATGTTAAATTGTTGCGGCCGGGTTTAGAGCCTGATAATAGCTTCCAAAACCAGCTTTTCTCGTACATGCCCCATGTGCATCGTATAACGGATACCAAGAATTGACAGATTCCCAAGAGATTACAAAACCCGTTCCCCGCAAACGCGACCCGCGCCTTGATTTCTTTCGCGGCATCGGCATGTTCATCATCTTCATGGCGCACATGCCGGGCAACTGGTTCACGCTATACATTCCGGCACGCTTTGGCTTTTCGGATGCTACCGAGATTTTCGTATTCTGTTCAGGCATGGCTTCTGCGATTGCCTTTGGCAAGCTGTTTGAAAACACCGGCTGGGTTATGGGTGCTGTACGCATCCTGCACCGAATTTGGCAGGTTTACTGGGCGCATATAGGATTGTTTTTCGTTACATTGCTGCTGGTTATCTGGCAAACAAGTGTAGCTGCAACAGGTGATCTTTGTGCCTATAATGCAGACCGTTTCTGCCTTGGTGAAGGTAAAGAAACCTGGAATTATATTGGCCGTCTGAACATCATTCACCTGTTCCAGCCAACCAACGGGTTGGACGGGATTGCAGGCACTAGCCCCGCACAAAACTTCGCAGGCATCATGACGCTGACATGGGTACCGAACCTGTTTGATATTCTGCCAATGTATATCGTCATTCTGGCATTGATCCCGATTGTCATGGGCTTGCAAAAACTTGTCAATAAATATGCCGCCATGGGTTTTGTGGTATTGCTATGGCTGCTCGCACAAGATGGCGTAGCAGCTTTTCTTGGACTGGATGTATTCTTCGGCAGTCTATTCGGCATAAAACCGGGCGGCATCAACTTCCCTGCCGAACCATGGTCACAGCGCGGCTGGTTCTTTAATCCCTTTGGCTGGCAGCTTGTCTT
>CALDZZ010000170.1 GCA_937944075.1 uncultured Rhizobiaceae group bacterium
CTAATTCCTCCCATGCCGCAGATCTTTGTTTGCCTGTCCTCAAAGCAATGCTTCTTCCGGCAAGATGGGCAATCAGCTACATTCAGACGGAGAATTATTCTAACGTTATAAGTCATGATGACAAAACCTCAAGCGCTTCACTTGCATCCAGACGTCCGTCATATAATGCGCGGCCTGTTATGGCGCCTTCGAGTTTTTGGCATTCTGGTGAGGCCAGTTTTTTGACGTCTTCGATGGAAGCCAATCCGCCTGAGGCAATGACGGGGATTGAAACGGCTTCTGCCAGTTCAATGGTTGAAGGCCAGTTGATGCCTGTCAGGATGCCGTCACGATCTATATCCGTATAAATGATGGCTGATACGCCTGCGCCTTCAAATTTTCGGGCGAGCTCAATGATACCCAGTTCTGAAGCTTCTGCCCAACCTTCAACTGCAACCTTGCCTCCCTTGGCATCAATGCCAACGGCTATCTTTCCGGGAAATTTTTTACAAGCCTGTTTGACCAGTTCAGGATCCCGCACGGCGATGGTTCCCAAAATGACACGGGCAATGCCTTTATCCAGCCAGTGGGCAATATGATCAAGTGTTCTGATACCACCGCCCAGTTGAACCGGATTTTTAGTATTTGCCAAAATGGCTTCGACCGCCTTGCCGTTTACGCTTTCACCCTCAAAGGCACCGTTTAAATCCACGACATGCAGCCATTGGAAGCCCTGGTCTTCAAATGCCTTGGCTTGCGCGCCCGGGTCTTCGTTATAGACAGTCGCTTCATTCATGTCGCCAAGCTTAAGTCTGACGCATTCCCCATCCTTAAGGTCTATAGCTGGAAAAAGAATTTTGGTCATGGGGCCCACTTCAAAAAATTACTGATTAAAGCCAGGCCGAGGCGCTGGCTTTTTTCCGGATGGAACTGAGTGCCAACCATGTTGTCCCTGCCGACCATGGCCGTGACCTCACCGCCATAATCCGTAGTTGCAATACGAGTTGTCAGGTCTTTACATTCCAAATGATAGGAGTGGACAAAATAAGCGTGAAGTCCGTCTTCGCCTGTTTCCACGCCATCAAAGAGTGGATGTGACGTTTCCAGATTAAGAGTATTCCAGCCGATTTGTGGAATTTTCAGACTGCTGTCTGAAGGCTTCATCAAAACCACATCCCCATCAATCCAGCCAAGGCCATTGGTCGTTGCCTTTTCAAGACCGCGACTTGCCATCAATTGCATGCCTACACATATGCCCAGAAATGGTTTAGCGCGTTGCAGCACTTGTTCTTCGAGCGCTTCAACCATGCCATCAACTGCATCAAGACCAGCACGACAATCGGCATAGGAGCCAACGCCCGGCAAAATAATCCGGTCTGCCGTTGATACCCATTCAGCATCGCTTGTCAGCTGCACATCCGCCTGTATGCCGTTTTCTCTTGCGGCACGCTCAAAGGATTTTTGTACCGAGCGAAGATTACCAGACCCATAATCTATAATTGCAACACGCATGATTTATTCCGGAAATAGGCTTGATGTCGTTGCAGTTGGCTGACGCACAAACTGCTGTTTTGTCTTTTGACCCTGATATGCCGAAGACAATACAGGATTGTTTTTGGGGTTAGCTGAATGCTGTCTTTCAGATAATTGTTGATGCTCAAGAATAAAGCGTATTTCAGCTTCTTCACGATTTTCAGCATCAACAATGCCTGCGTATTGCCAGCCAGTATTTTCAAGCTTGTTTCGAACCAGTTCGTAGCCTTCAAGCAGCAGATAAAATCCAGGCAGGACAGACAGGTAGGAAACCGCAACACCCGGACTTGAAATCGCAATCAGCAGGATAGCAACCATGACCACAATGTAGCCAAGCAACGCAAGCCAAAGTCTGTGCCATGCCAACCAGAATGGCGGAAACAAAAGCGCAAAGGTTGCCTTTGTGTCAGGCACCAATCGAAACTCATCGTCAGGCGTTGGCGAGGCCGTATCGGGTTTAAGATAAACAGAATAGCTTGTCATGAAAGTTGTTTAGCGACAGATGGCATGGGTTACAACTGCAAACTCCATTTCGTTGTCGATGTTCATATTCAGTTATTAATTATTCTCACTCAATTGTTATCAGCACATAAAATTGCATGGCATTCATATTGCACGATTTTTACCACTTAATTTGTGGAGATGTAAAAATGACCGTTCTTGATATGCCATCAAAAGAGGAACTGGCAGATATCGTGATACTGCACAGTTGTACAAGAAACTGTATGGGCGTTGAAAATAATGCTGTCGGTTGTTGCACATTGTATGATCGTGATTACATCATCGGACCTATCCCTGACAGTAACAAGTTACTCGAACGGTATCGTGAAACCGTCAATCCGGAAGCAACACATGAAGAGCTGTTTGTCGATTTTGAAGAAGGTAAAACCCTCTTTCCGGAGAGGGAATCCTGGCAAACTCCAAAGAACTTCCCGGCCATTCGTGTTGATATGGAATCAACAAGTCATCGTTGTCAGTATCTGGGAGATGACAATCTTTGCACAATTCATGAAATACGATCTGAAACCTGTCGCAAATTCAGCTGTGGTCACGTCAAGGATCTGCTTGCACAAATGTCTCTTTGACACCCGCCAAGCAGAATTACAGTGAGCCCTTCGTTGATGGAATTCGATCTGCCTGACGCGGATCAATTTCCATTGCTGTTCTCAAGACTCGGGCGACTGCCTTGAAGCAGGTTTCCGCGATATGGTGATTATTGTCACCATAGTGATTGGTTACATGAAGTGTAATACCGGCATGTTGTGAAAAGGCCTGGAAAAACTCCTTGAAGAGTTCCGTGTCATAATCGCCAACCTTGGGTGCGGAGAACTCTACATCCCAAATCAGATATGGCCTGCCGGAAACATCTATGGCTGCTCGGGTAAGGGTTTCATCCATTGCCAGATCAAGAGAAGCATAGCGAGTGATGCCTTTGCGATCTCCAAGTGCTTCAGATACAGCCTGCCCCAATGCAATGCCAACATCTTCTGAAGTGTGGTGCGCATCAATGTGCAAGTCACCATCGCAGCGGATTTTCATGTCAATCAGGGAATGACGCGAAAGCTGGTCCAGCATGTGGTCAAAAAAACCAGCGCCAGTCTTGATGTCATACTCGCCTGTTCCATCAATATTAATCTCAACGGAAATATCGGTTTCAGCGGTTTTGCGTGTCAAATCTGCCTTGCGCATGCCTTTGCCCATCTGTCTTTTCTGTCTGGTTTGCTCACATGTGAATACTCTATATCAACACATTCTTACAAAAGCCATAACGCATGGCTCAAGCCGATACCTTGAAAATAATTTGAAATGCGTTTCAAACCACTTACATTGGTGAAAACGAATTATTCAAAGGCTATGCAATGTCCAAACTCCCCTCAATGCACGCAACCACGATTGTGACTGTTCGCAAAGGCAACAAGGTTGTTATCGCTGGCGATGGTCAGGTCAGCCTCGGTCAGACCGTTATCAAGGGCAATGCTCGAAAAGTGCGCCGTATTGGCAAGGACCAGGATATCATTACCGGATTTGCAGGTGCAACAGCCGATGCCTTTACGCTTCTGGATCGACTTGAAAAGAAAATCGAACAATATCCTGGCCAGCTTATGCGCGCCTGTGTTGAACTGGCGAAAGACTGGCGCACGGATAAATATCTGCGCAATCTGGAAGCCATGATGCTGGTGGCAGACAAAAACGTATCACTGTGTGTTACCGGCAACGGTGACGTGCTTGAACCTGAAGACGGGATCATGGCAATCGGCTCTGGCGGCAACTATGCGCTGGCGGCTGCACGTGCACTCGCAGACAGCAAATTGTCAGCCGAGAAAATTGCTGAAAAGGCAATGAAGATTGCCGGCGATATTTGTGTTTATACCAATCACAGCCTTATCGTTGAAACCCTGGATGCTGAAGACTGAACCAACGTCTGAAGCAAGAATTTTCTTAATCCAGAATAAACCCTCAAGGCCCGCAAGGAACCCCATATGACTGATTTCTCACCACGCGAAATTGTATCCGAACTTGATCGTTACATCATCGGGCAAAAAGACGCCAAACGTGCCGTTGCCATTGCATTAAGAAACCGTTGGCGCAGACAACAACTGGAAGGCTCTCTCAAAGAGGAAGTCATGCCCAAGAATATTCTTATGATCGGACCCACAGGCGTTGGTAAAACAGAGATTTCCAGACGCCTTGCAAAAATGGCGGGTGCACCATTTCTCAAGGTAGAAGCCACCAAATTTACTGAAGTGGGTTATGTCGGACGCGATGTTGAGCAGATCATCCGTGATCTGGTTGAAATCGGTATCAATCTGGTGCGCGAGAAAAAGCGCGAAGCCGTAAAGGCCAAGGCACATCTGGCTGCTGAAGAGCGTGTACTGGATGCCCTGGTTGGTGATACTTCCAGCCCGGCAACCCGTGAAAGCTTTCGCAAGAAGTTGCGCAACGGTGAGCTGGATAACAAGGAAATCGAAGTCGAGATTGCAGATACATCCAATCCCATGGGTGGCATGGATATCCCGGGGATGCCAGGTGGCAGTGTGGGAGTTCTTAATCTGGGAGAAATGTTCGGCAAGGGTTTTGGCGGACGGACCAAGAAAAAGAAAACCAGTGTCACTGAATCCTATGAGTTTTTGATCGCTGATGAGTCCGACAAGATGCTGGATGATGAAAGCATTGTCTCGGAAGCCATTGAGGCTGTTGAAAACAACGGTATCGTTTTTCTTGATGAGATCGACAAGATTGCGGTTAATGACCAGCGCTCCAGTGCAGGCGTTTCTCGCGAAGGGGTTCAACGCGACCTGCTGCCATTGATTGAGGGGACCGTTGTGTCAACCAAACATGGTCAGGTCAAAACCGACCATATTCTCTTCGTTGCTTCCGGTGCGTTTCATGTCTCAAAGCCCTCGGACCTACTACCGGAACTTCAGGGTCGCTTACCCATTCGGGTAGAATTGCGTGCGCTTGAAAAAGATGATTTCCGCAGAATTCTGACTGAACCGGAAGCAAGTCTGGTTAAGCAATATATTGCGCTAATGAAAACCGAGGGTGTTGACCTTGAGTTCAGCGATGATGCAATTGATGAAATTGCAACCATATCCGTTGATTTGAATTCGACCATCGAAAATATCGGAGCAAGACGCTTGCAGACTGTCATGGAACGCGTGCTGGATGAGATATCCTTTACGGCACCTGATTTAAATGATGAGAGCGTTAAAATTGATGCAAAGTACGTGAAGAAACATCTTGGCGAATTAGCCAAGGATGTTGATCTCAGCCGATACATTCTCTGAGTTACAAGACCATGCCTGCATCAACCAAAAGCACCAAAGCAGGCATGGTCACGAAAATTTTCAAACTTTAGGTCGACTCTCTCCCCCCATTTATGGCATTTAGTGGGAAACTAACGCTGCGTAGGGTTTTCCGATAATGCAAAGACTTTCATCTGCTGTAATGATTTCAGTTTTGGCAATTGCGCTAGGTGGCGAATTTGTGTCTTCAGCCTATTCTGCCACCAAGGTCCCACCCGGCAATCGCAGTGCAAGCCAACCAAAAATTCCATCTTCCTCTGTCTCACGTACCCGCGCAACGAATGGCAGTTTTCAGGCGAAATATGAAAAAATTCGCGATCTGATCAAGACCAACAAGAAACTTCAGTCCGGCATTAAAAAAGCCGCGGGAAAATATGGGATTGATCCAATTCATATTGTAGGCGCGCTTGTGGGTGAACATACCTATAATGTTGATGCAACCGATACCCTGCAAACCTATGTCATCAAGGCAATCTCATATTTCAAGGAAGATATCGAATTCGAACATGATGGTGAAAACGTCATGGAGTTTGTGGAGCGTCCTGAATTTGCCAAATGCAAGTCCATCAAGGCATCCTATGATCTTTGGGCATGCCGGGAAAATGTCTGGAAGGCAACATTCAAAGGCAAAAAAGTTGACGGCAAAAAATGGCCCAATGATCGTTTTGGCCGGGTTTTCTTTCAACCGTTTTATGCTGGGCAGACGTTTGGACTGGGACAGATCAATCCGCTCACCGCATTACAGGTAACCGATATGGTAGCCCGAAAAAGCGGTAAAAAGAAACTCAACGCCAAAAAGGCCAATGAAGTTTACAAGACCATCATTGATCCCGATACAACCCTCATTTACATGGCCGCAATTATTCGCACTTCAATCGATTCCTACAAAAAGATTGCAGGCTTTGATATTTCAGCAAACCCCGGAATTACCGCCACACTTTATAACCTTGGTGATGTGAAAAACCGTGCGCGACGCGCAAAGGCAAAGAGCAGCATGCCGAGGGAAAACTATTACGGCTGGCTGATCAATGACAAGCAGAAAGAGCTTGAATCTATTTTGAAGTAAATCCGGATATCGTTGCAATCAATTCATCGCATTGTGCTTCTGACAATCTGGAAATATCGTTTGCCAATACATTGGCAAGTCTTGTTGCATTCACTGAAAGCTCTTCGGTATCAACCACCACTCTGGTATGGGAATTGGCAGCCAGGGTTTGCAACTCTTCGGCTTCATCCCAAATGATGTTGAAATATCCGATTATCCTTTGAAGAAACTGCCAGCTTGGAGCGCCACGATGGCCTCTTTCCAAGGCTGAGAGATAAGCGGCTGAAATATCAAGATCACTCGCCATTTGTTTTTGGGTTACGCCTTTCACAGAGCGTAATTCACGCATTTTCAATCCAAATGGTGTCATGGGTTTTTATCCCTGACAGGGTTTCGCAATCGCACATAGAGAGCGCCACTGCCACCGTGGGTTACATGAGCCTCATGGTAACCGCTTGTGTATTTTCTGAACTCGGGCTCAGACAACCATCTGGGAACCGCCTGTTTTAATATCCCCTCACCACGCACCCCTTTACCGGTGATAATGAGAATTGTGCGTCTGCCCATTTGATAGGAAGTTTCCAGAAAGCGATACAATCTGGAATGGGCCTCTGCCTGGGTCATGCCGTGGAGGTCAATCCTTGCTTCAATAACAGTTCTGCCCTTGGCAATCCTGCGTGTAACCGATTGATCAAGAAGTGACGGTTTTGGAGCCAGCGAAATACTGATGGCAGGTTCCGGTGAAAAGGGTCTCAAAATGCGGGGTTCTGCGCGTTTGGGCGCAGGGCGAGGCACATGCATTTCACCCATTTCAGCCTTGAACTCAAGACTTGCCCGATTGCTGTGAAGCGGTTTTGTCGTACGCTTTACCCGCTCCCAAAGCTCATTATCTTCCTTGCGTTTTTTGGACATGACACAGAGCGCCCTTATACGCTTTTGGGATTTAGAACCATAAAGTCTGTATCATGACGAACACTACCCGCCAAAACCCCTGCTTCCTTACCCGACCCAATGAAAATATCACCACGCTGTTCACCAACAATGGCAGAGCCTGTATCCTGGGCGATCATCAGCCTTTGATAAACTTGTGATTGACCAGGCAAAGCTTCATCAGTCGAGAGCCAAACCGGTGTGCCATAGGCATGAACAGATTTATCTACCGCGAGACTTCTACCCGCTGTCAGTTGAACACCTGCAGCAGCAATCGGACCAAAATCCGGATCGTGCCCTTCCAGTTCTGTAAAGAAAATAAACGAGCGATTTTCATGAAGCAGTTTTTTGCCGCGTTCAAGATCCTCTTCCAGCCAGGCTCTGATATTGACCATATTGGCATTTTCAAGCGGCATGATTTCGCGTTTTACCAAAAGCTTCCCAATAGAGGTATAGGGATGTCCGGTTTTACCGGCATAGGATACACGTGCTGAAGTACCATCGCGAAAGAGCAATCGCGCTGACCCCTGAATGTGAATGTAAAAACCCTCGACCACCGAGCGTAACCAGAACAATTCCAGTCCACGCTCCTGCAAGGCCCCGCTGTCAATTTGCCCGCGGTCAAAAAATTCCCTGTAATCATCCCCGTTTTTCATTGCCCATTCAAGTGAGGGATCAAGATTTTCAGGCTTGTTATCGGGATCAAGTTTTACAAGATCATGCGGACGGCGATAAAGCGGATAGGGAAATTCTTCTGTCTCTTCGCGAGAGGCTTCAACCTCTGGTTCAAAATAGGCTGTCACGAACCCTTTTTTCTGCCTGTAGGTATAAGGGTCAAAATGCGTTTCAAAAAATGTTCGTGCATCATCCCTGGATATGGATGCAATATCCAGTTGAAGGGCACGACTGGCAATTTCCCTCAATTGCTCGGATGGATTTACGGCAATGCGACTGACAAAAGAACGTTCTGCAAATGCCTTTGCTGACATGCGAAAACAACTCAGGGCCGCGATGTGATCATCGTTTTTCCAGCCCTTCAGGTCCTTAAAGGATAATTTTCTCCAGCCATCGCGCACGTCTCAACCTAGGCTCCGGCTTCTGTTGCAACCAGTTTCCAGTTTGGATCGTTTGATCGGGTATCCCTGGCAAAGGTCCATACATCCTTCACGCGAGCAATGTCCTTGTCATCACCTTCAACGATAACGCCTTCCTTGTCATAGGTGGCAGAGACAATCTGGGAAATAAACTTGATGGTTACATGTGCCTCATAGTCCTTGACCTCGGCACTTTGAATTTCTGATTCATCAATTCCGATAAACGTCGACTTGACGGTTTCACCGCGCGATTCACGTTCATCTATGACTGATTTAAAGCCTTCGAAAACCTCGCTTGAAAGAAGGCTCTTCAAGCTTTTTGCATCACCCTGGGCAAATGAGTTGACGATCATTTCATAGGCCATGTCTGCGCCAGCCATAAATTCCTTCGGATTGAAATTATTGTCTGCCTCTAGAATTTGCTTGAGACCCTTGTTCACCTTGGTTCTTGGCTTGGCAATCTTGTCGATGTGGGCAAGCCTTGGATCCTTCTCGTCAGGATCCGAGGAATTGGTCTGCTGGCGGGTCGGCAGCTTGACGACATTATCTGCATTGGCACCGTCTTCACGCTTTTGTTTGTCCTTCTCTCGATCAAACAAGTCGCTCAAATCTTCCTGGTGTCCGGTCTTTTGACCGAGCACGGAACGAAGTTTTAAAAATACGACAATTGCAGCTACAAGAATTGCTATTGTAAATGGATCAAAGTTTTGCATGTTTTTCGCCAGTTGAATGATTTACCTTTATATAGACACTGAACAGGAACTTGCAAAGGCAACCATTCAAATTCTGTTCCATCATTCCTATATGATGGTAAATCAATAAAACCAAAACAAGTTTGCGATAGTAACATGCACCTCGGCATCATACCTTTTTTACTGCTATTTATTCCCATTCTGGAAATTGCTGTCTTTATCATGATAGGCGGACAAATCGGGGTGGCGATGACCCTTGGCATGATCCTTCTTACTGCAATTGTCGGGTCAATCCTTTTACGAATACAGGGTTTTGCCACGCTTGCCAGAATACAGGAGCAATCCAGGGACGGAGCCATTCCGGGCAAGGAACTTGTAAGTGGTGTGATGATCATGATTGCAGGGGTTTTATTGCTGACCCCAGGGTTTGTGACGGATTCAATCGGCTTTTTGCTATTTTTCCCGCCATTCAGACAGTTTCTATGGTCAACGCTTGCCTCCAAGGTCGTGGTTCAAACCAAGAGTGCCTTTGGTGAAGGCAATCATCCTTTTGGTCAAGGGCACAGGAATTCCCATGGTGAAGATGTCGTTGATCTTGATCCATCTGAATTTTCTGAAAAACCAAATCCGGACAGCCCCTGGAACAAACTTGACGATAAATAGGTATCTGCTGTCTGACTTCTTCGCATAGTTCTTGTCTATGATAAGCTGACGTGCTAGCCAGCATGTTGAAATGACGCAAGATATTGCAACACACTGATAGATTCAAAACCCAAGGTTTCGATATGGCTAAAAAAGCAGCACCAAAAAAAGCGGCGCCCAAAAAGGCAGCGCCTGCAGCAGAAGCACCAGCACAACAGGCAGAAGGTTCGGAAATGGCACCTGCCATGAATATTCTTGCTCAATATGTGAAGGATTTCTCTTTTGAAAATCCACACGCACCAAACTCTCTGCGCCCACGCGACAAGTCACCTGAGATCAACATCAACATCAATGTTAATCCGAATGCGATGTCGGAAACCGATTTTGAGGTTGAGTTGAAACTGGATGCCAAGGCAACAGATGGTGAAGAAGTTCTTTTCAACGTTGAGCTGGTCTATGCCGGCATTTTCCGCTTTACCGGCATGCCACAGGAAATGCTGCAAATGGCGGTTCTGATTGAAGCCCCTCGCATGCTTTTCCCGTTTGCTCGCCAAATCATGGCTGATGCAACACGCAATGGCAGCTTCCCGCCATTGATGATTGACCCGGTTGATTTTGCACAATTGTTCCAGCAGCGCATGCAACAGGCTGAAGGTTCAGCATAACCTAGTTGAAACCAAAAATTACACTCCCTCGATAGAAATATCGGGGGATTTTTTTATGTCGGACTTACCGGATTAAAAACTTCCGGTCTGCTTCCAGATCGAGTTTTCACTGAAACCTTCTACAAAGGCGCGATGTCTTTCAAGATCTTGTTCGCCAAGGGGTGAAGCAATCGGCTTTGGACGTTGCAATGTTTGCAGGGAACCATCCTCATTGTAGGTGTTCGATCCTGAATTTTCATCCTGGCCCTGGTGTTCGAGCGTGAAAGAGGCTTGCCTTCCCCCCAAAAGCTCGATGTAAACTTCAGCCAGAATTTCTGAGTCGAGTAGTGCCCCGTGTTTTTCGCGTTTTGAATTATCAATATTATAACGCGAGCAAAGTGCGTCGAGCGAGTTGGGACCCATCGGATGTTTGCGACGCGCGATTTCAAGCGTATCAACCACGCGCTCATTATCAATCGGTGGTTTTCCAAGGCGCTTTAATTCAGCGTTCAAAAAGCCCGTATCAAAAGACGCATTATGCGCGATCAAACTGCCCGTAGAGAAAAACTCCAGAAACTCATCAGCGA
>CALDZZ010000171.1 GCA_937944075.1 uncultured Rhizobiaceae group bacterium
ACGCTGACCTATGGCGGCGCATCGCGCGTGATGCCAAACTATAATGTCATGGGTGTTGCCAAGGCAGCACTTGAAGCCAGCGTGCGATATCTGGCAAGTGACTTTGGCCCGCAGGGCATCCGCGTCAACGCGATTTCGGCTGGTCCTGTCAGAACACTGGCAGGTGCTGGCGTATCGGATGCACGAGCGATGTTTAACTATCAAAAGCGCAATTCACCATTACGGCGTACCGTCGATATTTCAGAAGTAGGCGGCTCAGGGCTTTATCTATTGTCAGATTTATCCTCAGGCGTAACCGGTGAAATCCACTTTGTAGATTCAGGCTATTCGACCGTTTCCATGCCGAAGCTGGATGAGTTGAATTCGATGGATGGGTAGACCGGATTTTTACGAACGGCTATTAAGCGGACAAAGCACCTATTGTACCTAATCAATTCAGCTTATAAACGACATGCAATTGTTAACTATAATTATTTACCGTGTTTTTACTCTATGTTACTGTTTAGCTAAAAATAACAGTTCTAATATTTATATAAAAACCGAGGATTATTTTAATGCGATTTTTGATCATTTTGATTTCGATTTTTGTAATATTTACTGAAAAAGCGCATAGTAGTAAGGATAGTAAATACAATTACCTAACATTTTTAATTTCCAATTTATCCAAAAAGAAAAATTCATTTTCTGAAGAGCAGATTTTATTTCCAAAGAAGTGCGTACTCAAACATTCTTTTAAACGCATTAATGATGATGACAACATCGTAAATTCAGACCGATTTATTACTATTCCGGTTGGTAAAATAGATAAAGCTCGCAATCACTCATCTAGCAATCAATTGGTGCTTTCAACTAATGGTACAGAAAGAAGCGTTAAAAAGGGAGTGAAAGTGTACAGGTTTATAACGAGCAAAGGCCTTGTATCTGCAGGATCAGTTAAAAATCCTGTTATTGAGGAAACTAGAAAAGCATGGGTTGAAAAAGGTGGGGTTTGCACAGCTAACTATTGCTTAAGACAAAATGACGAAGAATATTTCTTTGCCAGAATGGAAGATGTTGATCGTGAAAAAATCAGCGAACTAATCAATAAACTTATTCCCCTCTGCAAGTGATCTATATGAGCAACCTGTTCGTGAATATTGACTTATATTAATTGATTATATTCCAAGCTCCGTAGAAGGTCCCGATCAACTATAGTTTGTAAAAAACTTTGTATGTTCTGCAACAGCCAACGAATGACGAGGTTGGGCTAAATCCAGCCGTTAAGCAAATTAAACGCACGGAGTTATTTAACCGCCTCAATCACCTTGAAGCCATCGCGTTCTTGTAGAACCTTGAAATGCCTGAATACTTTATTGAGCGTATCTTCGTATGGAAGGTTACGATTTGCTACCATCAATAATCGCCCGCCTGAGGGCAAGGTAGATGCCGCTACTTGAATAAAGCGTTTTCCAAGTTCGGGCTCTGCTGCACGGCCTGAATGAAAGGGCGGGTTCATGATCACCCATTGATAGGGCTTTTTCTTGAACTCGGTCGTCACATCACACCAGTGAAAGCCAATTGGCAAATCCCCCTGTAATTTCACATTCTTTCTCGCTGCTTCAAGCGACGCATAATCAGCCTCAAACAAATCAAGCTCGGTTACCTTGCCCGTGCGTTTTAAAAGCTCATTGGAAAGATAGCCCCAGCCTGCACCCAGATCGGCTACTGGACCACCGATGCGTTTGTCAAAATGCTCTGTTAAAAGCTGCGAGGCCTTATCAGGCCCATCGCTTGAAAACATACCTTCGGCGAGATGATAGCCATCTATCTGTTTTGTCAGGTCTGGCTTTTCCCAGTTCTCGCCCTGTTTGTTAATCCAGAAGACCACTGCATGATGTTTTGAAAAACTGTCTGTAATTTCCGTTCTTTGCGAAACCCATTTGCGCAAGGAACCAATGCCTGCTGTCTTGTCGCCAGCTACAATAATCTGGCCACCTGTCTCACAGGCATTCCAGGCACGGATGATGTTTTGTTCGTTTATCTTGCGGTTGCGACCTGCAAAGATGACCGCATGATTGCATGCGTTTGGTTCTTCAAAACCTGCAACCGTTGAAAGGCCGTCAGCTTCAAGGTTCATGAATTCCGGTCGCAAGCCCTGCTCGCACTCCAGCACTTTTTTCCAGGTTTCTTCGAGCCCTGAAAGGCGAACTGCGTTATACACGCACCACTTGCCTGCCGGCTCGGCAATGCCACGTTCAAGCGCCAGCAAGAAGGCGTCTTTATAGTCAGGCTTCATACAATAGTCCCTAACACAAAAAAGGCCGGATGATTCCGGCCTTTTAAAAACACTATCTTATAGAAGATTAGTCGTCTTCTTCTTCTTTTTCGACTTCCTTGCCAGTTTCCTGGTCAACTACTTTCATGGAAAGGCGAACCTTGCCGCGGTCGTCAAAGCCCATCAACTTGACCCAAACCTTGTCGCCTTCATTTACAACATCTGTTGTCTTGCCAACGCGCTCGTTTGCCAGTTGAGAGATGTGCACCAGGCCATCCTTTGAACCAAAGAAGTTTACAAAGGCACCGAAGTCTACGCATTTCACGACTGTACCTTCATAGATTTCGCCCACTTCCGGATCATCTGTAATAGAGCGGATCCATGTTACAGCAGCATCAATCTCCTTGGCTGATGACGAAGCAACCTTCACGGTGCCATCATCTTCGATGGAAACTTTCGCACCTGTCTTTTCAACAATCTCGCGAATGACCTTGCCACCTGAACCAATCACTTCCCGAATTTTATCCGTTGGGATTTTGAAGCTTTCAATGCGTGGTGCAAATTCACCAAGTTCTGCGCGACCTTCGGTCAGTGCAGTTGCCATTTCATTCAGGATGGTCTCACGACCGCCCTTGGCCTGCTCAAGTGCAATCTGCATGATCTCTTCAGTAATACCTGTAATCTTGATATCCATTTGAAGCGATGTGATGCCTTCGGCAGTCCCTGCAACCTTGAAATCCATGTCACCCAGATGATCTTCATCGCCCAGAATGTCTGAAAGAACGGCGAAATCATCACCGTCCTTGATCAAGCCCATTGCAATACCTGCAACCGGCGCCTTAAGAGGCACACCTGCATCCATGAACGCAAGCGAGGTACCACAGACAGATGCCATGGAAGATGAACCGTTTGATTCTGTGATTTCAGAAACCGCACGAAGTGTGTACGGGAACTCTTCCTTGGAAGGCAGTACAGCACGCACCGCACGCCATGCAAGCTTGCCGTGACCGATTTCACGTCGACCGGTAAAGCCCATGCGACCTGTTTCACCAACCGAATATGGAGGGAAGTTGTAATGCAGCATGAAGTTTTCTTTATACGTACCGGTTAGCGCATCAATCATCTGCTCATCATCTGAAGTGCCCAATGTTGCAACCACAAGCGCTTGTGTTTCACCACGGGTGAATACCGCAGAGCCGTGCGTTCTTGGCAATACGCCAACTTCAGCAACAATCTGGCGAACCGTTGACAGATCACGTCCATCAATACGCTTGCCTGTTTTGATGATCGAACCGCGAACCACATCTGCCTGAGCTGATTTGAAAACCTCGCTCAGAATGTTTGCTTCGTCTTCTGTTGATTCGTCAGTCAGGAATTTTTCCTTGGCCTTGGCCTTGGCTGCATCCAGTGCTTCATAACGCTCCTGCTTGTCGGAAATCTTGTAGGCTGCATCAATGTCCTTGCCA
>CALDZZ010000172.1 GCA_937944075.1 uncultured Rhizobiaceae group bacterium
GGCTTGTCCAGTGCTTCTGCGGCAATCGCCAATCCGTGCATGTTGGACATCTTGCCCTGATCAGATGCCATGCCAGTTGTGGTGTAGCGCTTTACATGCTCGATTGAGTGAAAGCCCTCTCGCACGGCAAGGCGAATATCCTTCGCGGTTACATCGTTTTGAAAATCGATGAATGCTTTTGTGAAATCCTCAGGCCCTGCACCTTTTGAGGAGCCTATTTTAAAACCACCCATGCGGGGGCCATTTTCCACAAGCGCGGAAGAACCGTCCTCAACCTCAACAGCTTCACTTCCTGCTCTTGCAGCTTCTTCCATGGCTTCAGAAAGATCATGCGTTCCATTACACGAACCAACGCAGATGCAATCTTCGGTGTAAATATCCGGCAGGAATGTACCCGTCTGTTCATCAAACCGGACACGGCCTCTGGACTGCGAGAATAGATGGATGGAAGGCGTCCAGCCACCACTCATCAAAAGACAATCAACAGCAATGGATTCCTTGTTCTCGCCATTGACAGGCTGTACGACGATTTCCTTGACCCGCAGGCGACCCTTGGTCTCAATGACCGCAAAGTTTCTGAGCACGCGAATGCCAAGTGCTTCTGCCTCATCAAGCAATGCCTGATTAATGTCTTCGCGCATGTCGATAATTGCAGGTATTTCGATGCCCGCATTCTTCAAATCAAATGCTGCGGAATAGGCACTGTCACAAGCGGTATAAACCGCAACATTGCGCCCCACGGCAACGCCATATCGATTGAGATACGTCTGTGCGGCAGATGCCATCATGATGCCTGGACGATCGTTATCGGGGAAAACGATGTGGCGCTCAATTGCTCCCGTCGCCAAAATGACCTTGTCAGCACGAACCTGCCAACACCGCTCACGCGGCAAGTCCGGTTCCGGCTTCGCCATATGCTCTGTTACAAGCTCGCTCAGGGTCACCATGTTGTGGTTGTAATATCCAAAGGCAGTCGTGCGCGGCAGAAGTATCACATTATCCATTTTGGCCAGTCGCGACTTGGCATCATCAGCCCATTCCTGAGCTGACATGCCGTCAATTCTGGAATGAACATCCGACAAAAGCGCACCGCCCAGTTCTTCCTGTTCGTCACAAAGGATAACACGCTCACCGGATTGAGCCGCAACAAGTGCAGCCTGCAGACCTGCGGCACCACCGCCAACAATTAAGACTTCGCAATGTGCAAAGCGGTTCGCATAATGATCGGGATCTTCCTCTGTTGGTGATTCACCAAGACCAGCCGCTTTACGAATGAAAGGCTCATAAACCTTGTCCCAGGCTTTTTGCGGCCACATGAAGGTCTTGTAATAAAAGCCTGCGGAGAAAAACCTGCCCATGCCGTCATTCACCGCACCTACATCAAAGGCCAGCGAAGGATAGCGGTTTTGGCTTTTTGCAATCATGCCATCAAAGACGGGTTGAACCGTCGCACGAATGTTTGGTTGACGGCGCGCACTGTCACGCGAAATATCCATCAACGCGTTGGGTTCTTCAGAACCCGCACCAAGAATACCACGTGGACGGTGATA
Source organism: uncultured Rhizobiaceae group bacterium (assembly GCA_937944075.1). Classification (GTDB taxonomy): domain Bacteria; phylum Pseudomonadota; class Alphaproteobacteria; order Rhizobiales; family Rhizobiaceae; genus JAALLB01. The sequence continues at coordinate 1,551 of CALDZZ010000172.1, forward strand.
TTTGAACGAACGACCCGTCAGATGAATGCCGTTTGCAAGCAGTGCTGAGGCAAGCGTATCGCCTGCAAGCGCATTGTAGGTTTTGCCGTCAAATGAAAATGAAACTGTCTTGGCAGGCGACAAACGCCCCTTGCCGGCAATGCGATTTGCACCTGTGTTTGGAGTTGATCCGCTCATTATTTTTCCCCCTCAACAGCATCCGCATAAATCGGCTCATTGGCAGGTGTGGACTTTGCAGGTGGCAATACCGCATCAATGTCTTCTTGAGAAAGCTCGGGCTTTTTTTCGCCAGCCTTGTAAGTCTTGATAAACTTGTCAGAAACCGAATGACGCACGGCATTAAAGAAACGCCCACAACCATGCAGGTGACGCCAGCGCTCAAACACAATGCCTTTGTGGTTGTCACGAATGAAGAAAAACTTCTCAAACTCTGCGTCAGATATGTCAGCCATGTTTTCAGGACGTACGATATGCGCTTCACCTTCGCCATGAAATTCAGTTTCAGGCAGGTCAGTCTCGCAGTAAGGACAGTGAATTTTTAGCATGGTTATATCCTTTAATGCGCCACGGCTGCAGCGGCTGCTTCATCGACCAGACGGCCGGTTCTGAAACGCTCTAAATGCAAGCCTTCGTTGATTTTGTGCGGTGCGTCTTTTGCAATTGTATGCGCAAAGACGTTGCCTGAGCCAGGCGTCGCCTTGAAGCCACCTGTTCCCCAACCACAGTTGACGTAAAGACCTTTAACAGGTGTCTTCGCAACGATTGGCGAACGGTCTGGTGTAACGTCTACAATACCACCCCACGAACGCAACATTTTCATGCGTCCGAAAATCGGGAACATTTCGCAGATCGCTTCAAGCGTATGAGTAGCGATATGCAGCCCACCAGTTTGAGAGTATGACGTATATTGATCCGTACCCGCACCAATCACCAACTCGCCTTTGTCAGACTGTGAAATATAAGCATGAACGGTGTTTGACATCACAACACACGGGAAAATGGGTTTAACAGGCTCGGAAACCAGCGCCTGTAGCGGATAGCTCTCAAGCGGCATTTGTACGCCAGCCATTTCCATGAGCACGGAAGTATGACCCGCAGCCACAACACCAACCTGCTTGGCACCGATGGTGCCACGCGTTGTCTCAACGCCTGTTACTGCGCCGGAAGCATCACGGTTGATGCCTTTAACTTCACATTGCTGAATGATGTGAACGCCCATTTCAGACGCTTTACGCGCATAGCCCCAGGCAACCGCATCGTGACGGGCAACACCACCGCGCTTTTGCAAGGCAGCTCCCATAACAGGATATCTGGCAGATTTTGAAATGCTCAATGGCGGGCAAAACTCTTTTGCCTGCTCCGGCGTCAGCCACTGGTTATCAACGCCATTCAAGCGGTTTGCATGAACATGGCGCTGGAAAACCTGGCAGTCATGCACGTTATGCGCCATCATCATGACACCACGTTGCGAAAACATGACATTATAATTGAGTTCCTGTGAGAGGTTCTCCCACAGGTTGATAGCATGATTATACATGCCGGCAGATTCATCATAAAGATAATTGGAACGGATAATCGTCGTGTTGCGACCCGTATTACCACCACCAAGCCAGCCTTTTTCAAGCACAGCAACATTGGTAATGCCGTGTTCCTTTGCAAGATAATAGGCCGTTGCAAGCCCATGCCCACCTGCACCAACGATGATTACATCGTAGCTGGATTTCGGTTCAGGGTTTTCCCACTGTTTCTTCCAACCCTTGTTGGACAACATCGCTTCTTTTGCAACAGCAAAGGCAGAAAATCTGGCCATGAATTTTATCCTGATGAAGTTTTTCTGATGTCTATTACACCAGCTTGTATAGTGTTTTCAATAAATTCCCTTGCGGCAAAAAAGTTGCGACCCTCTGCGACGGGGTTCATGCCATTCACGACGCGTTTAAAGTAGCCCTGAAATGCCTCAGGGAATTGACATTTATTGATATTATTACTATTACCCACGTCAACACGCGTCTGCTTAATTGCAGGCGCGTTATTATTTGATTGGAAGAACCCGCAAAAGAAGGTTCGTAACCCCGCCACAATGGCACAGATTTGGTATAGACTTATGAAAATCAAAAATTCTCTCAAATCCCTAAAGGGTCGCCACCGCGCAAACCGCATGGTTCGCCGTCGTGGACGTGTTTACATCATCAACAAGGTAAACCCGCGTTTCAAGGCACGTCAGGGCTAACAAACCTTTTGAAGATTAAAAATTCAGTGGCCGTTCTGATGCTTCAGGACGGCCATTTTCGTTTTTATGATCCGAATCAAATCAGATCACTGTTTTGTAATTTTCCCAAGCGGGGTTTGACCTTTCAAATTCAAGCGCTACACTTTTCCTTATGAAACTGATTTACGCAATAGCAATTACTACCCTGTTTTTAAGCGGCTCTAATACAGCCCTGGCCCAACAGGAAATCGTGCCGCCTCCGGACGAGGAGACCACGGAACCCATTCTTCCGCCAGAAAACAATACGGTTTTGGAAACTGAAGAAACCCTTGAGCGCCTGTTTGAGCAATTGAAAAAAGACCCCAAGGAAAGTTCTGCAAGTGCTACAGCGCGGATGATCTGGCGTGAGTGGTCTACTTCCGGCTCAAAAAGCATTGATCTACTCATGTCATGGGCAGCCAGTGCCATGAAAAAACAGGAATTTGCCAAGGCAGAAGATTTGCTGGCTCAGGTTATTGTTCTAAAGCCAAAATACGCAGAAGGCTGGAACCGCAGGGCTACGCTTTATTTCAGCAAGCAGGATTACGGCCGCTCCCTTGCTGACATTGAACAAACATTATCGCTTGAACCAAGACATTTTGGTGCCTTGTCCGGTCTTGCAGTAATCATGCAAAGACTGGATCGCACTCAGGATGCTCTCAAGGCATGGTACCGTGTGCTGGAAATCTACCCTGCCAATCAACAGGCACAATCTGCCGTGATTACTCTTGAAGAAGAACTTGCAGGCAGCAGGACCTGACAAAACCCATGATGCTATTGCTGAAACTTCTTGCAGGACTGTTTCTTCTGTCCACAATAATCCTGTTTGTCACAAGCAGCATCCTCTCCTATCAAATCAGGAAAGAATTTCCACCTGTTGGGGAATTCAAAACCATCAATGGTGCAAAACTGCATTTCATGGATACTGGCGTCCCTGAAAGCGCAACATCAGACAGACCGGCCATCATTTTCATTCATGGTGCCGGAGGCAATCTGAATGATCCGATGCCAATCTACCGTCCCTTGCTAAAGGATCGGTTCAGATTGGTCTTTCTGGATCGGCCTGGTCAGGGGTATTCTCAAAGTTTCAAGAATTCTTCGCATGTACCAACACAAACCAGCTCGATTGCCCTGCTGATGGAAGAACTTGATATTGAAAAAGCGATCATTGTCGGCCACTCCTTTGGTGGCGCGCTTGCATCGGCTTTTGGGGTACTTTATCCGGAAAAAACTGCTGGTCTGGTGCTTTTGGCACCTGTAACCCACCCTTGGTATACAGGCGTTGACTGGCATTACAATCTGGGAAACACGCCCGTGCTCGGCTGGCTCTTTTCAAGGACACTCGCCCCTGTTGCCGGTCATTTCATTTACCCGGGCGCCATCAAGCGATTATTTCTGCCAAATACAAAACCGGATGATTATGAACAATCCTCCGCGACACGCCTTGCGTTGCTGCCAGATAATTTTCATGCAAACGCAAAGGATATTGCTCGCGTGCATCGACATGTTGAACAATTTCATCATCGCTACAGTGAAATCAGGGTACCAACGCACATTTATCACGGCGATGCGGATGATATCGTCAGCCTGAAAATCCATTCAGTAGACGGTTTGTCAAACGACATTGAAGGTTCAGTTTTATTCGTGCTGGAAGGCGTTGGACACAAGCCTGATTATATAGCCAGTGATCAGATTATACGTTCTATCGAGCAAATAGCTGACGGAAATTAGCCCAGAACGCTCGTATCAAAGCGATCCATTTCTTCAAGTAATTCAGTCAAACCGTTAACCGCCTGTGCAATCAGCGCTTCACCTTTTGCAACCGTAGCACTGGAGGCATCACCATTCACACCGGCAGCATTTAAATCCTGAGCCTTCCAGCCAAAAGCATGCGGACCATAAGCACGCAGGTGCTTGTAATCATGCGTTAGTGTTTCCTGAAAACTGTCAAAATTTTCGGCAAGTTCCATCTTTACCTGTTCAGGTTGAAGAGCCAATACAACCGAGGTTTCAATATCGCCCCCATGGATACCAAAGGCCTTTTCTTCATGGCTGACAACATCTCCGGCAACAATGAAACGGGTCCAGCTTGTCGCAACACAAAACATGTTGAAGCGTACTCTCAATTCAGTTGCAACAACCGTCATAAGCGGTGAGTTCCCGCCATGGGCATTTAGGATCATCAGTTTTGTGATGCCTTGAGAGACAAGCTTTTCCCCAACAACAACCCAGCGATCGACGGCCTCATCAAACGACAAAGTCTGACTGCCCTCAAAATCCATGTGCTCAATCGAATATCCCACAGGCTCGGTTGGCAAAAAGGTGACAGAAAGTTTCTTGGGCAGATTCCCGGCTAGAGCGCAGGCGATGCCGCTGGCTATGATTGTATCGGTTTCAAATGGCAAATGCGGCCCATGTTGCTCATGCGCACCCAGAGGCAATACAGCAATCCAGTCAGAGGTATCCGCAGCACGAATATCTGCATCGCTCATCTGGGCATAATCACGGTCAGGCTTCACAAGCTTCTCCGGATATCTTCCAGCCGCCTTACCTGCTTGCCCGCATCATCAAAATTGTCTTCACCCAGCCAAAGGCGCATGGCTTCACCAGCTCTTACCCACTCATAGTCCAGCATGGAGAACCAGGCAGTATCGCGGTTTTCACCCTTCACAACAGCAGCCTGGCGGAACACGCCTTCAGCCTGCATGCCATAGCGCATGGCCGCATCCTTTGAGGGGATATTGCGGTTATTGCATTTCCATTCAAAACGTCGATAGCCAAGTTCATCAAACAGGTGCGAAGCAAACAGGTAAAAGGCTTCCGTGGTTGCAGGTGTTTGCTGAATTTCAGGTCCCCAATGAATATGGCCGATTTCTGCAACACCATGAGCCGGATGCATGCGCATCATGGTTTGACGCCCGGCCACTTTTCCGGTTTTTAAATCAATCACTGCAAAATACATCGGGTCTTCAGAGCGCTCAACCTGCTTGAGCCACTCCTGAAATTCTGCGCGGGTTTTTGGTGTACTTTCGTAAAGCCAGCGAAACCGCTTGTCAGAATCACCTGCTGTCGCTGCCTCAAACAATCCATCACCATGCTTGCGGATATCAAGGGGTTCAAGTCGTACAAACCGCCCTTCCATTACCTTTCGGTGAGGCTGTTCACAACCCTTCCAGTCTGACAAATCCCGCATGGCTTTTTGTTCCGCTTTTCCGCTATAATGAATTAAGAATAGTCAGCTTTTATAGGTCTTACAATGCTAAAAACAATTTCCGGTTTTGACAGAATAGGCGAAGAAAACGCCTTTGCAGTTCTTGCCCGCGCCTCTCAACTGGCAAACGAGGGAATGGACATCATCAACCTTGGCATAGGCCAGCCGGATTTTTCCACCCCGGAACATATTGTTGAAGCAGCCATCAAGGCACTTAAAGACGGACATCACGGCTATACGCCTGCAAACGGAACCCTTGAATGCCGTGAAGCGGTCGCACGTCGCACGCTTACCATGACAGGGGCGGAGGTTTCACCAGACAACATCATGATCATGCCGGGTGGCAAGGTAACCATGTTTGCTGCCATCCTTATGTTTGGTGAACCAGGTGCTGAAATTCTCTACCCTGACCCAGGCTTTCCGATTTATCGATCGATGATTGAATATACGGGAGCAACCCCAATACCGGTTCCCATCCTTGAAGAAAACAATTTTGCCTTTTCGGCTGAAGAAACCCTGTCGCTAATTAATGAAAACACCCGTCTGTTGATTATCAACTCACCAGCCAATCCTTGTGGCGGTGTAACGCCAAAATCTGAAATTGACAAGCTGGTGAAGGGCCTTGAGAAATGGCCAAATGTTGCAATCATGTCTGATGAAATTTACGACGTCATGACCTATGATGGCGAGACACACCAGTCTCTGTTGGCCTACCCTGAAATTCGTGACCGCTTAATCATTTTGAACGGCTGGTCAAAAACCTGGGCCATGACTGGCTGGCGCATGGGTTGGTCCATCTGGCCGGAACCACTCTACAACAACGTTCGTAAACTCGCTGTCAACGCATGGTCTTGCGTCAACGCTCCAAGCCAGATGGCTGGCATAGCCGCCATCGACGGACCGCAGGATGACGTCGATAAAATGATGCAGGCATTCGACAATCGCCGCAAGCTCGTCGTTGAGAAAATGAACGCAATTCCAAACATAACCTGTGCCACCCCGAAAGGTGCATTTTACGCTTTCCCGAACATCTCCAACACCGGATGGAAGGCAAAGGACCTCGCCTCTCAACTGCTTGAGAAAACCGGAGTAGCGACCATTGGAGGCCCCGATTTTGGTATTTTGGGGGAAGGATACATTCGTTTGAGTTACGCAAATTCCGAAGAGAATATTGAACGCGCAATTGAACGAATTCGAGCCTTTTTGGAATAAAATCGAATGCTTCCAAATTCAGCATACTGCTTGGAAACTGGTAATTTGTAATTCTCATCCTTATATAAAGCCCATGAATAGACGAAGATTTATACAATCCCTGGCAGCTGTTTTCACATTACCTGCTGGCGCATCCCTCTCCCTGCCATCCATTTCAGCCGTGGCACCTGCCGCTGTTGCGGTGCCAACAAAGGCTCGGTTTTGGGCTATTTACATGTCATCACTCCATGGTGAGTGCACCCCGCAGACCCTTCAAAACCTGCTGCACATTCCAGGGTCGGATGCAAAAAAATATGTTGGTCAGCTGATTGCAGATGGTGTGATCAAACCCAACCCACTGTTGAAGCAATCCGTCTCCAAGATCATGCAAGGCAAGGATGATACCCTTCTGGACAAGGTCAAAAAACGTTCTGAAATGAAATCAGATGCCAAGCGAAAAATAGCATCTGAGCCCATGAGTGCTCAGGATACAGATCATCAAGAAGAAGCGGCTGAAACACCCCCCGACGAGGGCTCTATTGTGGAAACAGAAACCGAGCTATCAGCAGAAAATGAATCGCTTCAAACACATGAGATTACCTCGGAGGATGAGTTTGAAATCCTTGAAACATTTGAAGATGAAACAGAAACTGCCTCCCTTGAACATTCAAAAGATACGGCTCATTAGTTCAGTCCGCTTTTCACAAAAGGCAAATGGTCAAATTAGGGTGAATATAAACTGCTTTTCACACCTGTAAAATTATCCCAGGCAAACCAATAGGAAACATGTCCGGGAATACGCGCTCTTTTTTCACCTGTTTCTTGCGATACCAAAAACGCCTCTTCCAGCTTCCAGCCGCTTTTGCCATTGACCAACAGCTCATTTTCAAACCTGAAAGTTTCATTGGCAAGACGCTCATAGGCGCGAACTGTTCTGGTTTTTGTATCGCCAATCAGAACCACATGTTTTGCGCCAACTGCATCGTTGATAATGGGTGACTTTTCAAAGGCCGTTATTGGCCATGCACGGGCAGCCCCAACATCTCTTATGCCAAAAACATGATCCTTGCGTTTTGCTATGGCTTCATTTCCAACAACAGCAGGAAACATCAAATCAGGTGAAGCGAAATAAGCCTGATAGGTAATGCCCGATCCATAGTTTCGGTCATATCCGGTTTCAAGAGAAAGGACTTTTGTCTTTGGGTGTTTTTGTTTCCATTGTGCCCAGGATGTAATCGTACTGGGTCTGATGTTCAGTTCAATACCACTATCAACCAACTCACCAACTACAGGCTTTCCGGCAAACTGGTTCCAAAGACTGTTGGTCTGGCGATCAAACATCAGCTTGTTGGAGCGATAAAGCAGACCGGATGAACCAAAGACAAGCGGCTTGTCACGCCCATCCACACGCGTTTCATACAAGATCCCTGCCCCACATAAGGTGCAATAGGCAAGCGCCACCGGCACTCCGCCAATCACATCGTTGAACATCTCGTGCCATCCCATGATGCGCAGCGGAAATGCCCGTACATCACCGTTAATCTCAACGCCAAAAACAAGATCACTATCCAGCAGGTAATCAGCTTCACTGGCTGCAATCATCTTGGGATTATCCAGAGAGGTTATTCCATCTACCAGAACACCGCCCCATACAATCTCTTCAAGTCGTATTTTCATGACTTCAGGCGCAACGAACTTGTCTTGTAGAAAATCAAGAAACCGCTTGTCCGTATTCCCAAGCAGCTTCATCTTGATGTCGTGATACGTTTCATGAGGCACAATTTGCGGATTGCGTTCCTGAAATTCATACGCCTGATGCCAGTGGGTTATGGTTTCGCCCGCCAGCCTTGAAAGCGCCTCTGCAACATAAACATTACTTCCAGTCCACCGCATTGCCAGAACAAGCGTAGGAATCAGGCTTTTATCATTAATAGCAGACAAGGCTTCAATGGGAGCACGTTTGGCCTCACCCTGAAGCGAAAAAATCTGCCAACTTGCCTTGGCAATATTGATTTCAGCCCTGGGTTGAGCAGGCATGACGAACAAACATAATGCGGTAATGAAGACTTTTATAAACATCGACTTACAGTGACTTAAAACAACCTCACTGCCAAAACACATTTGCTTTAGCGTTTACTTGCTATCCTGCTGGCCACAATCTCGGAAAACAAAATTGCAGCAAACGATATGAGAACCCCTAGGATAATAAGTGTTAAGGCTGCCGCGTCACCAGAGGGTGATTGCAACAGCGAATAAACAGCAAGCGCAAGGGTTTGCGTTTCTCCAGGAATGTTGGAAACCAGTGTAATGGTTGCACCAAACTCACCCAACGCCTTGGCAAATCCTAGCACTCCGCCAGCAACCAGGCCCGGCAATGCAAGCGGCAGGGAAATTGAGAAGAACCCGGTCCAGCGATTTGCACCCAGCGTTTTTGCAGCATCCAGTACCTGCCGGTCCTGCACTTCAAAGGCTAGCCTAATGGGGCGCATCACCAGCGGAAATGACATGACGCCTGCCGCCAAGGCTGCGCCTGTCCAATTGAAGGCAAAGGTGAAGCCGAAAAGGCTTTGCAATACACTTCCAATAAACCCGTTTGGTCCAAATGCCACAAGCAGAAGATAGCCGGTAATGACCGGCGGCATAACCAGCGGCAGATGACACAGGGCATTTAACAAGTGCCACCCCCTGAAACGCCGCGTCGCCAAAAGATAGGCAATTGCCGTTGCAAGTGGCAGGGTGAACAACATGGCAGTTAGCGAAACACGAATAGAAAGCGCAACAATTTCCCATACCTGTGGTGAAAAAAAACTGCTCATTGGATTTTCACCACGGAAAGTGGCAGGAAGCCAAATTCTGTGAAGATATCCTGGGCTTTCTCACTCACCAGATAATCAACAAATCCACGGGCTATCTCTCCCTGCTTTACGACACCTGCCAGATAACGGATTGGCGTATGCACGTCGCCTGGAAATATATAATGAGCGTGCAATTTGTTTTGACCGATCAAATCAGACTGATAAGTGATACCAGAAAGCAGGTCACCACGCTCAATCTGCTTGAGTGCAACACGAACATTTTCTGCAAAAACCGCGTTTGATTTTACGCGCTGCCAAAGCGCCATGGTTTGAAGGGCTTCACGGGCATAAATGCCGGCAGGAACACTCAGCGGATCAGCCATGGCAAAACGATCCCGCATCAAAATATTGAAACTGTCTTTTGTCTTGGCAGCAGAAGCGATAACCAGTCTGTTGCCGGCAATCATGACACTTTGATTGGCGGGCAATTTTCCCTTGATTTCAAGCCAGTCAATCCAGGCCTGATTGGCGGATATGAAAATATCAACCGGCGCGCCTGCTTCAACCTGCCTTGCCAGTGTGGATGTAGCAGCAAATGAAAAAACAATTTTGCAATCGCACGTTTCTTCATAGCGCAAGGCAATTGCCTCAAGCGCATCTTTCTGGCTTGCAGCAGCAAAAACCAGTAATCGCTCGCCCGCTTGAACAGGCAAAGCGACTAACAAGAAAAACAAGGTCCATACGCGAAACATGAGATTTGTTTTACTGCATGAACCGGAATGGCGAAAGCTGAAATTTTTATTATACGCTAACAGGCAATTTTCGCCTTAGCATCTCAAGCGTTTTGGGGCCGAAAATGCCATCAGCCTGCAACCGACTTTCCTTCTGGAAGGTTTTCAGAGCGCGCTCTGTTGCAGGGCCAAAGTCACCGTCAACCCGCAAGTAATAACCCAGACTGGATAGATCCGTTTGCAACTGCCTTACCGCCATGCCGTGACTTCCAAGTTTCAGCATTTGCAACTGGTTTCGACGCGCAAACATGGAACCATGTTCAGGTCTTCTTCGTCGGCGCAAATGTCTTCGATAGGCATTTTGCATTTTGGTATGATATTTATACTTGCGATAGGCAGGTCCATTATAGGCACGGGCAAACCCAGCCCAATCATGATTTTGCAATTTGCCTTTCAATCTTGCCTTGACGATGTAGCGCATCATCAGGCGAATTTGCCCACTTGCACCATCTCGCGCCTCCATTACCAACGCATCAACATTACCAAACCCGAGCCATCTCCAGTGCGATCCCATGACTTGACCACACCCCCACGAGCAAGACGAAAGCGCTGCAACACGGTCAATCGCCTCTGCACGTTTCAACAAGCGCCAGCGTGAAGCCTGACGGAACGGATTTTTAACACAGCCGGATCGTGAATGAGCAAGCCCCCTAACGACGGCCAGATTACGCTTTGCATTGGATAACAGCCTGTAGAAATAGTGGCCTTCAAAACGAATAAGCGGCTCCATGCGTCCGTTTACCCTTGCGCCCAATTTGCCGTTACTCTCCACCTCAACTACAGCCATCAGGGCTTCCGGCTCGATTTCGTGTTCCTCTGCGATCTGGATAATTTCCCTGATCAGTTCCGGTTCAAACATGTGACACTCCTTTTCATGAAAGCGTGTCACGAGTTTTCCAAACGGGGATAAGTTTCTTTGCAGAAAAACTTTTTCCTGCTAACTGGAGAGACGAAAAAAACGAGAATGAACATGACAAAGAAAATCCTCCTCATCAATGGCCCCAACCTCAATCTGCTTGGCATGCGCGAGCCGGAAACCTATGGATCGCAAACACTTGCCGATGTTGAGGCCCTTTGCAGGTCTCACGCAGAAGCGAAAGGCATGATGCTTGACTGTTTCCAGTCCAACCATGAGGGCGTGCTGGTGGATACCATTCAACAATCCAGAGGCGTTTACTCTCATATCGTCATGAACCCTGGCGCATACACCCATACCTCAATAGCAATACGCGATGCGATTATTGGCGTTGAGGCAAAGGTATATGAAGTACATATTTCAAACGTCTATGAACGCGAGGAATTCCGTCATCATTCCTACATCAGTGATATTGCAATCGGAACAGTTGTTGGAAAAGGCATACCTGGATATCTGCAAGCCATCGATTTTATAGCTGAAATGGCGGAAGGGTAAACCATGCGGGACTATAACGAAGTTACAAAATCCATTGCTGCACTTTGTGAGGGTGAAACAGACCCCATCACCAAAATGGCAACCATTTCATGCGAGCTTTTTCACGCGATGAAAGGATTTGACTGGGTTGGCTTTTACCGCGTTGTTGAACCAGGCCTGCTTAAGGTAGGCCCCTATCAGGGCGGCCACGGATGCCTTGTGATTCCCTTTGAAAAAGGCGTGTGTGGCGCCTGTGCCCGTGAAGAAAAAACGCAACTTGTGCCAGACGTCAATGCCTTTCCAGGCCATATTGCCTGTTCATCTGCAACCCAATCAGAAATCGTCCTGCCTGTATTTGAAGATGGCAAACTGATTGCAGTACTGGATGTGGATTCCAATACGCCTGATGATTTTGATGAAAATGACAAAACTGCGCTTGAGGCAATTTTAAAGGCAAGCTTTCAGTAGAAACAAAAACGGGAGCCGAAGCTCCCGTTCAATATACGTTTATCAGCGTTTAATACTGAACAGATTTGGCATCCGGGTTCTTGGTCAGGGGCGGTGAGAACTTGGTGAGATTGATACCCTCAACCGCTTCCTCATACTCATCCATGTTTGGTGTTCTGCCAAGAATTGCGGAAAGCACAACAACCGGCGTTGAAGCGAGTAGTGACTCACCTTTCTTATCTGCGGAATCTTCCACTACACGCCCCTGGAA